>NZ_SSOL01000068.1:0-54458 GCF_029871275.1 Pseudomonas sp. BN414
CTAACTGACACAAGGCATCGCAGTTTGACTTTATTGGACGCCACCATTGCCCTCTTGCTCGCCGCTCAGATTCACTGTTCGGATAAAGCAATCAAAGCTACGGCGAAACGCTGCGCTCAACGTCTTCCCCGCAGCAAACGGGACGTGATGTTCTCCATCATCGACAGCACCGAACCTCTCAAGCTAGTCAGGTACATAGCTGAGAATTTGGACTGATGGCCTCGAACAACGCGTTCCTTGCAAATTGACCAAGGGCAATGCCCAGCGCCAGAGTAATTTCACGCGAAATCGGTCAACTGCGGTGTCTATTTGCATCACGCTAAGGAGAATGCAATGAGCAAACTGGCCGAATTTAAACGCCTGGAAGCACAGCTCGCGGAACAACTTGCCGCGCTGAACAGCCTCAAGAACGACGCAGAACTCAAGCGCGAAATTGAGTTTGAAACCAAACTCAGAGCGCTTCTCGATGAATATGGCCTTGGGCTAAAGGCAGTAATCAACATCCTTGATCCAGGTCGCGCGAGCACTCCGCTGCCGGCTCGGAAAACTCAAAGGCGCGAGCGCACCGTCAAGGTCTACAAGAATCCGCACACCAATGAAGTGGTCGAGACGAAGGGCGGTAACAACAAGGTGCTGAACGCTTGGAAAGCCGAGTATGGCGCAGCGGCAGTGAAATCTTGGCTTCAGTGAAGCCTTGCTGCTTTAGGTCGGTGACATCCGACCTAAAGCAGCCAAACCGGTTTACTAGCGCCGCAAACCTCCAGAAATCGTGATCATTCTTGGAGCGCTGTCGCCCCACTCTTGGCCGTCCGTGTAGGAGCATGTGGAAGGAAAACCTCACATGCCAACACAAGGCGCTGCGCATACGAGAAAGCTGCTTCGCGCACCCGGGCCTCAGAGAAGTAGAAAATCCAGACAACAGCCATGACCAAGGCCACCCCAATGGAGACAGCCTCCCCCGCCCCAAGTAGTGCCTCTGGATGTGCGACAGCATCTAGCCGCTGCGCCCAGGAGCTGAGCCCTAGTCGCAGCATCACCCAAGCGACAACCCCCAGGCACATCAGCAGTCCTAGCCAACGCACACCAAAGCCATTTCGACGATAGCCGTAAGTCACGTTGGCTCGAAACAGTAAGTCGAACTTCTTCTTATCTCTCGTCGCCTCCCGAAGCCAGTTGCCTGCTGCCGCATAGACTGCGTCTGCAGCCCCTGGATCCGCGCCCTCGATCTCCCTTGACGGGAACACCACCTTTAGCTTCCTCGCCAAGAAATCGTGATAGCGTCGTTTGGACACCGAATCCAAGACGTCGTCGTGGTGACGGAGAACCTGGACACTGGGCACGCCCCCCCACCGCAACCAGAGGCCCTTCTCCTTGCCCTTGCCCAGGCTGCGAGCAATGTCCGATAGGAGATACAACCCACCCACGGCGCCCGCCAACCACCACAAGCCCTTCAGTTGGAGCATCTGATTACCGTACAGCGCGATGGCCATGACCGCGAATGGCAGGAGGCACAGCAAGGCGGGATAGAGACGTGCCTGGCGCTCATAAGGGTCAAGCAGGAGCGTAGCCTTAGCCAGCCCACTACCCATTAGCTGCAGGCTGTTCATTTCTCGACCTCATGGTGGAAGGGAACATATTCCAGAGCTCCATACCCATCTCGCTTTGGCATGTTTCGTTGATGCCGGATAGATTGGCCTTTGGTTTGTGCAACCCTGAAGCCACGCCGAATGAAGGCGTTAGTCACCACGCGCTTGGGATGAGTTGGCGCCTTCGCCGAAGCGGACGCAAAGGCTACTCGCCGGGGTACGACGGAGTCGTCTGGCGACGGCTCACCCACGACCAAATTCAGTGCTTCCGTGGACACGTTGTGGCGCCCGCCATGGTGGGGAATTTGCACAAAGTCGACGGCAGACGGGAGATGAATACCCTGACCGATCGCGAAATCGGCTGAGGCCTTGAGCGATTCCACGCCAGCATCACCGGTCAGCAGATAGCCGCGACCATCGTAACTGCCAAACACAACCACACTACTTTCATTTTCAGCGCTGGTGGTCACCGCTTCTGGCAGATACTCCAAATCCCAAGCACTGGCAACGAACTGAACAGCTTTGCGCCCGAAATCCTTGAAAGCCTCCACCACGCTTTCTACTTTCAACTCAGGAGACTTTTCGAACGCAGGAATAAGCTCATGGACATATCGATCTCGCGTCGGCGACAGCACCTGGAAGATGCCTATCCGGCTACCCGCGAAGGGCTCCCGAACCGGAATGCCCCGCTCAACAGCAGCCTGTTCCAGGCGATAGGCAGCGCTCATTTTGCGCTGTAGGCGCTCCGCCAGGCTATTGTCAGTAATACGTCCGTCATGGAAGTAATGCCGAATCTCGCTGCTGTACTGCCATGGGCGATGCATCCACACCTCCCCCACCGAAAGTGTCTCCACGAGATGCGTCAGGCCCCCGGCATGGTCGTTGTCCGGATGAGAATTGACCAAGTAGTCCACATGGTGTGTCCCGAAATGCTTTTGGATATGGTCGACCAACGCCACACCATATTCTTGGGTGCCTCCGTCGTAGACCATTACTCGGAAGCCATCACCTTCCCTCCAACGAATCGCGATGGCGTCACCGCTGTGCTCCCCATTCCCCACCGGTAAAAAATCGATTTCGATACCCGCTGTCATTCCATTGCCCTCGAACCCTGGTTTTGAATGGCCCAGTTAAAGGCAGTGCAGCACCCTTCAATGGACCAGTGATGGCGTAATAGTGGCGATCACTAGGAATTTCAAGGGGAGGGGTGTCAACGAGATAAGGTCGAAGCTGCACATGAGGACTGAAGGTGACGCTGAAAATAGCCAGGGCAGTGAAACGCTCGCGCCGAACATCTCGCCGATGCTTGTGCCGCCTTTGTCGCACCGTAATTCGTCGTACTGAGCGACTGGCAATCGCAGTCAACCCTGACCTTCGCGTACCCGTGACCGTCCGCACATTGCGCAAGGACTTCCCCGCGCTTTCGCATCAGCACCCTACGCCTACCGACTCGCCGCGCATCCTGTGCTTGTACAACGTGGCCTGGAGCAGTGTCGAGCGTGCTTGGACTCCGGAACGCTTCCTGGATCGTATGTTCTGGTGGCTCAGGCAATCTGCAACACAGAACCTGCACCGCGACGACCAGCCCCTCGAACAGCTTTTCTATATGAGCCCGTACCAGCTGATCCTACCGGCTAACCATCTGGAGTTCGCAAAGGGGGACAACAACTACTTGGGCCTTCAGAGGGTGCCCTCCCCTCCCTCTGCACCGATTACGCTTCGGGCTCAGCCCGCAACTGCCGATGAGCTAGCTCAGCAGGGCCTGAAGGGCCTGCGTGTGCTCCCCTTGATGGTGGAAGGGGTCGGTTCATCTGAAGTTGTAGCGTTCCCAACCGATCTGGGGCAGCTTCAAGAACGTCTGATAGCCTGGGAAAGCAATCTCTGCGTGCCCTTGGCCGAAGCCATCGGGCAGGCGATTCCAAGTGAGGGATTATCAGCCAAGAATCAGCGGGAGGATGAAGCGTTTCTGATCCTGGTTTGGGTCCCTCGCATCCGCAATGGCGAAGTCGAACGCCACGATATTCTCTGCTACGCGGTCCCCGCCTCATTGTTCGAGCTCGCCACGGCATTCGAGATCATCGGCCAAGCCGACGACCACGGCCGCTACTTCCGCACCCAACTTATCGGTCACACTCCTGGCGCGCCGGAGACTGACGCTTGGCGTTCGATTCCGGTCTTGCCGGTCGAAGTACGCGTGGCCATGGACAAAGAGCGTGCACGCCGCCTCTCGGCCATCGATAGTACTGCCGCGAGCTTCAACGGCGTTTTGGCCGGCGTCGGCTCACTCGGAGGATTGCTCGCCAACCTCTGGCAGCGGGAGGCCTTTAGCCGAAAAGCGGCCATTGAAACGGCTCGTCGTACCATTGTCGCGCTCAAAGCTCCGTAGAGGCTCAGCGCCCGAGATGTCGGAGCCAGAGAGTGCCCGTTTCTGACCGGTCCTCGCCGCTAGCGAAGGCAAGCTAACAGTCCAGAACGGCCGGTCATTTAGCTAAGCAAACTTTACCCTTGAGGTCGCCAACTCCCACAGGCTGCAGTGCCATCAAAGATGGCTCTGCACTTCCGTACGCCGTTGTGCTGCACTCAACGTATTGGCCAGCAAGCAAGCGATCGTCATCGGCCCCACTCCACCAGGCACAGGCGTGATCGCTCCGGCACGCTCAACTGCACTTTCGAAGTGAACGTCGCCCACCAGCTTGGTGGTTCCGTTCTCCTGCTTGATGCGGCTGATACCGACATCAATGACCGTGGCCCCAGGCTTTACCCAATCGCCAGGAATCATCTGGGGAACGCCGGTTGCCACGACCAGAATATCGGCCTGCCGGCACCTTGCCTCAAGATCCACGGTCTTGCTGTGAGCGATCGTCACGGTGCAACGTTCCTGCAGTAGCAGCCGTGCCATGGGCTTGCCAACGATGTTGGACGCGCCAATCACCAGCGCGTTCATGCCAACAAGAGTGGGATGCAGGTTCCTCAACAGGAACATCACTCCTGTCGGCGTGCATGGCACCAGGGCATCCAGCCCGGTTGCCAGACGACCGGCATTAGCGATGGTGAAACCATCGACATCCTTCGCCGGGTCAATGCGCTCGATGACCCGGGTGACATCGATACCCGCGGGCAGAGGCAGCTGCACCAGGATGCCGTCAACGCGGTCATCACGATTTAGGGTGTCGATCTGAGCAAGCAGACGCTCCTCCGGGGTGTCGGCAGGCAAGCGGTACTCGAACGAGTGCATACCTACCTCTTCCGTCTGCAGCACCTTGTTGCGTACATACACTTCGCTGGCGGGATCGGTCCCCACGAGGATGACTGCCAGGCCGGGCGCGCGGCCGTGTCGCTTGGCGAATGCGCTCACGTCCTGCGCAAGGCGTTCACGCAATTGTCGGGCTGCGGCTTTTCCGTCGATCAGGAATGCGGACATTGTTTCTCCGGGTCTTACAGATGGAGCAGGTGCTGAAAGCCAGGGCCCAGGGCGACTCAGCTGCGGCGGTTGTCGGTTTTGTACGGTGCGGGTTGGACAGTGGCGCGAATAGGTAGTTGCGGCTCACCCGGATTACCCCAAATGACCGTGACCTCGGTTCCGACTTCCGCGTTGGCCACGTCCAGGGTGCACAGCGAGAGCATCTCGCGGAAGAAGTAGCTGTAGCCGCGCGAGGTGGAAACGCCGACCTCACGACCATTCACCAGCACCTTGTCGGCGTACATGAAGCCGCGTTGATCCCGGGGCATTTCCATGAAGGCATAGTGCTCGCCCTTATGGAACAGGGACGCGAACACCTTGAGCACATCGTCGGGATTCCACACCAAGGTGCGAATCACCCGCTGCGGGCTGGCCACTTCCTTTTCCAATGCCGCGCGGCCGATGAAGTCGTGATCGAACTTGATGTTGCGCCCCCAGCCCAGCTCCACGGGGCTGCGGTACCAAGCGCTGACATCATCAGCTTCGAAGCTGCCGGCGACGTTGAAGGTGGAGGCGAACGCCGGCAGGGCCGCTTCGAACTCAGCGCGATACTCAGCCATGTCCTCGCTGAAGATCGCAGGAAGGTAGTCGGTCACGATGGTGGGGAAGCAGGCTTCCAGGTGGTTGATGAAGGCAGCCCGACCACCCAGCTTGCGGATCCCGAACGCTTCGCCGGCCCGCACCACGGCCTCATACACTTCGGCAGCGTGTTCCGCAGGCCCTTGCAGCTCTACACCAGGCTCCCCGGACATGCCCTGTCGCAGCGCGTAGACCTCATGCCCAGCAATCTTCACCACGTGTGAGTGCATAAACTTGATGTCCGCCAGAGCCACGCCCGTCAGCTTCTCGATCAATGCAGCTGCGTTGGGCCCAGCGACCTGGAATTTGAACCCTTCGACGACCTCCGAGCTGACGTTGTAATCCCCCTTGCGCAGGTGGAAGTCCATGAGGAAGCCTCCTCGACCGAAGAGCATGAAGTCATCCTCTCCCCAGCGACTGAGGATGCCCTCATGGATCACCTTGCCATCGCTATTGCAGTGAGTGACGTGCTTGGACTGCATGATGTCGAACTTGGCGAAGCTGTTGATCGAGGTATCGGAGAAGAGCTTCAACACGTCCGGCCCGCGGTAACGACGCTGCCAAAGGAACGACCAGTCACCGATATAGCAGTTGTCCTTCCAGGACATGCTCTCGTCGAGCCAATCCGTGTATTCCGGCTGACCCCAACGAGACGTGAAATAGCCCTCGGGAGTCTTTCTGAAATTCTTGGGAAGCATGTCTTTACCTCGGTTACGTCTACGAATTGTTGTTATGTGTGGCTAGGCGTCAGCCTTCGAACACGATGGTCTTGCGCCCATTGGGAATGACGCGGTCCTCCAGATAGGCGCGCACTGCCCTGGCCAGCACTCGTCGCTCGATATCACGCCCCTTACGGACGAGATCTTCTGCATTGTCGCGATGGGAGATGCGCTCGACGTCTTGCTCGATGATCGGGCCTTCGTCCAGGTCGGAAGTGACGAAGTGAGAGGTCGCGCCAATCAGTTTCACGCCACGCTCATGGGCCTGGTGATAGGGACGTGCCCCTTTGAATCCCGGCAGGAAGCTGTGATGGATGTTGATGCAGCGCCCTTCCAGCTTGCGCGAGAGGTCATCGGAGAGGATTTGCATGTAGCGAGCGAGTACCACCAGATCAGTCTTGGTGGACTCGATCAAGGCAAACAACGCCTCTTCCTGCTTGGACTTGTTTTCCCGGGTCACTGGCAGGTAGTGAAACGCTATGCCCTGCAGATCGACTGCGGCGTATCGCTCCTGGGGATGGTTGGCGACAACGGCCGAAATCTCCATTGGCAGCTCGCCGATCCGGCTACGGTAAAGCAGGTCGCGCAGGCAATGGTCATAGCCGGACACGAGCAGCATCACGCGCTTGCGCTGGTCCTGCGGACGCAGCGACCACTCCATACCGTAAAAATGGGCGATATCGGCGAATCCGGACTTGATGTCCTCGATCTCGAGTACCAGCTCCGTCCCGTTGTCTATCGCATCGAACACCACTCGCATGAAGAACTGCTGAGTATCCAGATCATCGAATTGCTGCGCATCGAGGATGTTGCATCCCTGGTCAAAGAGGTAGCTGGAAACATCCTTCACGATTCCGGCGGTATTGCGGCACGACAACAGCAGAATGAACTTTGGATTGGACACAGCGGTCTCCGAGCTTCGTTTTTATTGGAGTGGGCGTCAGCGCAGCCGCACTGACGCCTGAGTCACTATAAAAACTCAACAGATTGAGATCCACGCATGCCGTAGATGCACGACATGAACGCCGTGCATAACCCTGAAATGCTCCAGTCAGTTCTCACACTCATCCGCGGAGCGCTCAGTGCGTCGTAGCAACTGCACCAGCCACACTAAAAAGTGCGAGCGAGAGCGTGCTGTTCGAGACCCCACCCTATGTCGATCAGCACGCTCGCCGGGTAGGGCTCGAGTACAGCGCCTACCCGCCCTACTCTCCTGGTGGTAGTCACCCTAGGCACCACGTAGAGCGTGGAGACGTCCCAGCAGAGGGAAAACGAGGGTTACATAGCCACCAGCAGCTGTGTCAGTTGGTACCCATGCTGCTGTACAGCAGCACTAGGGCAACTGAGTCGCCAACAGCTCGAAGCTCATGCTGCTAAAAACACGGAGCGCATTCGATCTATCGACATTTTGCAGCTCGGCCCCCGCCACCTCGAATATGACCACCGGAGCTAGCAGGTCCATGCATCGTTCTGGAATGGATATGGCAACACGTTCGGGGTGGCGACCTGTGAATCCTCCACGCAATGCCGCGCTGCTTTCTCCTGTCTAGGTGGTCTACCTACCGGGTTCAGCGCTGCTAAATCCCATACGGTGTTTCAAGTAACGAAATTCTTGGAATACCCTAATGCACCACAATCACAAAAATACCCAATCCCATGCGCAGCATTCATAACGAAAAGAAGCTCGACCTAAACCTCCTACCGGTCTTCGATGCTCTGATTCGTGAGGGCAGCGTGACCCGGGCCGCTGACAGCCTGGATCTCTCGCAAAGCGCGGTCAGTCACGCGCTAAAACGATTGCGGGACTTCTTCAACGATCCGCTGTTCATCAAGGTCGGTGACGGCATGAGGCCGACGCCCAAGGCCGAGCAGTTAGCAGTCTCGATACTGGAGGTCATCAGCACGGTACGAAACTCGCTACTCACCCAAGCTCGCTTCGACCCGAGCACGGCAATCCGTACGTTCAAGTTCTGCATGACCGACATGGGCGAACTCGTGTTTCTGCCCAGGATGATCCAGGAGCTAAAGCGCAGAGCACCACACTGCACCATTCAAACGCTGCAGGTCAGGCCCGAAAACATAGCTGCGACGCTAGAGTCGGGCGAGGCTGACCTTGCGATGGGATCGCAGCTTGCCGTAAACGACGAACTCTTCCAGCAGAATCTGTTCTTCCATAAGTTTGTCACGATCGTCAGTAGAGAAAACAAACAGGTCGGGGACTCGATCAGCCTTGAGCAATTCACCCGCATGAAACACATCGTGATCAACCTGGGGGGCAAGACCACGCACTATGATCGAGCGCTGGACGAACACGGTATCAAGCGTGGCGTGTTCCTGCTGACCCCCCACTACCTGGTCATTCCCATGCTGATCAAGAATGATCCTGAGCTGATTGCGACCGTACCAGGAGAGATCGGCCGTATCTTTGATGAGTACGGCTGGGTTCGACGCCTGAAACCCCCAGTGGATCTCGCGCCATTCCCAATTTGTCAGTACTGGCACCCCCGCTTTCACCACGACGAAGCGAATCGCTGGCTCAGGCAGTTGATGAAGGAAATCTACGATGACTTCCTACCGGAATCTGGCACTGCCTGGTGAAGAAACCGGTGGAATGCAGGGGCCGAATGAAGAAGAGCAATCGAAAAAGTCGTTGAGGGATGCTCGCCGGTCCTACTTGCCTGCTGTCGCTGCGCACTAGGTCACCTCCATTCCGAGATGGCCAGTACTGCTATCGAAAGATAGGACCATTCTGACACGCAAATGGCGACGCTATGGCTGTCCTGCTCCAACCAGAGGCATAGCCATGAGAACAAAAATAATTTCCATCGGCCTCGCAGCTACCATCGCCATCCTGCTGATCGTCGCTGCCGCCCAAACCACCCCGCAACGCTACACCGCAGACATCCCTGAAGCTTGCATGCATTCCAGCGTCAATTGCACATTGCCGCCGGGCTTTCGAGGCTGGCCTTCGATTCCGTGAGCCAGCCGCGACCGTAGTAACGCATACGACCTCCACGAGGCGCGCGACGAAGCCACGGACTTAGCATGGACAGGTGTTGCCCCGGGCAGAGAATTGACTTCCCGGGGCATAAGGCATGGCCAAAAAGGTGGCTTCGCTTGCTCTGAAGGAATTGGGGGGGAAAGGAGCAAGAGAAAGCGCCGGCGGGCAGCGCTCACCGGCGCTTTTTCATTGGCGGGCAGTTCGGCCTCCGACCTCTACCTTGGCGGCTAGAGGTAGCGACAAGCGCTTGTACAGGACACCGAATGCATCCTGTACAAGAGACACTAGGCAACAAGACGATTACTGATGGTTCTCACGCCAGTTTTTAGGTAACGGCCCAAGCGTAGTGCCGCCATCTACCAAATACTCACCGCCAGTAATAAAGCCCGAATCCTGGTGCGCAATAAACAACACCATACGGCTGATTTCTTCCGGCTGTGCCGCCCGCGGGATAGCCTGAATAGAAAGCATTCCACTGAGATCATGTGGCGCAGTCATCGGCGTGTGAACTGCCCCAGGGAACACCGCATTCACTCGAATATTGTCGTGAGCGAGCTCCAACGCCGCCGCCTTAGTCAGACCACGCACGCCCCACTTGCTGGCGCAATAAGCAGACGCTAAAGGATATCCCTGGACGGCGGCAGTGGAACCAATATTGATGATACTGCCGCGACCCAGTTCCTTCATTCCAGCGATAACAGAGCAGATTCCAAGATATACGCCCGTAAGGTTGATATCGAGCGTCCGTTGAAAAATGTCCTTCTCGCGGCCATCAAGCGGGTCAAAGCCAATAATACCGGCGTTATTAACTAATACAGAGACCAGACCAAAGGTGCGAGCCTGCTCCAGGGCAGCATCCCAAGACTCTTCATCAGTTACATCCAGAGTAACGAACATCGCACGTTCGCCCAACTCGTCTGCAAGCGCCTGGCCTTTGTCCTTTGCGATATCGCCAATGACAACATTCGCGCCCAGACGATGGAACGCGCGCGCATGAGACTCCCCCATGCCGCTGGCTGCGCCGGTAATCAAGACAGTTTCATTCTCGAAGCTCATCATCTTATTTATTTCCTTTTATGAGACTGCTACTTAGAACGCATGTACATAAGCGTTTCAGCCAGGGATGGCCGACTTATCATGCCTATGCAGGCTAGACAAACATTCCAAGTAATTCTCCCTATCTGAGGATAGGGGATTAAGCACTCCCACGCGCTTATCTTGAGCCTATGCACATCCGGAGCTTTTCCTGCATCGAATCGGCTTCACTAGAAAATACCGATAGTGACATTGGCGGCGTAGGGACTAGGGCTTACATCACCGTCTCTTAGTGTCCAAACACCGTAAGAACACGCTGCTCATCGATTCAAATCTGTCCAAGTTAACTGCAATAACGCAAGTGTTACGCGCCGTGGCGGCAATCTCAGTTTTTTATGTTAGAAGCTTGTAACTGGATGATAGCCGTGAACCTTTTGTTCGACACTTCAATACAAGAAAGTTGAGGAAATACCATGAGCAAAGCAAATCCGCAGCCTCTATACCACGTAGCGCAAGTACCGGACGACCCTCGCACCACCTCTTACACACGCTTCTTCTTCGAGCTTGAACCCACGGAATACACCAACTGGATCGATGAGTGCGAGTCTTGGAAGAAAACTTGCTTCATCGGCGACTGGTCCCCGCTAATGAAACTGAAAATTACTGGGCCGGACGCTCTGTCTTTCTTCTCCTCAATTTCCGTAAACAGCTTTGCAAAATTCGACATTGGTCAAGCCAAACATGCGGTTCTTTGTAATGTATCCGGCAAGATAATGGGAGATGGCGTCCTGATGCGCATCTCCGAAGAAAGTTTCATTTACACCAGTGGGCCCGGAGTCGCCTGGGCGATGTATCAATTTGCAAAGGGTAATTACAACGCCAAGGCCGAAGTCGTTACCGAAGACTATTTCGCATTCCAGGTCCAAGGCCCCAACTCCTTGCTTCTCCTGGAGGAGCTCACGGGCGAAAGCTTGCGCGACATCGGCTTCATGCGATTCCGCCAGTCAAGTATCAATGGCATGACCTTCAACGTGCTCCGCCAAGGCATGGCCGGTGAACTCGGATACGAACTTCACGGCGAGAGCCACAACGGTGTCGAAATCTACAACACGATTCTTAAGGTGGGAGAGCGATATGGCATCCGCCGTCTTGGCGGACGCAGCAAGATGGTGAATCACGTCGAAGCCTGCTTCCCCACACCGACCGTGGACTATTTACCGGCAATGTTCGGTGACGATCAACGCGACTTTCTCGGTGTGATCCTGCAGAGCATGCCTTACTTCATGGAGTGGCTTGCTGTCGCCGGTAGTGCTCAAAGCAGGGACTTCACAACTTATGCCCGCACGCCGTTCGAGCTCGGCTGGGGTAAGAACGTGAAGTTCGACCACGAATTCATCGGTCGCGCCGCTCTAGAAGAAGAAGCGGCCAATCCACGTCGGACAATGGTCACTCTCGTCTGGAATGGCGAAGATGTATCCGACGTTTCAGCCTCGTTTCTGAGCAAGGACGCAGAGCCATACACCTATATGGAAATGCCCCGAAACCTGCTGGGTTTGACATGGATGGACAAGGTGCTAGTGGATGGACACGAAATCGGCGTTTCAAGCTCGCGATGCTACAGCTACACCTTCCGCGAAATGCTGTCGTTGTGTGTTATCGACCAAGAGTACGCGACCCCAGGTACGGAGGTTGTAGTGGTTTGGGGCCATCCCGGCACCCGTCAGAAGCACATCCGCGCCCGCGTCGCGCCTGCCCCCTACAAGAAGGACAATCGTCGAATCGACGTCACCGGCCTTCCTTCAGCGCAAACCGTCTGAAATTAACGCCATTTATGCCGGGGTCTCCCCCGGCATTCATTCCTCGGCAGGTCTCGTACGCCGCTCGCCTCGAATCTTCCATCGTCAGCCAAGGCGCAAACAATTCATTCTGATAGTTCACAGATGAAACCTGCCGAACATTTGATAAATCCGAGAAGTTATTATTAAGAGCTCTCCAAGCTCAGTATCACAAGAGGACCATAACAAGATGACTACCACTCTCGGTGATGAACGATTATCTCAACTGACAAACTCAGTCATTGCACAGATGTCTACAACACCCTCCACACGCCTACGCACGTTGATGGAATGCGCAGTTCGACATTTGCATGCATTTGCCATTGAAGCAAACCTGACACCTGAAGAATGGTTGACTGGAATCGCATTTCTCACAGCGACCGGTCAAATGTGTAATAGCGATCGACAAGAGTTCATCCTCCTCTCGGATGCCCTCGGTCTGAGCACTATCGTTAATCTGCTTCAGGATGGGAGTGGGGTAAACCAAGCCACCGAAAGCAGTCTGCTCGGTCCGTTCTATCGGGAGAATGCACCGAACTACCAGGCCGGTGAATCAATGGCACGCCGCTGCAATGGCCCCCAGCTTCAGCTCTATGGCCGAATCCTGAATACAGATGGAAATCCGATCCCAAATGCCACAGTGCAGATCTGGCAGACCGATTCAGAAGGGGTTTATGACATTCAGCGCGGACAGGAAATGGATACGCGGGGCGTCTACAGCACTGACGAGAACGGTTGTTACCATGCCTTCACGGTCATGCCGAAAAGCTACCCGCTACCTGACGACGGGCCGGTAAGACGCATGCTAGATGCCCAAAGTCGCCATGGGTACCGACCAGCTCATATCCACTACCTGATCAGCGCCCCCGAGCACAAAGAGCTCGTAACCGCCCTCTACATAGCTGGGGATTGCTACATCGATGACGACGCAGTCTTCGGAGTGAGTTCAACCACGCTGATCGTGACCCCAACCCTGGACAACAACGCTCCCCACCCTGAAGTACCAGCTATCTCGTACGACTTCCACTTGGCCCCTGGCATGACGGCAAGCGGTAGAATTGGTGCAGACGTTGCCACATTGAGTTTCTAGTTCGCCTTGCAAGCCCGCACGATGGAGAAAGGGCACGGTCTTCATACTGGCCGTGTCCTTATCCTCTGTCTTTGACTCTTTCCCGATGCTCGTACAATGCCACCGGAAGGCTAAGGCAGATTCGCGGCTAGGAACTCCGCCCCCTGGAGCAAGGCAGCATCACCCTCCTCCAACTCTGACGCATGGTTGTGCCAGAGATGGAACATATTCGGCCACACGTCCAATCTCACCCGCACTCCCATCCCACCTGCGTGCCTTGCCAGCCTAAGCGAGTCATCGAGAAGCAATTCGTTTGAGCCCACCTGTATCATCATGGGGGGCAATCCGATCATGCTGTTCTGCAGCACTGACACTCTTGGATCTACCGCGGAAATCTCTCCCAAGTAAAGAGAGGCGCAGTTCGCCAGCCACTCTGGGGTAAGGCAAATGTCGCTAGCTGCTTTGGTCGTGAAGCTCTCGTGCTGCAAACTGAGGTCGACCCAAGGCGATATAAGAAGTGCCGCTGCGGGCAACGGTAGACATTGGCACTTAGCATCTTCCAGCAACGAAAGAATCAGATTCGCCCCTGACGAATCTCCTGCGAACACTATTTCTTCCGCAGCAATACCATTGCCAAGAAGCGCATGGTAAGCAGCAAGAATGTCTTCGCGTGCAGACGGGAATGGGTGTTCGGGTGCCAAACGATAGTCAAGGATCAACGCCCGTGCACCCGCCTGCAGAGCCAGATTGCCGGCCAGCCCCACGAAGGCCTCGGCAGATCCCAACACAAACCCTCCACCATGCACGTATACGAGTGTCCTGGACCCGACGTAGTCCTCTGGGATGGCCCACATCGCACTTACACCGTTCAGGTTAACCCGCTCCACCTGCATATCTGCCGGGGGCTGCAACTGTTTACAACGGGTATCAAAACTGAACCGCGTCAACTCCAGAGAGCTGAAATTCCGCATATGGGTATCAGGAAAATGCTGAGCGAGTGCTGGAGGTCGAGGCTGGGTCATGGCGGCTAGTTGTGACTCAATTGATGGAGGTGCTGGAGAGAAACACTCGTAATAAGAGGTTCCGGCTCACAGAGAGATGCTGCAATCTGGAGAATAGGAAGGGACAGCCAACGCAGTACCTATCGCAAGATAGTAATGCGGAGCCAGAGGAGACTTTCATGGGAGTGGTGCGAAGGGCCAATGCAGGCGCGCGCTCTTAGACCTGGTCACACCGCTGTTTAGCTCATATCCCAGCTCTGAACCGTGGAGACTTTAACTACGCCCCACATGGTCCCCTGTATAAAAA
Source organism: Pseudomonas sp. BN414 (assembly GCF_029871275.1). Lineage (NCBI taxonomy): Bacteria > Pseudomonadati > Pseudomonadota > Gammaproteobacteria > Pseudomonadales > Pseudomonadaceae > Pseudomonas > Pseudomonas sp. BN414. The sequence goes on from NZ_SSOL01000068.1 coordinate 14,593, forward strand.
AGAACCCACCGGAGTGGGTTCAAAGGGTGACACTTTTAGGAGCCAATCATACAGCTTCGCACTTTTCCTTAAGCCGAATGTCCGCTTCAACTTTCTCCTTAGCTACCTTGCTCGGTTTCAGGAGGAAAGCCGCTAGACTCGGAAGTAGGATCAATGCACCAAACATATTAACGAGGAACATAAACGCCAGCAACAAACCCATATCAGCTTGGAACTTAATTGGCGAGAACATCCACGTGGCCACGCCAGCAGCTAGCGTCATACCAGTCAGCAACACCACCCTGCCAACAAACATCAGTGAACGTGCATACGCTTCTTCTAAGCTATACCCCATCCTCAACCAGAGCAGCATTATGCTAAGAATATATAGTGCGTAGTCGATACCGATCCCCACGCCCAACGCAGTAACTGGCAATGTGGAAACCTTAAGCCCTACCCCTACGAGCACCATCAGAGCTTCAGCCAATATACTAGTCAGCGCAAGCGGCAATATCGCTACCAATACCGCCCGCCACGATTTGAACGTTATTAGGCTCAGAACTATAACCGCGACATACACCCCCAAAAGCATCAGGTAGTTATTTTTTTTAACCACCTGATTAGTGGCTGCCTCGATCCCAGCGTTACCTGCCGCCAGCAAAAACTTTACTTCCTTAGTGTTTGACTCTGCAGCGAAGCGCTCAACCACCTCTACAGCTTGCTGTAAAGTCTCAGCTTTGTGATCGCGCAGGTAAGCGTAGACCGTGAGCATGTTGCAATCACCATTGAACAACCCACGCGTGGCCTGAGTCATAACAGTGTTGAGCACTACCTGATTAGGGACGATCTCAGCCCATTTAAAGCTACCTTCATTGAAAGCCGCCCCCATCTGACGCACTAGGTCGGCAAATGAATTGGTAGCCTCTACTCCAGGAAGCTGCTGCAGGCGCCCCTGCAGATCGCGCACAGCAACCACCGTATCGTAATCAGCGCACTGTTCATCAGCAGTAGTCACCATGATTGCCATCACGTCACTACTGGTTGAGTAGTTTGTGGTGATGTACGCATTGTCCCGGTTGTATCGTGAGTCCGGATTGAGCTCCGGGGCGCCAGCATCAAGATCACCAATCTTCAGCTGTGAGGCCAATATGGCCCCCCCGATAGCCAGGCATGATGCAACGCAGATTGCACCAAATGCCCAACGGCGCTGAGTGAACCGGACAAGCAGTCCCCACGGCCCGCTATTGCCATTTAAAGCGCGTTCTTCGCTACGAAGGGCACGCTCAGCGGCATGACGGTTGACGCCCGTATAAGTGAGCAGAATCGGCAACAGGATCAAGTTGGTAAAGATAAGGATAGCGACGCCAAGGCTTGCGGCTAGTGCCAGCTCCCTGATTGCCTGAATATTGACCATAAACAGAACAGCAAAGCCTACGGCATCGCATACCAGGGCAGTAAATCCAGCCATGAACAGACGTCGGAATGTGTTACGCGCAGCGTCCACTTTTGATAGCCCGCGCCCGACATCCTGCATCACGCCGTTCATCTTCTGTGCGCCATGGCTCATGCCAATGGCAAAAATCAAGAACGGCACAAGGATCGAGTATGGATCAAGGTGGAAGCCCATAAGCGGCAGCATGCCGAGCAGCCACAGTACGGCCACAAGGGAGCACAGCACTACCAGCATCGTGCTGCGCAGGCAGCGGGTAAACCAGTACACCATGACAGTGGCAATGGCGATTGCCACACCGAAGAAGATCAGAATCTCTACCAAGCCATCGATCAAATCCCCCATTACCTTAGCGAATCCGATGATGTAAATGCCGACGTTATCGCTTTCGTACTTTGCCCGGATCACCTCCAACTGCTTGGATAGCTGTCCGTAGTCGAGGCTCTGGCCAACCTGGGCATCGTACTCAAGGAGGGGCACAATAATTGCGCTGGATTGAAAGTCACTGGCGACCAAACGACCGACTTCCCCGGACCGCATAATATTGAGTCGCAACTCTTCCAAGCTGGCCTTTGAACCATCATAGGCGTCCGGCATGACGGGCCCACCGTCAATACCCTGCTCGGTTACTGCAAGCCAGCGCGTGCTGCGCGTCCAGAGTGATTGCAAATACGGCCGTTCGACCCCTGGCAGCGCAAAAATCTCGTCGTTGACTTTGCGCAGAGTATCCAGGTAGTGGGGGTCCAAAATGCTCCCAGATTTATTTTCCACAACCACACGAAGAGTATTCCCCAACCCCTTCAAATCCTTTTCGTGGGTAAGATAGTTCTGGATATATGGATGATCATGGGGAATGACCGATTTATAACTAGCATTCAATCCAAGGTAGCGTGCCTGATACCCTAGAAACACCGTTATCAGCAGGCAAAGGAGAAGGATGACTCCGCGATTCTCAAACAACAGTCGCTCGAGGAACGAACTATCACCAACTTTAAACGAACTAGAGGATGCCCCGGTTTGGAATTGCATTTTACTTTGCCTCCAGCTGAACAATTTCTACACCAAGAGGTCCCACAACCAACAACTTCTCCCTTGAAAGTTGAAGGATGTCAGCGACAGGCTGATTGGACTGCGCAAGAGGAGAGAACTTTTCTCCCCCATCTCGGCTTACAATGATCTGGCCGTTATCGCTACCGAGAACTACCGCACCATCATCCAATATCTCACTGGCCTGCAATGAGGCAGAGACACCGCTTTCAATTCTGCTCCAGCTCTGCCCATGGTCACTTGAACGCACCAAGTTACCTCTGAGACCAAACGCTAGAACATCACTGTTCTTGGTAACCACAGCACCAAACAATGTGCCCTCGTAAGGTTGTTGAAGCGCCCGGAATCGTTTCCCATCTTCACTACTCAGCAGCAAGCCCTGCTCACCGGCCACGTACAGAGGCCCCTGGGACTGTGTAAGAGCGTAGAAATGAAGACTTCCCGGGTTAACTTGCGCACTGTTTTCGGAAGTCCATGAAAGCCCCCCATTTACGGTGCGGTACATTAATCCATAGGCACCAGCAACCAAGACCTCTCTTGCGCCGCGAATGCTTAACGATAGAAATGGCTTGTCAGGTCCGTCCGCAACAAGATTCTGGGCACTAGTCAGCGCATCCAATGGCTGATCTACGGAAGAAGCGGTGCCAGCAGTGCTGTGGTGGACGGCTTCCGCGAGTACCAACTGCGCCGCCTGGATTCCATCGAGCTGACGGCTCCAGGTCTCCCCACCGTCCTCTGTGTGCAAAACCACCCCCAGATGCCCAACGGCCCAACCGGAAGTATCATTTGCGAAGGCAACATCGGTCAGCAGGACGCTCGCTGGTACTTCACGAGCCTGTCTCCAGGTAGCTCCCTGATCATCGGAAAGAACGATCAAACCTTTCTCTCCAACGGCCACCAACCTATTGCCGGCCCGTGCCGCTGCCAACAAAAACCCTTTATCTGGATGCTTGATAGTGACCGCCGGTCGATCTAGGACCACGGGCCGAGTACGCTCACCTGCATGCGCATGACTAGTGCACCAGGTAATCGACAATAGCAAGGTCAGCAGCAAGGCCTTTTTATTTGCACGCATAGCTTTGTCCACGGGGCGATTAAACCCCTATTTGTTATTATCTTTACGAGCCCATTACTCAGCGAATGAACTAGCCACCTTCACGCGGATCCCGAAGAATCCTAGCGTCTAGGCTAAAATCTACACCGACCTGAAGATCGCATAACCTATCTTAAGATAGACGCTATTCAATCCCTAAAAACACACAACCACCGCAACTACCCACAATATAAAAAAGCCCTCGCAAAGCGAGGGCAAGACCAGCCTAAGCTGTAAACTAGAAGCTTGTGCTTAGCGTAAGCGCTACAAAGTCACGACCGACATAACGGTTATCATCATCATTACCAAAGAATTTGGTGTAGTTAATAGCCGCTTGCCAAGTTTGCTTATAGGTAGTAGCCAGACCGACGGTGACGTCCCCGCCTTGGTTTTCCCCATAGTTGCCGAATGCCCCCGAGGTCGGGGACCTACCTTTGAACACATAACCAATACCGATAGGCACGGACAGATCAAGACTTGGAGCAACTTGGTAGTAATCCAAGGTAACCACACCACGCGCACCATAGGCAAAGCTATTCAAAGTGGTATCGCGCTGATCGCCATTCCGAGTAACCTTCGCCAATTTATGACCAGCAATCTCACCAGCAAAAGTTATATTGTCCCAGAGCATGCCTGCATTGCCGACATAAATGGCGGAAACCTGAGCATTCACTGTATCCCCCAAGGAGTCCGGCTGAAGGACACTGGTCGATACGCGCAGCGGGATATTATGGCGGTAACTGAGCTCGGCACCCAAATTGAGATTATCAATACTGGAGTTAACGCTAACTCCATACAGTTCGATATTCTCTTTATACTCCAGATGATAAGTACCAACAGAACCTGTTGCCGGATCAAATCCACCAGACAACTCCGTCATCACACGGGGTTCTTTGTAGTTGTAGCGAATAGCGTATAGCCCTAGGTCAAAATTGTATTGAGCCGGCCGCCAGCGAAGTGATACCCCAAATTGAGGAGCATCCGCTTCATCATCCGAGCCCCGGTAAAGGAACGCACCGGGCCCCACGATGATACGTTCGCCACCTTCGTCCAGGACGTCCGTCGACGCAAAGAACGTACCTACAGGCGGGAGGCGCGACTTTTCCCATTCAAACTGATAGAAGGCCTCCACCGTCCACTCATCGCTCAGCAGCGCACTCGCAGACAACTGGTTTACCGGAAGGAACACTTCCTGAGCCTTGATGTTAGGTACGCTGAGGGCCTTGTAGACATCGACCGGCGCCATAGCGGATGCAATGCCGTTGTCCGTAAAGAACAAGCTTTCGCCCCAGAGCAACGTGTGCCGCCCCAAACGGAAACTCAAAGGCATTCCACCTGGCTCGAATTGCGCGCCGACAAAGGCATTCATCAACTCAAAGCTTTGTCCTGCCCAGCGCTTGGTAGCAGAAGTAAATTGATCATTTTCAACACTGAATGGGTTGAACGTTTGAGGGGAGTCGTTACTGTTGCTGGAATTATAGACATCGTCATACCAGCCAGCGCCGCTCAAGTTCAACGTAAAATTCTGGTATTTCAGGTTGAGCTCTGTGAGCAGGTCCACCCGGTTCATCACCAGATCGCCCTCATCAAAATTTCGCTCAATCTCATCAGAGTTCGGATCGTTCAGGTTATTGGAGTTCCCACTCCCAGTCCTGACACCAGCGGTATACTTAACTGTATTTGTCCAGTCTGCTGTAATCTCAGGACCCAGATCGAACGCCATGCCCTGACTCACCGCACTAAACCCTACGCCCGCAACAATTATTGCCCCACGCGAAGCAGCTTTGATCAGCTTCGCTTCGCTCCCACGAACGGCATTTTCAAGAAAATCAGCGCAGGCACTTTTGCAGACGCGATTTATTATCATTGTTTTGCCTCCACACTTACGCGAAAGAAAAGCAGCAGTTGCTTTCCCGATGTATTTAAACGTACCAACCCGAAGGCCGGTAAATTTAAGATAGAGGCATTCCACCAACTAAAAAACCTATCAAAAGATAGTAAACGCTCGATATCCCGTTGATATCCAAAAAACCCTGCATGCACTCAACGCATGAGCCCCAACTGTCGAGCTCGGCTGGCCGCCTGCGCACGGCGACGCGTTCCAATCTTGTCAAATACCTGTTGCAGGTACCACTTTACACAGCCCTCCGTGATACTCAGCGCTCTACCTATTTCTTTGTTTCGGAGGCCTTCATCAACCAGTTGAAGGATCTCAATTTCACGCCCATTCAAAGCTCCCAGCACGTTTTCAACCACTGCTGGCTCGGCCCTCTTTACAACGGAGTTTTTTGTATCACGGAATGAAATTAATACTTCCTCTATGAACTCCTCGGCGGACTTTCCTTCTTCTCCGCTTGCTGACTCTGCTCCCATTAGCAGACCACTGAGCCAAGCTCCCTCGTCCGAGAAGGTGCGAATGAAACGCCCCCGAGCCGCAAGCTCTAGAGAGCGCTTAAGGTTTCGCTGAGCCCCGCGCTCATCGCCAGTTAGGACTAGCAAATGAGTGTGAACCACGTCCCAACGGAGGAAGTTGCGGGTAGCGTCAGCTTTAGCCAAATAGCGCTGCCAATGCTTGGCCAGATCCATCGCTTCGTTGAGTCGGTTCTGCGCAATGGCCACACGTACGCTGCAAAGTGCTTTTACCTCATCCTTGGTGGTCACACCCAGCGACGGCTTCAAATGACTGAATTGTCCAATCAAACCGTGTTTCCGGCCCTGTCGAATCATTTCATTCACTTCACCCATGCGTAACAGGCAGCGCAGGCGTTCAGCCAGGGCTGAATAATGCAGACGGTCAAAACCATGCTTGGCAGCGGCCACCTCGGCTTTGTCGAGCAAATCGAATGCGGTTTCTGGGTCACCATCATTGAACGCGAGACGCGCTGCGGTGAGCCATCCTGCGATCGCTTGATCCACGAAGCCCTCGGCCTCCACGTGCGGCAAGTATATTTCCAGCAGCCGACGCGCCTGATCCAGTTCGTTGCGCTCGTAATGCACTTCGGCCAGCGGCAGAGCAAGGATGGTTGCATAGGGTGACCCTACACCAGCGATCGACTCTGCTGCAGCGAGCGCTTTAGTGAGCCCAGTGATAACTGCCTCGGTTTGTCCGCCCATAAATCGGGAAGGACCAATTACCGCCTCATGCACAATAATGGAGAGTTTGCTTTCACCCCGACTTAGGTATTCACGCGTCAGGTTACTCAACCTTTCAATCTCATCGAGCTTGAAGCGCTCCCTCTGTGCATACAGCAATGCGTTGTAGATGCTGCCGCGAATGATGGGATGCGCGTCACTGTATTTCTCAACAAGGCTACGAGCCTGCGTCTCCAACAGTGGCGTATCGTCAATCATCATTGAAAGCATCGCCTCTCGGTGAAGAAGCTCGCTCCGCAGTACCTCAATAAAATCCGGCGAGTACTTTGCTACGTACTCCGGATCACTGAGACAGCGCCTAGCCTGGGCGAGCAACTCCTTGGCCGTCTCAAACTTCCATAGATGAAGCATGGACCAGGCTTGCGAGATCAGAATCCGGGGATAACGACTAATTAGTGCCGAAGGAAGTTGCTCAACCATTCGCCAAGCGATGTCATCGCTTCGCTCGAAGAAAGCCACATGGTTATCTTCAATAATACTCGCGGCCAGCTCTTGGTCTCCAGAGCTCAACGCATGATTGAACGCCTTGAAGAATTCCTCTTTGAGCACGTAGAAGTCGCTTGCCTCCCGGTGCAAATAGCTCAGCTTGGCCCCATCATTTTCCGCGAGGTACGTGAGGAGGAATTCACGAAACAGGGTATGCAACCGATAAGTCTGTGACTTGGGGTGATCAGTAAAAACAAACAGGTCTCTGGACTGGCACTCCTTAAGCAGGCTCAGACCGTCTATTCGCTTGCTGACTATGGCACAAGCTTCGGGCTCCAAACGCTCCAGAATGGCACACGACACCAGGAAATCCTGGAGATTGGATTCCAGGGACTCAAAAACCTCTTCGAAGAAGAACTCCTGAAAAAGCGCTCTCTCCTCAACGCTGGTGAGATTGCTGAGCTGACCACTGCCCGATCGGATCGCACGGCTTAGGAGGTTCAGACCACCAACCCATCCCTCAATACGCTGAACAGGAGTCGGCACCTCTGAAAACAAGGAGGACTCCAGCCCCTGACTCTCAAAATGACAGGCGATTTCGTCTTCATCGAAAGCCATATCGTGGACATCCAGGTCCAACAACTCTCCTCGCATGCGAAATCGAGCCAGCCGAAGCGATGGCTGACCGCGCCCAGAAAGCAGGAAATGGAGGTTGGCAGGCGCCCGTTCCAACAGCTCGTCAATTGCCTCAACGACTGCGCCCTCTACGCACTGCAGATCGTCGATAAAGACGTACAAGGGCGTCTTGATGTCCCTTAGCTGCATCGCGCTACGCAGACAGGAGCCAGGGACAGCATGCAACGATGTCAGGTCGGCCCGGCGACAAAACACATCGCGCAACGCAATGAGCATCTCAGCGGCGTCGGCATCATTGCGACACCCGATCCAGAAGCATGCCGCTCCCGACGCTTGTAGCTCGATGAAATACTGCGACAGTAATATGGATCGACCATATCCTGCGGGCGCACGTAGAGAGATCACCCTCAGGCCCTGAGCAGCTCGAAGCTGTTTCATCAACCGAGGACGTACGATCAGTCCTTGGGTGTTAAAGGCTGGACTCCTGGTGGCCGACAGCGGCGTGCGACTTTCAGGCTTAATCGCGACGACGGGGGCAACTGCATAGGTGTCACGGTACATCTCGAACCTCCGTCAGGGCGGTAGGTAGCCTCTTGTAGTAATTCTTCAGCTAGTGAGAGTTTCGCTCACTAGCTTCTTCTTATCAGGTCGGCGCGGGCGGCGAGGCCGCATCATTGAATACCGAACAGAAGGGGGCACAGGAGCAGCCTGCCCCCCTTCTTTTCGTCAGCGCTGCGCGCTCTGCACCAAGGATTCCGCAGAATAGAAGGAGCGTGGTCGAGCCTGTCGAGGGGTGTAATGGTCACTCCACTCACCGACTACATACGCATTCTGCTGGAAGTCGATGTTCTGGAAAGGCAGTGCCACGATACCCGGCAGATCACAGGAAATGCTCGAGTACATGATGCCGCCGCGCCAGTGCTTGCCTTGAGTGTCCCACAGGTCACTCAACACGATGTTCCACGTGTCTTCATCCAGGTACAGGGTACGGCTCGCCACGGCGTTCCGCACACCGCTTCGCACTTTGCCTTCTACCTGCCAGACGCGATGCAGCTCCCAACGGACATGGTCAGGGTTGAAGAAGCGCTCACCAATCGCCGCATCCTGGCCGGCCTTGAGCAGCTTGTTGGTGTTGTAGGGGATGTACATCTCCTTCGACCCAACCAGCTTCCACTCGTACTGCTCTGGCGAACCGAAGAAACCGTAGGCTTCGTCAAAGTTGGCAACGCCAGAGACGAAGAAGTTCGGAGTGTCAAATTGCACGTTCGGCAGCTTGCGTACGCGGCGCTGGCCTGGCATGTACTGCCAGGAGCCGAAGGGCACGTTCTGGTAATCCATCGGCAAGGTCCCGACTGTAGCCTCCCCTACTCGACGTGCGGGAGCCTTAATCTCTGCGCGGGAAAGCTGCCAATGCTTGCCGTCGAACTGCGCCTCGCCATTCTGGACGTAGTACGGGAAGACGCGACTGGCGTCTATCCGAGCGGTCAGCGACTTGGAACCATTGGTGTCGACGACTATGAGGTCCGCGAGGGTGTCCACCGCCTCACCTTTCCACGAAAGGTAGTGGTTCCACAGCGCTTCACCGCCGGTTTTGGCGATCGGGAATGGGACGCCGCCATAGGCACCGTGCACCGCTTTATCGCTATCGCTAATCGTAGCGTTGGTTGCGTTCTTTTTGGTGTCGTCATACACCCACTGCGGCGCAGTCGCGGTCCGGTGAGTCGGGTAAACGTCAAGGCGGTAATCAGGATTGTTCTTCAGCAGGGTTTGAACACTGAGAGACAGTCGCCCCTCGTACTCAGCCATGTTCTTCGACGTGATGGTCAGCGTTGGCTTTTCGTCTGCGAAAGGCTCCCATGCCAGACTTCCCTTCGGGAGATTTGCAGGACATTGCGAATTATCCCCGCTCCACGCAGGAATGGTTCCCTCCGCATTGCCCGCTTTGACAGCCCCCATCGGGGTGAGCGTCGTGCCCAGCTGCTGAGCCTCTTGCGAAGAAACGGCGGCAGCGGCCATACCGCAAGAAACCTGAGCAATAGCGAAGACCAACGAGAGCTGCCAACGCTTGTTTGAAAGCAGATTTTGCATGTAATCCTCCGACCTTTCGGTCTTTCTTATTTTCACGCCTTGAGGATGCTTGGTTGGGTGCCTTTCGCCGGCCCCCCAGAAAAGTTGAGCTTTCTGACGGACCAACCAGCTGGCATCGCTTCACCTATCCCTGCGGCCTCTCCTTCTGAGTGGTTCCGTCGGAGCCGAACCGGTGAGCAATCAAGCACGCGTCTGGACGGTACCCAAGGCACCTCATGCATCCACCTATCGATGGATAGGCCGAGCCACAATCGGGAAGGCAACAATCGGGGACTGAAATCGTCGCAGCTACCGCAAAGCGGCGAAGCGTGCAATGCCGCCGGCCTCGAACAGGCTGAAGCGCCAGACCGGGTCTGCCCTAGGCCTTAAATGGAAATTGCGCCACGCAACTCAGCCCCCTTCGTGCACGCAGACCGGGATACCCCCGGGGCTAGGTATACCCAGCGGCGTTAAAAGCTCCTGATGGGCAATGTCGCGCAGAAGCCACGACCGTTCGCACAGCGATGGTATGGGCCGGCTTTGGAGCGAGGCGATCCGACGCCAGAGCGGTCACCCTGTCCTTAATGGAGAGTTCATTGCTCAATCTGCCCTGCCCGCGATCACCTGACCGAGCGCCTCGCTCGCTCGTATTCCGGTGGTGTAGATCGCCCCATCTATCTGATGGGAAGTAGGAGCAGCGTCGTACACGGCGCCACCTAACCAGCAGCTTCCCCCCCAACAAACGGGGCGCCACCACAGCCGACGCCGACCACAATGAAACTGAGCCTCCCTCTCCTGCCCGGGACGAAACAGCAGTAGGCCCCGCCTGAACCGGCAGATATGGCGACATAACTAAGAGTGTGGCCTTCACGCTGCAGAGATCCTCGATATGCGGGAGAGGAAAGCCAACGCCGGGAAGCACTATCTTTCGGCAGGTGATCCGCCTGTTAGACAAGCAGAACCTGACCGCACAATAAATTGAGGTAAATCACTGCAGGAGATTAAGCCGAATCATGTATCGCTTAATTCAATAAATATATTGCGGTCCACCCACCACAAACCAGTGCCTTTTAACGAGCTTTTGTATTCGACTCCTGGCCCATTAAAAGCTCTCTCTTAAAGCAGCCAGAAGGATAATAAGATGCTGCAACGCACCATATTTTTTCTCGCAGACCTAAACGTTGGCAAAAAAATGATGCTGGCCTTTGGTTTGGTCTCATTGCTGTCCATCGCGGCAATTGCCATGGCCTTAAAGACAGCCGAGCTTCTACTGGATGGCAATAGACAGAGCCAAGCAATCGGTGAACTAAACCTTCTTCTGCAGGAAGCTCGTGGAGCCGAGAAAGACTTCTCTCTGACGGGCAAACAAGAGAACGCTGACCTCCTAGAGCTCAAGCTCTCCAAGCTAGACATTCGAGTCAACGAAATCCTGGAAGATAGAAGTACAGTTAACCATGAGCAATTGAAAAAAATTAGACTCAATGCTCGTGCCTATCGAGAGCAGTTTGACCATTTCCACGCCACTAAGACTCAATCAGACTTAGCGTTAGCCGAAATGCAGAAACAAGCCGAAAACGCTCGAATTCAACTTGAGTTCGTAGAGCTAGACATGTTCAGTGCTTTACGGGAATCGGTGAACGGTCAAGGCGAACTAGATCCAAACACCCTAACGTTTGCAGAAAACTCCTCGACGCTATTGCGCCTACTCCTGCAAATGCGGGGCTATGAATTTGGATATGTTCAGTGGGACGATAAGCAAGAACTCTCCGCTTGGAAGGAGATAATGAGCGATGCCGAGGCAGATGTGTCGCGGCTTCGGGGTCGGATTGGCGAGGAACACCAGGACATCCTCCAGGCAGCACAAGAAGCCCTTACCAATTACCACTCGGCCTTCAAGCGATACAGTGAAAGCCGCGCAGCCAACCAGCACAGCGCGATGCAAATGCAAGAGCTGGCCGACCGCGTATTGCAGGGTGCCAATGAGGCCTTGAATAGCCATCGAGACTGGTTGGAAAACTATGCTGATACCATTCTGCATCTGCTGGTTGTCAGCGCCGGCGTCATTCTCACGCTTGCACTGCTGGCAGGATGGGGGATCCGCCAATTGATCCTGCCACCACTCCATCAGACGCTGGACCTCGCCAAACGCATAGCCGCTGGAGACCTCAGCCAGAACATCACAACAGCGCGGCGCGACGAACTCGGTCAGCTTTACCGAGCGATGGGAGGCATGACCTCCAACCTGCGCGAGCTCATACGTCGGATCCTGGATGGCGTGGATCAACTGCGTGGTGCAGCGGGTGCGTTACAGGAAGCCAGTCAACAAAGTAGTGACGGTGCGCTTGACCAGCAACGCCAGACAGCGCTCGCGGCTAACGCCACGCGCCAGATGGCAACCTCTGCCGAGGCGGTCGCCAACTATGCAGAGAATGCTTCCGGAGCAGCCGCAGATGCAAACAAGCACGCCGAAGCTGGCGAGCATGTAGTGCGTAAAAGCGCGGAGCAAATCGGCCGCCTTGCCAACGACGTGAAGTCATCCACTGATGTAATTAGGGACCTTCACCAAAGCAGTGAGCGCATAGGTGGCGTGTTGGACGTCATCAAAATGGTGGCTGAGCAGACCAATCTGTTGGCACTCAATGCGGCGATTGAGGCGGCTCGTGCCGGCGAGCAGGGGCGTGGCTTCGCGGTAGTGGCCGACGAAGTCAGGGCCCTAGCACGGCGAACTCAAGAGTCGACACACGAGATCGAAGCTCTTGTCGCAGAGCTGCAAGGTATTTCCTTGCGTGCTCTACAGCAAATGACCGAGAGCTCCGAGCTAAGCAACCAGGCAGTGGCGTACGGTGAACAGGCACGGCAGTCACTCAACCGAATCACCTCGGCGGTAAGCAGCATCGAGCTACTTAACGGACAGATTGCCGCCGCTGCCGGAGAGCAGAGTACCGTTGCGGTGGAGATAAGCCTGAACGTCGAGAATGTTCGCAGTGTTGCTAACCAAGGCGCCGATGCCACCCAACGTGTCGCGCTAGCCAGCACTGAGCTGACTCGCTTGGGCACGGAGCTCCAACAATTGGTTCAGCAATTTCGGATTTAGCTTTCGCGGTCCGAGACAGGCCAGCAAACCGCCGGGCATCCATCTGCTACGGCCATCCAAAGATAGGATCATTTCGATCCTGAGGCAGCACACCCTTCTGCCATCTTGGACGAACAGGGCTCGCCACCAAGAGATTGGAGAGTTTGATCAACCGCGCCTCTGTAGTCAGGGCAATGACTATTGGTTGGGCGCGCGTCATCACATGGTGCCCGCTCAGCCCCCAAACCAATGGATATTGGAATGATTTTCACCGTCGCAAACATACAAGCAACGTCGGATATTCGGTTCGACGTCAACGAGCGAGAGCTGCAGATCGTCTACACAAATCCACATCCAGGCAATCAGCGGCGCACACTACAGGTTCGCTTTGGCCCTCAAGCCACCAGAGAACTGGTTGAAGCTGTTCGTGCCCTTGACGCACAGCTCGACTCGCCACTGGATAGAGTTCTTTCTTCGGATTAGGTCGCTAAACCCGCGATTGACGACCGCACGAGACACCAGCGCTTGAGCAATTGGGAAGCCTGCTCACGGGGCTTTCGACTCGAAGGCACGATGTTGCCTCGACGTCTGCAACGCGGCCATGGGATGGCTAGCGCGGCAGCAATACGCTAGGGTTGAGCTACCCGCCAGGCCACCTTGCTGCTGCAGAGTTACTTCGGCATATTCCGCTGAGGGTACCAATACCAATAAGAAGAGCTATGGCCATGATTCCTGCCTCTACTAAGGACCAAGGGCCGCACAACCGTGACGCCCTTGAACCGAACCAGATATATCTGATCGCATCCAGACTGCAGCCACCGGTTGACGCTCGCAACCTTGTAGCCCGAGCGAAGCTAAGCAGCTTGGTACTATCGGGTGCGCATAAGACGCTGACGCTTGTGAGTTCGCCGGCAGGCTACGGCAAAACCTGCTTGCTAGCCGAGCTCCAGCAGGAGCTGCAAAAGTCAGGGATGCAGACTGCTTGGCTCTCGATAACCCCACTAGACCAGAGCCTGCCGGTCTTCAGTGCCTATCTCCGAGCAGCCATCGAGCTGGCATCCAATGTGGATCAAATCCATGGCCCGATTAGTCGGGTTGGCTCCAACACACTAAGTGAAGCCTTCAATCGAACCATGGCCCTGATTGAGGCGAGCGAAGAATCCCCGCTGTACCTCTTTCTGGATGATGTTCACCATTTGGCAGGCACCGACTCGGTGCGTCTCCTCTCCATGCTCATCGACCACACTCCGCAAGGAGTACGATTTGTACTCTCCTTTCGTGGCGAGCCATGTCTGTCAGTCGCAAGACACCGAATGCATGGCAAAGTGACTGACTTTACCAGCCAGGACCTACGTTTCGAAGAAAACGAAACGACCGCTTTGCTGGCGGCAGACGCAGTGACAGCAATCACCCCCGAAGACATTCGGTCCTTGGTACAGCGCCTTGAAGGGTGGGCAGGAGGTCTGAAGCTGGCTGCGCTGCTACTTAAGCGCACTCCCGAGCTTATTCAAGACCTAAAGAACTTTAGCGGCGAACGGCGCCAATTTGCCGACTTCTTCCTTCAAGATGTCTTGGCAGATCAACCTAACGACGTTCAAGAGTTCCTTATTTTGACGTCGATACTTTCCACCTTGAATGCTTCCACCTGTAACTTCCTGACAAAACGCACTGACGCCCAGCAAAAACTTCTTCAGTGTCTTTCCCAAGGGCTTTTTCTACTCCCATTGGATGGCGAAAATCGGGACTTCCGACTACATCCATTATTCTCTGAATTCCTCTATCGCACACTACTGGAGCGATATTCAGATCGAGTGTCAGAACTTCACATCAGCGCAAGTCGAGTTCTTGAAAACACCGGCAATTTTAACGAAGCATTTAGTCATGCGATCCAGGCGCAAGATGACCTGCGGGCCGCCGAGATAATGAACTCTCATTTGGAGGAAATTTTTGACGCCAAGGAAGAAGCCTTAGCACTGGTCAAGAAAATCCCTATGGATACTATGATGGAGTATCCAAAGATTGTCATGGCCCATGTATGGAAGCTTCTGACACTTTGGCAGTTCGAGACTTGCAAAAGGCTGCTCTCTACACTCCGACAGCGCTTGGACGAGAAAGAGAGAAAGAATGGTATTAATGAAGAGTCTCGCGAGCTACGCCTCATTTTCCAGCATCGCGAAATGATGCTATCACTACTCTCCGACAACCTGGAAAACGTTGAAGAAAGTGCACAGTATTTAATTGATAACTATCATGACGCACACCCTCTTCTTAAAGGCAGCCTTTATAGTTCACTGATGTACGCTCGACGGGAGCGCTTCAAGTTCGATGATATGGAGCGCCTTAACTCTCTCGCCCTCGAGTATTTCAGTAACTTTGAACGCGGGCTTACCGATATATACCACCAAGCGATGATCGGCCCCTCCCGATTCGTAGCGGGTCAGACGCGTCGTGCTATCGATGAATTAAATGCGGCTTTACAACTGGCTGAAAAGATTGACGGGAAAGGCTCACCATTAGCCGCGCTGATTGCCATGCATCTCGCCAAAATCCACTACGAGTTGGACGATCTGGAACAATCACGCGAGCTGCTCTCCCAATACCTACCCTCTGCGAGCCAAAGGGGCTTTGTAGATCAGGCAATCGCTGGTTGGCTAACCGCCGCACGACTGGCGATGATCGATGGAAAGCCCACTAAAGCCTTTAGCCTACTCGATGAAGCTGACGCCTTTGCTGCGAAACACCAGTTTGATCGCTTGAAGTTCTTCAGTCTTGCTGAGCGCTTGAAGCTTCTGTTGCGTCGGGGTGAGATCGATGACGTAATTCGCCTCGGTAAGAAGCATGGCTTGCGCGGAGAGCCAGCCGCAACAGTAGCACCGCACGCAACCTCTAGGAGCCGCGACGAAGCCAGAGCCTTAGCATGGACACGTGTTGCCCAGGCAGAAGATCGAATTCCCGAGGCACTAGGCTTGGCCAAGCAGTGGCACCGCTACCTTAACGGCAGAGATGCCGTGAGGAGCTGCCTCCGTTGGGAGTTGGTGATAGCCCACTTGCTACTCCTCTCCGGAGACAAACGGGCCGCACAGCGCACACTGAGAGAGGCGTTATCAACAGCCGAACCTGGTGGCTTTATTCGCTTGTTCCTCGATGAAGGTGCCTGGCTCGAAGGCTTGCTTAAAGAACAACTGGAGAGCACTCCTACTAGCGAGAAAACAGGAGACGCATTTGCTCTGACAGTTCTTGAACACATGGGCGGCAGCTCGAGCCAAGCGGCGAAGCTCACGGAGGCCGAGGACGTTCCAGTTATCGGCGCCTTTAATACTAGGGAAATGGAAATCCTGTTAATGGTCTCTGCCGGCATGCTGAACCGCGAGATAGGCAACAGGCTTGGTATGACCGAGGGATCGGTGAAATGGTACCTGCAGCAGATCTATGACAAGCTCGGAATCCGGCGCCGCTCTCAAGCGGTGGAGCGCGCCAGGCAGTTGGGGATCATTCAGTAGATCGAAGCCCGGCCAAGCGTCCGAACTACGAAGGCGTCAGAACGCACGAAACAGCCACTCTGACGCCGATTAACCTATTTCCACCACCGCGGAACAGGATGCAGGTAACCAGCGTTTTTTGAACGCGGTGCCTGGTCCAACAATCTGCACCTGCAGCTCTGCTTCACAGGCAACGCACGCCTTTTTAGAACCGCGAGGGAGAACCCTCGCCCACCTCGAGTGACAGGTTCCTCCTTTGCCGTCGCGGAACAGGTGCGAGCGAAATGTCGGCTTGTCTGCCCCCGCCCAAAAGAGCACAGCGCATGCCCTGCACTCGGCGCGAGCCAGTGCAAGGCCTTTTGTTCGGCGTCAGAATGAGCGTGATGCTCGAGGAATACGAAGATGGCCGCTTTCGCGAAAGCTCGGCGTTCGGAGATAAAAGAAGCGCGGAAATCTCCAGCAAGATAACCGCGCAAAAGGGTGAACGACTAAGTCAGACCGCAGCGCCAACGATGATGTCGGACATGCGTTGGAATCGCTCGATGTTGACGGCCTGCGGCAGCACGCCCGCAGTGAGGCAAGAGAAGCTGATGTCGAGTTGAGGATCTATCCAGAACATCGTCGTGCCAGCCCCATAATTTCCGAAGGTCTCGCGAGACGTGAGCGTGCCAAATTGATGATGCACGAGCTTCTCGCCACGCACGCTAAAGCCTAGCCCGATGTAGGCTGGTGGCGGGTTATCCCAACCAGCGCGAAGGGCCACGCCACGGTAAAGCTCGTTGTAGAGATCGCCAGTCCAGTTTTGACGAGCGAGCTCTATCATCCGCGGTGAAAGAATACGGGCTCCATCCAACTCGCCGTTCAGCCTTAGCATCTCGGCAAAGCGCCACATATCCGATGCAGTCGAAACTGCACCAACATGGGGGGCTTCGTTCACCTCTTCCTCGAACAAGCTGTACTTCCCGGGCTGGGTACGTCCCAGGACAGCAATCGGAACCACACCGCGCATGTCCGGGACGACTTTTCGGGCACGGAGATCCGGCCGCACGCCCAGCCATGAATCGACCATGCCCAGCGGTGCAAACAAGTCTTCATGGAGAATGCTGCGGAAATCTCGACCTTTGGGGTCAGTTCGCCTCAGCATCTCGGCTATCAGTATCTGGTTGCATGCGGGGGCGTAGTCGCAGCGCAGACCTGGATCGATAACACCGTGTACGTTCTCACAGACTGCAGCCAGGAGCTCATCGAGGCGGTCCTGATACATATCGGGCTTCGGGGTCCATACCCCTGGCATACCGGTAGTGTGGGTCAGCAGGTGGAAAAGTGTGGTCTTATCCCTGGGCGCCCCCATGAACTCGGGAATGATGTCTTTGACCTTGGTGGTCAGGGCAAATTGACCCAACTCCACAGCTCGCAGAGCGAGCACGTTGGTAAACGCCTTGGTCAGCGAGAAAATGCTGAACACCGAGCTCTTGCTCAGACTTCTGGTGTGATCCGCATCCTCAAAGCCTATGGCCTCATCCAGACCAACCACGCCTGCACGTGATACGCGAATCACGGCACCGTGGTAGAGACCCTTCTCAACATCGGCGCGAATGACCGATTTCACCAGGTCAAGGCGCTCTTCTGACCATTGGCTCTTTGAATTCGAGATGTTCATCAATATCTCCGCAGATTATGCAATGCGTACGATTCAGGCCGGATTCTTCTCTTTCCAATCGAGAGCCTTTTGCACAGCCGCATCGATCAATGCATGGCGATCGGAAATAAAGCCGAATAGTTCAGGGTGCGGGAAGATGAAAAGCTCACCCTCTTTGATCGCATGAACGACCTGCTTACCCGTGTATTCAGGCGTCAGCCATGGAATCTGGACATTGCCGAAATGCTCAGTTTCCTCAAGCATTACGTCATGGAGCTTGCCGTCATTCAGCTCATTCGGACGATTACGCGAGCTCTTGCCAATATTGGTCCGCACCGGTCCAGGGCAAAGCACACTTACGCCTACATTGGAGCCTTCGAGCTCCTGGCTCAGCACCTCAGAAAGGGCATTCACACCAAACTTGGTGACGCAATAGGAACCAAGCTCCGGAGTAGTAGCAAGGCCAGACATCGACGACGTATTCACGATATGGCCGCCGTCGGCATTGCTTTTCAGAATTGGGAGAAACGCTTGGACGCCATGAATGACGCCCCAGAGATTCACATTAATAATCCAGCGCCAATCGGAGATGGACAAATCGGCGATCGCCCCCATGGGCCCGACACCAGCATTATTGCAAACAACATGGACTGTACCGAAGCGTTCGACCGTGGCGCGAGCCAATGCCTCGACGCTTTCGTAATTACTTACATCAGTGCGAATACCTACCGCACCGATTTCCGAGGCAGTGGCTTGAAGGGTTCCCTCTTCGATATCAGCAATGACGACCGTCATTCCCTCAGCTATGAGCTGTTCAGCGATGCCTCTGCCAATACCGGAGGCGCCACCGGTCACGACAGCAACCTTTCCTTTCAAGTTTTCAAGCTTACTCATACACACCTCTTCTTGTAATTTATTCGTCAAGTATCAGCGCTTGGCCAATTGAGGATTAGTCAGAATTACGTTCCGAACAAACTCGTCAACTGAACCATCGCCAACAAATCCCAGTTGAAGTGCACCTGGAGCTTTAAGCGGACACTGCTTAAAAAGCGCCTCAACTTGGGGGACAGACTCACAAGTGACAAGCTCATAGACCTGAGGACCGTAGTAGTCGGCAAGTGCAGAGACAAAGTCCTTCATCTGCAGATATAGCGCAGGCAGAGTCCAGTTTCGTCTAGCGGGTAAATCACCAGCAGCTACTTCCCCAGCATGAAGAAGATTCTCAACGCAGCGTTTCAAGGACATCACCCACGTTCCAGACTCCGGCGCCATCGGAAGGGTGAATGGGCTACCTGCAGCCACCGAAAAGAACACGTCGCTCAAAAAGGCGGAGAGCATGGTCACGGAACCTGCGGGTCGCGCAACAATCCCCGACAGTCGCAATGCCACACCATCAATAAAGCCCGCCCGCGTATAGTCATTGATGAGAAGCTCACCGATTAGTTTATGCGTGGCATAACTAATCCCTGGATTTGGAAGCGTCTCATCATCGACATGTGAACCCCAAGGCGGAGAAAACACTGCAACAGAGCTTGCATAAACAACCCGCGGGCAGTTCCCTTGAAGACGTAACCGTTCAAGAAGCTCTATCGTAGCGTCAAGATTGGTTGACTTTCCGAGCTCGAAATTATCGACCGATTGTCGACCCGCAACAGTCGCAAGATGAAAGATGCGGTCCGGCTTTCCGTCCAAGATACGAGTCAGAGTAGCGCCATCGTCCAATCGACCTTCAATTTGATTGACACGTGCGTCAGATATAGCGTGATCAAAAGCAATATCTGTCAGTACGAACGTATCATCGGGGGCCGCGCGACTTAACAGCTCCCAAGCAAGGGCGCTGCCCACAAATCCAGCCGCCCCGGTAATTAGCGTATGCACCGCTACCTCCAGACTTCAGATTACAATCTAGGCGCTACGGGATGTAGGCAATAGTACGAACTTCAATACTCTCTCGTGCAGGTGCATCGGGGCTGGTGTGCGGATCGTTGAATGAACTATGGGCGGCCCACTGCACGGCTTCAGCATCAGAGTCGACCATCTTGAACATCAAAACTTCTTCTGGGGTCATGGCTGGATAGAAATACCAGCGTTGCTCATCGCTGTAGGAGATATTGAATCCAAACGCAGGACTAACACCCGATCGAGTTGCTAGCAGTTTGCAAAGGTGCTGGTCCTCTCGAGAAATGGTAGAACCGTCCACTACCGCCAGCGGGTTACGGTCAATAGTCTTGAGAGGCCGCCAAACGTTGATGATCATCCACCGACCGGAGAGATAACGAGCCTTGTGCTCCTCGGGCGCATAGAGTTGAGCAATTGCGTGCGCGGTAGGTATGTCATAGTCGACATGGGTGTTCATGGCTGGGGTACGGGCATTCGTCTGACCACCCTCCGTAGCACCACGGACTTGCTCACCAAAAACCTTCACATATTCAGCACCGGTTTTTTCTTTAATGAGCTCAGCAACCTCGGCAAAATACACCGAGCGGACCTGATCCACATCGAAGAAATTGGTTACCGAACTATCAATTCGCCCGAGGGTAAACGCATTCTCCTCAAGGGACGCGTTGATGTTTCTCGCGTTGTGGATCCTGACATCATGGGGAATCAACCTGATACTTGCGTTTGCCTTTACGGCATCATCCATCACAGAAAGTTTTTGTGTCGGGTCACCAAAATTCATGACCACATCAACATGATCAATATTAACACCAGCAATATTAGCCATTTTCAATGCCCTCCAAGTTTAAACAGCATGAAGCTTGAGCGGGACATTGACCCAGCCCTGAATATTGTTATTGATCAAGCGAACAGGATTACCTGCCAACTCAATTCGCTTTACTTTCTGCAGAAGAACCCTGAAGAGGCATTCAAATTCGACGCGGGCAAGTAGCTGGCCGGCGCAGCTGTGCACACCGACACCGAATCCGAGGTGGGGTCCCCGGCGCCGCACATCAAACTTTCCTGGTTGATCCCAACGGCTTTCATCCCGTCCGGCTGCTTTGAGGAAAACGCCGACCACATCGCCTTGCTTCAGCGGCATTCCTTCAAGTTCGGTATCGGACATGACCAATCGCCCCAGCATCCTAGGTGGCGGGTCAAATCGCAGCGACTCTTCGAAGGCCGCCTTCACAAGACTGGGATCCTCGCGCAGGGCATCCCATTGCTCCGGATCCTGGCTTAGGGCGTGAAGGGTGTTACCGATACCAGTCATCGTGGTGTCGAATCCGGCCCCCAGCAGGGTGAGGACAAGCAAATCGGCCTCTTCCTTGTTGATGACACCATCTTTCTCAAGCTGGTAGATCTTGCTAGCCATTCCCCCCGACGACACAGTTTCACGAGTTGCATTCTTGTCCATCCACGCGAACGCGTCCTCGGCCTCGACGATGGATTTAGTAAGAATCTCGTTGCGGGGGCCAGCACCATTGAACGCAGCAAGACCAAACTTAAGAATCTTTTCGCGCCCTTCGGATGGTAGGCCAATAATGTCCGGGAAAATTTTAAGAATATAACTAGCTGCGAGATCCTGAACGCCGTCCACGACTTGCCGTCGCAACATTTCGTCGACTATTACTTCCGCTTGGCGAGTAAACTCCGATTCCAGTCCCTTGATTCCTTCAGGACCGAGGATTTTCATAATTGCGTCACGTGCGCGCTTATGCTCCGGCGGATCCTCAGTAACCAGGATCCGTGGGACCAGCGATTGGTCATCGACAC
The DNA here is from genome assembly GCF_029871275.1 of Pseudomonas sp. BN414. Lineage (NCBI taxonomy): Bacteria > Pseudomonadati > Pseudomonadota > Gammaproteobacteria > Pseudomonadales > Pseudomonadaceae > Pseudomonas > Pseudomonas sp. BN414. Next base: position 36,349 of record NZ_SSOL01000068.1, read on the forward strand.
CAAAGGGACGGCCGGTCGAAGAGAAGATCTTCCAGTTACTCAGGACTGCCTGGGCGGCCTTGTGGCTACCGACGAAGAAGCAGTCATGTTTATTAAGCCGAACAACAGGACCAATCTTACTTACATTAATCTCTTCAGAGTTACGAATCGACTCCTCAGTCCAGAGATCAATATCAGTAGACGGGATGGAATCCCTAAACAGGCCAGCCATAATTATCTCCTCTTATTTTTTTTGCAGATCCAGTAACTGGACCGCCTACTCAAAGACCGCGACTTAGCACTACATAGGTTCCGAAACTATCAACACCTAGAAGGACGAGCACCTATCTAAGGATAGAGACAACCAAACCTAGAAACTAATGCCTGGATAAACTCGACATAACAGCTAGGCAGTTCCATTTTCGAGATCCCCGTGATCCAGATTGGTCGTGGGCGGCACATGTAGGCAGACAATATCCGCGGACTCACACTCAAAAGCCGGAAAGCGACGTCGGACCAAGGGGTCATGACCGGGTATCAAATGATCTGGAGAGTCCGCCAGCCGAGAAATAAGCCTATAACCATCCAGCATGTCACCCACGTTAAATACGATGGGGAACGGAGAGTCTTCGAGAATATTTGAATAAAAATGACTAGCATCCGAAGCCAGCACCACCCATCCGCGCGAGGTATGAACACGCACTACCTGTAGGCCAGCGGTATGTCCACCAACCTTGTATACCTCGACCCCAGGAACCAACTCATAATCGCCATCATGGAACACGACCCTATTTTGGTAGACACCCCGAATAAGGTTGACCACATCTTCAACGTTGTATGAATGACGCAGTGGTCGATGCAGCATGTAACGCCCAGTTGCGAAGCTCACTTCATCATCTTGAATATGAAATCTTGCCTTGGGCAGTAGATCAATATTCCCAGCATGGTCGTAGTGGAGATGCGTGATGATTACGTCGTGGAGCTCATCAGGATTAACTCCAAGGTTTCTCAAGGAGTCGATAGGGCAACGCAACAACGCACGACCTCGTTTATCTGCCGCCTGTTGATTGAAGCCAGTATCGACCAGAATTGAATCTACTTCCCCCTTGATTAACCAAACGAAGTAGTCCATTGGCATTGCATGATCGTGGTTGTGATGGCAGTCAATAAAATTCTCGTGACGACTGCGGTCCACGCGTGCGTAACGCACCGCAAAGACTTCATAAGTTGGAAGTAAACTCAATTCCGGCCTCCCGCTTTTCTATACCAACTCCAGTAAAAGAGCTCTTTCAGGAGCCTTGGACAGTTTCGGCCTTGCGCAAACGGTCAACAATCCAGCGAAACTGACCGAGAGCTTGATCCGAAGAAGTTGGCACCATATCGGCGTCCGGCTTGAGATTCAGAACGCGCTGCTGAGCCTCAATCATGACGCGATCCTCTTCAAAGGCCATCCTGGCAGCTTTGAACATCTCGTCAGCCATCTCGTCATTACCGCGGATCGAATCGGGCCCCCAAGAGAAGAAGTATCTGGAGGTAGTCTCGGTAATGGCGGTGACGCCTTGACACGTCAAGGATTCAAACAGCGGTTTGTCGGTAGGAGGTTGATCACCCAAAAGTGCGGCGGTACCTGGCGGATAGACAGCGTTGTGCATGATCATCACGCCAGGGACATAGAATGTGTAAGCATTCCACATATCAACAGTGTCACCTGTAACACCACTAATAGTCGGCGGCGCCGGCTGGCTTACCACCCAGCGCTCAACTCGAACAGCTCGTTCAAGCCGGGTTACTTTCGGACGTGTACGAGCCCAGTCGAGACTCGAACCGAAGCTATTCGGGTGCACATACGAAAGGTGCGAGAAGTCCAGCAAGTTGTCGTTGATGTACTGATAATGCGCGAGGTAGTCGATTTGGCCAGATCGGAATATCCATTTTGGATCGTCAAGCTTGGCCGAGAGCGGGATTAGCGAAGGATCAGCCGATTCAGGATCACCCATCCAGACCCAAACCCAACTATGCTGCTCTACAACAGGGAAGCTTCGTACACAGGCTTTCGCAGGAATCGTTTCTTGGCCCGGAACTTCAACGCACTTTCCATTCGGAGCGAACTTGAGGCCATGGTACATGCAGCGCAGTGCATCACCTTCAACCGAGCCCAGTGATAGCGGCGCGGCGCGGTGGCAGCAACGATCCTGAAGTGCGACAACATCCCCTTTGCTATCACGGTAGAGCACGATCGGTTCGTTAATGATGGTTCGACTTACAGGGGTATCACCAGGAACCTCGTAATCCCATGCTGCGATGTACCAACAGTTCTTCACGAACATACTGTTTTCCTCTTCTTATTCTGAAGTCTTGAGAAAGGCCCCTAAGGGTCGCACCCAGATGCGCGAAATGCCTTATCCACCTTTATTGTGTGGTAATCGTCTAACTCAAAAACCTATCTTTAGAAAGCCCGGTGTGACGTACTTGATCGCCAAGCTCGGGTCATGCCGAATGAGCGCGTGCACCACGCTTTGGCAATACGCGCCTCACCTGTATGACTAGCGCAGCATCGCCATATATTTTTAAAATAGCGACTCGGTCCCAGGCGCTGGTTTCCGCGGATTGACGAGGCTGACCGAACAGGACATAAATTCCATCGCCTGCATTTCCAGGTTTAAGCAGGACACTAACTACGATCGGGAAGAGTCAGCACGTCGACTGAATCTATTTACACATTACCCCTTGAACCATCGCAGCACAGCAAGTGACTAGGACTGCCTTGTAGTAAGAGACAGGGAGAGATCCGCCCGCGCGTAATTAGCCCAGAAATCCGCTCGCAACATAAAGCACGTAATAGCAAAGCAATTTATTTCGTTGTTGCTTCGTAGCTAGTCATCCGGCGCTCCACCAGGCAGGACGCAACGCCGAATAACTACACCTTTCTGCATTCCCTATCTTTTCTCTCCTATCGAAAGATAGAGATGGTGGTTGCCTGTCTTTTTCTGTGACAGGCCGCCACTAACCAGCCCTCTCGATGGTCACGCCTCCGTGACCGCTCACGATCCCACCGTTGTTGCGCAGATCCTCTGCTACATAGGATTGCCGCCAATCTTCACGGTACGGACGCCCAGCGAGATCAAAGGTGGAAAGCATCGCTTTGCGCTTGTATTCCGAATTTCCGAGCATCGCGAAGAAGCCTGCCTCGTCCGCCTGGCGCTTGGCCGGCTCGCGCTCCTGCATTCGGCGCTTCAGCTCAATGGCAGTAGGACTGGCGATCTCAACGAAGCAGCGGCGACGTTCGTATGCATACCAATCCAGCGCGTCGTCCGCAGCCTGGTTATTGAACTGAGCGGACAGGGATTTGATAAGCAACGACGCATCCTGTACCCCGGAAGTGAGTCCCAGGCCACCAATTGGGTTGGTCGCGTGAGCCGCATCACCGGCTAGCAGCACCCTTCCGCTTCGATAGGTTTCAGCTGAACGCTGATGCACCCGATAGGAGTTAGCCAGCACCAACTCGTATGGCTCACTGGGATCAGGCAGGATTCGCTTGAAGCGCTCAGTGATACGAGCAACACGCTGCTCTTCAGTCAGTTCCGTGCTTTCGCCGTAGGCAACACGCCACAAACCGTCATTATTGATCTTTGCGACAACGCGCCAATCATCGGGATCGGCCACCATGTTGTTGTCGGCATAGTCGAACTTCTCGAAGTCGTAGATGAGGTTCGTCGCCATGAAGACCTCATCCCAAGTGAAGCCCTCGAACTGAACCCCCATGGCCTTGCGGACAGCGGAACCGGCGCCGTCGCATCCGATCAGCCAATCAGCGTCCAGGAACTCTTCGCAACCATCGCGCTCCAGCTGCAATTGCACTTTGTCGTCGGATTGGGTGTATCCCTGGAAAGCTGTCGCCCACTGGATCGTCGCATTCGGCAGAGCTTTCAGCCGCTCAAGGAGCAAGTCCGCGAGCTCATCCTGGCCGAAATGAAGGATGTACGAGTAGGGGGTGATTCCCTCCAGATCGTGAAAATCAAGCCCACCCTTTTGCCCAGACAACAGGAAGTGTTGAGTGAATCGGTAGCCAAAGGCGCCAATGCGCTTCGCGTCTTCCAATACCCCGACGTCATCAAGAACCTTCAGCGTGGAGGGCAAATAGACCATTGCCCGTGGAGATCGAAGAACCCCCTCCCCTTTGTCGATTACGGTGACTTCGGCTCCGGCCTGCGCTAGCCCCAATGCAATCAACAATCCAGTAGGACCAGCACCAACCACGACGACCTTGTTACCGGCAGCCATCTCAACCTCCTGAGATCTTTTTGTTATTGCCCGCAGAGCCATGAAATACGGTCGTGTCGGGCGGGAGGTTGTCAGTTAGAAGCGCAAGAGAGAGCGTTACACCTATCAAAAGATAGCGAGGGGCTCGGGACGGAGCCGAGCGCTTACAGCGGAAAGGGACATCTCATGGGAAGGCCGGTGCTCGGGCAACGCTAATGCGCGCTGGCCACTCCTTCCGCACCGGCCCGGCAAAGCTTTGGATCCTATAGCGAAGCGGCACGAACGCAAAATTGGATCCACTATACCCCTTAGCCCTGTATGACGCGCAGCCCTGGTCTTGACGACTGCTTGGTGGCAAATAGCTCTGCATAGCCCAAAGTAGCGTTGGCATGCTCCTTCATGATCCCCTCCGCCCTAGCGCCTGCACCATGGATCAACGCGTCGTACACGGCGTGATGCTGCATATGGGCAAAATTAAATCGGCGGTATTCCCGCGCCATGTCATTACGGTCCACAGCTAGCGCGGTGACGGACGCGAACGGAAGGTGGTTGTTGCGCAGCAGGGCCATCTCGATGGCGGGATTCCCGCTGGCCTCAATGATCAGGCTGTGGAAGCGCATATTCAGATCCTGATAAGCCTCCAGGTCATCGTCAGTGACGAATCCTTTCGCAAATAACAGATCCCCTTCTTCCAGGCATTGCTGAAGGCCCCGCAGGCACTCCTCGGACAAGCCTCGCTCAGCGGCCTGCCGGGCCGCCAAACCTTCCAGCACCCCCCTGACCTCAACCGCCCCCGCAATTTCCTCGGGACTAACGCCCCTGACCAGATAGCCCCGGGCACCGGCCCGGCTCAACAGGCCCTCCTGCTCCAGCGTGCGAAAAGCAATACGCACCGGCGTCCTTGAGACCCCAAGCGCCTCAGCAGTGGGTATTTCAGCCAGCCTTTCGCCAGCCGCGAGTTCGCCAGAAGCGATCATTTTTCGAAGGGTCACGAGGACATGCTGCCCGGGCTTGCTCATCTTCAACTCCCAAAAAAGGACTACGCACCTGCGTATTGGATTCAAAAATCCCGGTTGACATCTTACCTCGGCGTATGGGCAAACTAAATTGGATCCAATAACAACAATCCCGCCTGGGAGGAGTCAATCATGTTCCTGAAGAACGCCTGGTACGTTGCGTGCACACCCGATGAGATCGCCGACAAGCCACTGGGGCGGCAGATTTGTGGCGAGAAGATCGCCTTTTACCGTGGCGTCGAAGGAAAGGTCCATGCAGTAGAGGATTTCTGCCCTCACCGTGGCGCCCCGCTTTCGCTTGGTTTCGTAAGGGACGGACAGCTCGTTTGCGGTTATCACGGCCTGGTCATGGGCTGCGATGGAAAGACCGTCTCGATGCCCGGTCAACGAGTGCAAGGCTTCCCTTGCATCCGCTCCTTCCCGGTAGTCGAGCGGTACGGCTTCATCTGGATCTGGCCAGGCGACGCCGCCCTTGCCGATGCCAATGAGATCCACCACCTCGAATGGGCTGAAAGCCCCGACTGGGCTTACGGCGGTGGCCTGTACCACATCCAATGCGACTATCGACTGATGATCGACAACCTGATGGACCTGACGCACGAAACGTACGTGCACGCGTCAAGCATTGGCCAGAAGGAGATCGACGAAGCTCCGGTTGCCACTCATTCTGAAGGCGACACAGTCATCACCTCGCGGTTCATGAGCAACATCATGGCCCCGCCCTTCTGGCAGGCGGCGCTCCGCGGCAACAATCTTCCGGACGATCAGCTCGTTGACCGCTGGCAAATTTGCCGTTTCACCCCTCCCAGCCATGTGCTGATCGATGTTGGCGTGGCGCTGGCAGGCAATGGTGGAATCAATGCGCCCGCGAATCTCAAGGCCAATAGCATCGTGGTCGATTTCATTACACCGGAGACAGAAACGTCGATCTGGTACTTCTGGGGAATGGCCCGGAACTTCCAAGCCCAGGACCACGCACTCACGGAACGCATCCAGGAGGGCCAAGGGAAGATCTTCGCCGAAGACCTCGAGATACTTGAGCAACAGCAACGCAACCTGCTGGCCTACCCCGAACGCAAGCTGCTCAAGCTGAACATCGACGCAGGTGGCGTCCAATCCCGTCGCATCCTTGATCGACTCATCGCTCGTGAAAGCGCCACGGAGGTCATGTGATGGAAGTAGTCGTCACTGCAATCGCAGTCGAAGCGGAAGGTATCAAAAGCTTCGAATTCCGCAGGGCCGATGGTGCGCATTTACCTGCATTCAGCGCCGGATCTCACATCGACGTGCGCACCCCCGATGGTCACCAACGCCAGTACTCGCTCTGCAACTCCCAGGATGAGCGAGACCGCTATCTCGTCGGCGTGCTGAAGGAACCGAACTCACGGGGTGGCTCCAAGTCGATGCATGAGCAATTGGAGGTCGGCGCCCGGGTCGAAATTAGCGAGCCGAAGAACCTGTTTCCACTCCACAACGCGACCAAGCGGAGTCTGCTGTTCGCCGGCGGCATCGGCATAACCCCGATCCTCTGCATGGCGGAGCGCCTGGCAACAATTGGCGCCGACTTTGAGCTGCACTATTGCTCACGCTCTGACGACCGAGCGGCGTTTGTCGACCGCATCAAGTCAGCGTCCTTTGCAAGTCGCGTGCATTTTCATTTCGATACCGGCCCCGAAGAGCAGAAGCTGCAGGCCAGCGTCGTCCTTGGCGAGCCAGGAGATGGCGTTCATCTATACGTCTGCGGCCCTGGCGGATTCATGGACTTCATTCTCAACACCGCGCGGGATAGCGGATGGAGTGAAGACCACCTCCATCGGGAATACTTTGCTGCCCAACCAGCGTCCGCGCCAGGTGCGGATCAGGCATTCGAAGTCCAGGTCAGCAGCACCGGTGAGGTGTATACCGTTCCGGCAGAAATGAATGTTGTCCAAGCCCTGGCAGAGCATGGAATCGATATCCCCTATTCTTGCGAACAAGGCATCTGCGGTACCTGCACTACGCGCGTACTAGGTGGCGAGCCGGATCATCGCGATATGTTCCTCTCCGCGGAGGAAAAGGCAGCGAACGACCAGTTCATGCCTTGCTGCTCTCGAGCCAAAAGCTCCCGCCTCATCCTAGATCTTTGATCCTCTCTGCCCATGCTCAAACCGGCTTCATTGGGTCGGTTTGAGCCCATCACCCCCCTCTCCGAGTAGTTAGCCGAGATCAGGCTATCCAAGGATAGGTGTCCTAACACACAGCACCCTTCATCGTGTATCTGCCAATAACAATAGTGCAGGAGTACTTCGATGAATTCGATGACGTGGGGCGATGCCCGTGTGGACCATTCCGGTTTCCAACGAGACGAGTACGTTGTCGAAGGAACTCGGACTATTGTCTACAGCGCTGGTCAGGGAGAACCCCTCGTGTTCTTTCATGGTGCCGGCACCTGGCACGGCATCGACTTTGCCCGCACATGGATCGATCGTTTTCGCGTCATCCTGCCCTATCACCCCGGTTTCGGTGAGTCAGACGATAGTGAGTCAGCCAGTAACTTCCAAGACTACATAGATCACTACCGAAACTTATTCTCCCTGATGAATCTAAGTCGATTTCATCTCGTCGGCTTTTCCCTCGGCGGCCGACTGGCCGCTGAGTACGCGGCCGAAAACACTGAGCAAATTACGAAACTGGCTCTAATTGCTCCAGCTGGTCTCGAAGTGGAAAACATCTCGCTTCCTGACCTTCGTGAAGTAAAGCCGGAAGAATTCCCTGCCTACATGGTGAACGATCTCTCCACGCTCAAGCGTTACCTTCCTGACGGCTTCGATCCGCAGTTCATGAAGATGAGAGAAAGAGAGACGTCGTCGACAATGCGACTGCTTTCGGATGGTTTCAACAACTTATCAATGCCTGAGGTACTCCAGAAGCTGAGCATGCCCTCCCTAATTGCATGGGGACAGGAAGATCGGCTTCTTCCAGCCCCCCTCGCTGTGCACTGGCAAAAATACGTACCTAATGCACAAATCCAATTCTTTGCAGATGCAGGGCATCTAGTTCTGGACGAGTCCGTCGTTGCCAGGGAAGCAGTTGCGAAGTTTCTTTCAGCCACACCGAACAAGAACGAGCAGTAAGCCTGCTTGCTAGGAGTACCCCATGTCTGCCGAATTTCTAGATCTGATAATTTCCGCCATTAGATCGGAAGCTAAAGACACTCTTTCGTTTGAACTTAAGTGCGCAGACGGAAAAGAACTGCCCGAATTCGCACCAGGTGCCCATCTCGAAGTTCACCTCCCTAATAGCCTGGTTCGTCACTATTCGTTGTTCAACGACTCGACTGAGCGCAAGCGATATCAAGTAGCGGTGAGCCTTTCCCCCGAGAGCCGGGGCGGCTCTAGCTTCCTTCACGGTGGCCTCAAGGTTGGGCAAACCCTGCGAGTCCGGCCTCCGCGCAACAATTTCCCGCTAGTCGCTGACGCTGAACACTACAACTTCATTGCCGGCGGGATCGGGATCACCCCGATGCTTTCCATGGTTCGCTGGTGTGAACGTCAAGGTAAGAATTGGCACTTGCACTATCTCGCCCGCACGAAATTGAGAGCCGCATTTTACGAAGAGCTTCTGGGCTTCGACAGAGAGAAAGTCACATTCCATTTCTTGGACGACAGTAACGGAACCCAATTTGATGTCGAATCGGCAATCTCACAGATGCGCTCCGATAGCCACATCTATTGCTGCGGACCTATGCCGCTCATGCAACGCGTTGAGCAAGCCGCTTCAACTCGTCCTTCTGATCACGTTCACTTTGAATGGTTTAGTGCTCGACCAAAGGACGAATCAGAAGTCAACGACGGGTTCAAACTGATTATCAAGAGTACCGGACAGGAATACCTAATTCCCGCGGACAAAACCATTCTGGATGTCCTCGAAGAAAATGACTACATGATCCCTTACTCCTGCCGCGAAGGCATCTGCGGTAGTTGCGAGGCAACAGTTGTATGCGGAACACCGGACCATCGAGACACTGTGCTTTCGGACGAAGCAAAAGCAGCAGGAAAAACCATGCTGGTTTGCGTTTCGCGCTCTAAAACACCTGTTCTTGAACTGGATATCTAACAGCAGTAGTGCACAGCATCGTCGATGCATCCATGAAAGCGAAATAAAACTTCAAATCTATCTTTCGATAGATGACCTGCGCGGTCCTACAAGTATTTTTACTGATGTGCTGCAGCAATATTAATAAGAGGTCAGTGAGGAGATCCGATGCAACCATTTTCCTACAACGCACTTCCTGCGCGTGTGATATTTGGCTTCGATACGCTTCGCCAGGTTGCTGAAGAAGTTCAGCTACTTGGATGCAAACGCGCGCTTGTTCTATCAACGCCGCATCAAAAGGCAGAAGCGCAGCATTTATCGGATTCCCTCGGGGAGCTGTCAGTCGGTACGTTCACTGAGGCCACCATGCACACTCCCGTCGAAGTTACGGCGCGGGCGGTGGAGCACGTCAAGCGCCTAGACGCTGACTGCGTCATTGCTCTTGGGGGAGGATCGACAATCGGCCTTGGCAAAGCCATCGCACTTAACACCGACCTTCCCCAGATCGCCATTCCGACCACTTATGCCGGGTCGGAAGCCACCCCGATCCTCGGCCAGACCGAAAAGGGTATCAAGACCACACAGCGGACCCTAAAGGTCCTGCCGGAAGTCATCATCTATGACGTGGAGCTTACCCTTACCCTCCCGGCGCAGCTGACTGTCACGTCCGGTCTGAACGCAATTGCTCACGCTGTCGAGGCGCTGTATTCGAAAGATGCCAACCCACTGATTTCGATGCTTGCCGAGCAAGGCATTGCCGCAATTGCCCGCGCCATTCCTCGCATCCATGCCAACCCAAATGATCGCGAAGCACGCTCCGATGCCCTCTTTGGCGCTTGGGCGTGCGGTACCTGTTTAGGCGCGGTAGGCATGTCCCTGCACCACAAGCTGTGCCACACGCTCGGCGGCAGCTTCGATCTACCGCACGCGGAGACCCATACCGTGGTGCTTCCTCATGCGGTTGCCTACAACGCGTCGGCTGCTCCGGAAGCCATAGCGCGTGTTGCCCGAGCGCTCGGAGTCGATGACGCAGCCAAGGGGCTGTACGACTTGGCCACCAAGCACGGTGCTCCGAAAAGCCTCGCTGACATCGGCCTTCGTAGAGAAGACGTGGCGCGCGCGGCTGACATCGCCTGTGCCTCCCCTTACTGGAACCCCCGAACGATCGAACGAGCAAGCATCGGCGAGCTCCTCGAAAACGCTTTCCTCGGCATCCGTCCTAACTCCAACTAAAACGCGCCTGGAGAACCTCATGGAAATCAATCCGCATATCCTCCGCCATCACCACATTACCCTGAACGTCGGCGGTGCCCAGGAAGACTACGACTTCCACACCAAGGTGCTCGGACTGAAGAGCGTCAAAAAGACCGGTCTCTACGACGGAAACGAGCCGATTTACCATCTCTACTACGGGAACGACCTCGGCGAAGAAAGCACGCTGGTCACCTGCTTCCCGATGCGTCAGTCCGGTCGTAAGGCCCGTCGTGGCTCTGGCCAGGTCAAGACTCTCGCCCTTTCGGTACCAGTCTCCTCGCTTAGCTTCTGGGAGAAGCATCTTTCCAGTTTCGGGTTCAAGCCGGCCTTCATGGAACGATTTGGCGAGAAGCTCCTGCAGTTTGCCCATCCATGCGGCATCGTCTATGAGCTAGTCGGCATTGCTGACGACAACCGCAAGCCGTACTCCAATGGGGCTATCCCAAGCGAATTTGGTATTCGTGGAACCCACGGCATTACGGTCACGGTTCGCGATCTGGAGAACTCCTCCGAGTTCATGCATTACGGCTGGAGCGGGAAGCAGCGAGAAGTCGATGGTGCATTCACCCGCTTCGAGGTGGGCAATGGTGGTACCGGCACCATCATCGACTTCGAGCTCGCACCCAATCTGCCGCAGGGTTCCTGGGCCTATGGCGAGGGCACCGTTCACCATTGCGCCTTCGAAGTCTCCGACCTGGAGATCCAACGCAGCGTCAAGCTGCATCTCGAAGGCCTTGGTTATACCGACGTTTCCGACCGCAAAGATCGCGGCTACTTCGACTCGATCTACGTTCGCACGCCTGGTGGTGCCCTGTTCGAAGCCTCGGTGTCCAAGCCTCAGGGTTTCCTCGTCGACGAGTCGTACGAGAATCTCGGCGGAACAATCCAGATTCCGCCACAGCTGGGCGCCAATGCTCAGGAAATCGCGGCATACCTCGAACCACTCAAGTACTGAGGACAGAGGCATGTCCCCTACCCCACATCTGGACCAACCTGCTCACGAGTTCGGCCCGGCACCAGAAGCTACCGGCATGGCGGTAATTCTGATCCACGGCCGAACGCAAGGACCGCAGGACATGGTCGCGATTGCCGATCGCCTCAACGTGCAAGACGTTTCCTACGTAGCGCTGCAGGCGAGCGACAACAGCTGGTATCCCGACAAGTTCATGGCACCGCTGGAGAACAATCGGCCGCATCTCGACCACGCTCTCGCGCGCGTGGAAGTAGCAGTCGGACGCCTTGAAGATCGCGGCATTCCCCGATCCCGGATCGTCCTACTCGGTTTCTCCCAAGGCGCATGCTTGGCCTGCGAATTCGTTTACCGCAATCCAACTCGTTGGGGCGGATTGGTCGCCTACACAGGTGGACTGATCGGGCCGGAGCAAATGACCTGGCTACTTGATCGGAAGCTGCAGCGGACCCCTATCTTCCTGGGAAATGGAGATGCCGATCCGTGGGTTCCTCTAGCCAGGACCGACCAGACCGCAACCGTCTTTGGCCGCATGGGCGGCGACGTGGAGCTTGAGACTTATCCAGGGCGCGAACACGCCGTCTGTGACGACGAAATCGCCCACGGCCGAGCAATCATCCAGTTGCTCAAGCAATCCGTTTCAGCACAAGTAGACAGCAGAGGAAGTAACGAATGAGCTTGCCAAGCATTGGCTTCATCGGCTTGGGGACCATGGGCGAACCAATGGCTACCAGGCTGGTAGAAGCAGGTTATTCGCTGACGGTTTTTGATCTCAACACTAGTTCGGTGAGCCGCCTCGTAGCGATGGGCGCAACCTCCGCCCACAGTCCGGCCGAAGTTGCAGCTCAAGCCGAAATCGTACTCGCCAGCTTGCCGACCCCCGACATCATGCTCAAGGTCGCTCTGGGTGAAAACGGCGTCTGCAACGGTGGCAAGGTCCGAGTGTTCATCGACCTGTCCACATCTGGCCCGCGGGCAGCCAAGCAGCTTGCCAGCGGACTGGCAGCACATGACATCACAGCGCTCGATTGTCCTGTGAGTGGCGGCGCGGCAGGAGCCCGCAAAGGGACGCTTGCCTTGATGGTGTCGGGTCCTGAGCGCGAGCAAGCGGAGACGACCCCGATCCTGAAAAACCTCGGGAAAGTCATTTCCTGCGGTAACGAACCAGGTCTGGGTCAGACGATGAAGTTAGTGAACAACCTGGTCTCGGTCACGGCTTTGGCAGTTTCCTGCGAAGCCTTGGTAATGGGCGTTAAAGCCGGGCTGGACGCGAAGGTCATGCTCGACGTCTTCAATGCTGGAAGTGGCCGTAACAGTGCAACCACCGACAAGCTCCCTCGAGCGATCCTCCCTCGCACGTTCGACTTCGGGTTCACCACCGGCCTGTCACTGAAGGACACCCGCATCTGCCTGGAAGAAGCCGAGGCCATGGGCGTGCCGATGCCCGTCGGGAGTGCCGTGCGGCAGGTCCTGAACATGACCCGCGCAACTTACGGCGAGGGAGCTGACTTCACTCGAATCGCCTGCCTCATCGAACAGTGGGCGGGCATCGAAATGCCTGCGATTCAAGTCCAAGACAACGCATAGGAATAGAGAATGAACCGAGAGCTTTTTGAAAAGGGCTTTGCCAATCGTAAAGCCGTACTGGGTGCAGAACACGTCGAGCGTTCTTACGCTGCAGCGGATAGCTTCAATAAGCCGATGCAGGAGCTGGTTACTGAGTACTGCTGGGGCGCGGTATGGGGTGATGAAACCCTCCCGTTCAAAACGCGGAGCATCATCAACCTTGCTGCACTGACAGCGATGAACCAACACCACGAACTGGGCGTCCACGTGAAAGGTGCCTTGACCAACGGTGTCACTCGGGAAGAAATCCGTGCTGTGCTAATGCAGGCTGCAATTTACTGCGGCGTGCCGGCTGCTCTTGCTGCTTTCCGAGTAGCCAGCGAGGCAATCAAGGCTTGGGATGCTGAACACGCCTGAGTCATCAAAGAACCCGCTCTGCAATGGAGCGGGTTCTGATCCAAACTTCGTGCATCAAAACGACAGTTGCGAGTTCAAGACCATGAGTCCTCATCAGTTGCGTGACGACTCTCCTTCCTAGCCTGTCACGCCCTACCCCTGGGGCAATCGTTCGATAGGTGTTCTGAGGCATTACCACTGCAATTGTTATACGAGCCCGAGTGCACGGTTCGTTGCTGCGCGGCACAAGCACGACCGCAACCAACAAAAAATCCAAGTAACGAGGAACATCTGGAATGATCAAGTCTCGCGCTGCGGTGGCCTTCGCCCCCAATCAGCCACTGCAGATCGTTGTAGTCGACGTAGCGCCGCCCAAGGCGGGCGAAGTCCTGGTGCGCATCGTGGCGACCGGCGTCTGCCACACCGACGCCTACACCCTGTCCGGTGCTGACTCCGAAGGCGTGTTCCCCTGCATCCTCGGTCACGAGGGTGGTGGCATCGTCGAGGCCGTAGGTGAGGGCGTCACCTCGCTGGCGGTGGGCGACCACGTGATCCCGCTCTATACGGCCGAGTGCCGTGAGTGCAAGTTCTGCAAATCCGGCAAGACCAACCTCTGCCAGAAAGTGCGCGCTACCCAGGGCAAGGGCCTGATGCCCGACGGTACCAGCCGTTTCAGCTACAACGGCGAGCCGGTCTACCACTACATGGGCTGCTCGACTTTCTCCGAATACACCGTGCTGCCGGAAATCTCCCTGGCGAAGATTCCCAAGGACGCCCCGCTGGAGAAGGTCTGCCTGCTCGGCTGCGGAGTGACCACCGGCATCGGTGCCGTGCTCAACACCGCCAAGGTAGAAGAAGGCGCCACCGTAGCCATCTTCGGCCTGGGCGGTATCGGCCTGGCAGCGATCATCGGCGCCAAGATGGCGAAGGCCTCACGGATCATCGCCATCGACATCAACCCGGACAAATTCGAGGTGGCCCGCGAGCTGGGCGCTACCGATTTCGTCAATCCGAAGGAACACAGTAAGCCGATCCAGGACGTCATCGTCGAGCTCACCGACGGCGGCGTCGAGTACAGCTTCGAGTGTGTCGGCAACGTCAACCTGATGCGCGCCGCGCTCGAGTGCTGCCACAAGGGTTGGGGCGAGTCCGTGATCATCGGCGTGGCGCCCTCCGGTGCCGAGATCAGCACCCGTCCGTTCCAACTGGTGACTGGCCGCGTCTGGCGCGGTTCGGCCTTCGGCGGCGTGAAGGGCCGCACCGAACTGTCGAGCTACGTGGACAAGGCACAGCAGGGCGAGATCCCTTTGGACACCTTCATCACCCACACCATGACCCTGGATGACATCAACAAGGCCTTCGACCTGATGCACGAAGGCAAGAGCATCCGAACGGTTATCCAGTTTCAAGACTGAGTCTAACGACCCAGTTATCCAAGGCCGAGAGCAATGCTCTCCAGCCATCTTTAGACCCACAAAGAGAAATCACAAGATGTCCATCTTCACGCACGTAACTGTTGGCACCAACGACCTGGCCAAAGCCCGTAGCTTCTACGACAACGTTTTGGGTGCGCTGGGTAATAAGCGCATTGCAGATCTTGGCGAAAATGGCTCCATCTGGGGCGTAGACGCTCCGTCCTTCTTCGTACTGAAACCTGCAAACGGCGAACCTGCCAGCGTAGGTAACGGTGTCACTGTTAGCTTCGAAGCACCCAATCGCGCCGCCATTGATGCTTTCCATGCCGCTGCTCTTGCTGCCGGCGGTAAAGACGAAGGTGCTCCCGGCCCGCGTGGTTGGGCTCCGAACGCATACGCCGCATATGCTCGCGACCTCGATGGGAACAAGCTGGCGGTTTACTGCTTTAAAGCTGAGTAAGCACATCAGGCGCCTAACCTAAGGCGCTATCGAAGGCGCACTGCCGTTGCATGCATGTGCGCCCTCCTCCGAAACCAATAATCACGAACTTTCAGTGGTTCCTCTGGAAACCACCGAATCCCGAAACACTCGCATGAGTGGAAGGAGTTGGCATGTCTGGTAATCGTGGTGTCGTTTATCTCGGTGCGGGCAAGGTCGAAGTGCAGAAGATCGACTACCCGAAAATGCAGGATCCGCGCGGCAAGAAGATCGAGCACGGGGTGATTCTGAAGGTGGTCTCCACCAACATCTGCGGCTCGGACCAGCACATGGTGCGTGGCCGTACCACCGCCCAGGTCGGCCTGGTGCTCGGCCACGAGATCACCGGCGAGGTGATCGAGAAGGGCAGCGACGTCGAGAACCTGAAGATCGGCGACCTGGTTTCCGTACCCTTCAACGTTGCGTGCGGCCGTTGCCGTTCCTGCAAGGAACAGCACACCGGCGTCTGCCTGACCGTCAACCCGGCCCGTGCCGGCGGCGCCTACGGCTATGTCGACATGGGCGACTGGACCGGCGGCCAGGCCGAGTACGTGCTAGTGCCCTACGCCGACTTCAACCTGCTGAAACTGCCGGATCGCGACAAGGCCATGGAGAAGATCCGTGACCTGACCTGCCTCTCCGACATCCTGCCCACCGGCTACCACGGTGCCGTAACCGCCGGCGTCGGTCCGGGCAGCACCGTCTACGTTGCCGGTGCCGGCCCGGTCGGCCTGGCCGCCGCCGCCTCCGCCCGCCTGCTGGGCGCCGCCGTGGTCATCGTTGGTGATGTGAACCCGGTGCGTCTGGTGCATGCCAAAGCGCAGGGCTTCGAGATCGCCGACCTGTCCCAGGACACCCCGCTGCACGAGCAGATTGCCGCTCTGCTGGGCGAGCCGGAAGTGGATTGCGCCATCGACGCTGTAGGCTTCGAAGCGCGTGGCCATGGCCATTCCGGTGCCCAGCACGAGGCTCCAGCCACCGTGCTCAACTCGCTGATGCAGGTCACCCGTGTGGCCGGCAAGATCGGTATCCCCGGCCTCTACGTCACCGAGGACCCGGGCGCTACCGATGCCGCGGCGAAGATCGGCAGCCTGAGCATCCGCTTCGGCCTCGGCTGGGCGAAATCCCACAGTTTCCACACCGGCCAGACTCCGGTGATGAAGTACAACCGCGCGCTCATGCAGGCGATCATGTGGGACCGCATCAACATCGCTGAAGTGGTGGGTGTGCAGGTCATCAGCCTGGATGACGCACCGCGTGGCTACGGCGAGTTCGATGCCGGTGTGCCGAAGAAATTCGTCATCGACCCGCACAAGACCTTCAGCGCAGCCTGATTCGCTTCTACCGTCGACGCCGCGATTTGTGCCTGCGGCGTTAACCTTTAGGAGCCTTCGGGCTCCTCTTTTTTCCCGCAATCAGATTAACGAGTGAGCATCCGGTCCCCGCTGACTGCCCGTCCCTCTCACGACCACAGGGCACGCCCAATCGTTGGAGTAAGTAGGATTGAGCAGAATTAACGGCACACGGCCCACTCACTTGGGACACACAGCGAGCACATCCGTTTGAACCTTCAAGATGCCACCTTGGCCCTCTTCCTCACCGCTCACATCCATGGCACCAATGCAGCCATCAAGGCCACGGCCAAGCGCTGCGCCAATTGCCTTCCCCACAGTAAACGGGACTTGATGCTCTCTATCATTGACAGCACCGAGCCGCTCAAGCTGGTCAGGTACATTGCTGAAAACCTGGACTCTGTCGATATGGGGCAGATCGCGCCTTAAAGATCAGCGACAGTTGCCATTACCTGAATTGTGCCTACGGGGTAAGGAACGGAACTCTACCCCGCTCTCCGGTGCTAGAAATGATATTTGTCGAACCGAGGTTTAAAGGGTTCTGCGCAAAGGTCTGCTGGAGCAATAGGATGCGCGGGTGCATTAAGCTGACGCACACCACCTCATCCACTACGGGTACCATCCCACCGCTGGGACTTGTTTAGGGGACGCATCCTACATAGAGCGCAATGCTCCCTTCCAGTCCATGGCGCTGCCCTCTTATCACCTGCCGATTAGGCGTAGTGTCCGCAAAATCACCAAAGCAGCATCATATAGCCACCACGGCGCAACTGTAGCGTCAGAAGACGTAGTGGGCACGGTCTGAATCAAAGTAAAGCGATTGCTCTCGCAGCTCACACGAAGACTTGAAGCGATCTACGAGTTGGCGAATACTGGATAGCTAACTGACACAAGGCATCGCAGTTTGACTTTATTGGACGCCACCATTGCCCTCTTGCTCGCCGCTCAGATTCACTGTTCGGATAAAGCAATCAAAGCTACGGCGAAACGCTGCGCTCAACGTCTTCCCCGCAGCAAACGGGACGTGATGTTCTCCATCATCGACAGCACCGAACCTCTCAAGCTAGTCAGGTACATAGCTGAGAATTTGGACTGATGGCCTCGAACAACGCGTTCCTTGCAAATTGACCAAGGGCAATGCCCAGCGCCAGAGTAATTTCACGCGAAATCGGTCAACTGCGGTGTCTATTTGCATCACGCTAAGGAGAATGCAATGAGCAAACTGGCCGAATTTAAACGCCTGGAAGCACAGCTCGCGGAACAACTTGCCGCGCTGAACAGCCTCAAGAACGACGCAGAACTCAAGCGCGAAATTGAGTTTGAAACCAAACTCAGAGCGCTTCTCGATGA
>NZ_SSOL01000069.1:0-159187 GCF_029871275.1 Pseudomonas sp. BN414
CATCGCCGTGGGCATCTCCGGTGCCATCCAGCACCTGGCCGGCATGAAGGACTCCAAGGTCATTGTCGCGATCAACAAGGACGAAGAAGCCCCGATCTTCCAGGTGGCTGATTACGGCCTGGTGGCTGACCTGTTCGAAGCCGTACCGGAACTGGAAAAGCTGCTGTAATAGCGCTTCCCGGCCTGCCGTACAGAAAACCCGCTCTTCGGAGCGGGTTTTTTTATGGCTATGTCTGAACTGAATTAGCTGTTGCTGGAAGTCGACCGCCGGTCCAAGAGCCTTGTAGGAGCTAGCTTGCTAGCGAAAAGGGGCCATTCGCTGGCAAGCCAGCTCCTACGGGCAATACAGCTACCTGCAACCCTTAATGCAGACAGCGTTTTTTATTTCCTGTCAGCTACCACTGGCGTCGAGGAAGGCCTGGTAGTGGCGGGCGGTTTCCTCCGGGCGCTCGAGCATGGGCGCGTGACCACAATCGCGCATGATCACCACCGTCGGTTTTCTCAGCAGAGGTTTCATCACTTCAATGCTGGAGACATCCAGCACCCGGTCGCGATCTCCCCAGAGCAGCAGGGTAGGGGCCTCGACTCGCGGCAGCTCCGGCTCTAGTGGGATATACCGCTCGCGTAGCTGGCGGAAGACTTCGTTGTAGTGCGCCTCGTTGGCCACGGATTGCTCGGCGAGGTAGGCCTTCACCGACTCGGGAAGGGGCGGCGGCTCGACGAAGACGAAATCCAGCAAACGCTGGAAGTCATCGGCATTGCGTACGACCAGAGGGTTGGGCTGGCCGCTTTCGATCAGGCGAAACATTTCGCTCCTGTTCGGCGCGGTGACTCCGCCGTTGTCGAACAACGCCAGGCTGCGCACCTGCTGTGGGTAGCGTGCTGCGAAGATCCCGGCGATATGGCCGCCCATGGAATTGCCCACCAGGTGCACTTTGCCCAGCTCCAGCGTCTTGATGAAGGACTCCAGACGCTCTGCCTGGGTACCGACGTCGTAGCTGCCGTTCGGACGGTCGCTTTCGCCGAAGCCGGGCAGGTCGAGTGCGATGACGTGGTAGCGCTCGGTGAAGGGGCGAGCGAAGCGCAGCCAGTTGTCCTTGCTGGCGCCGAAGCCATGGAACATCACGATGGTTTCGCCCTTGGCCGGGCCGCCCTCGTAGTAATGGATGCTAAGATCGCCCAGCGCGACCTGGCGCTCCGTCAAGCCGGCGAGTTGGCGCTCCATGAGACGCACGCTGGCGGTGAGCGCCGCCGGCGAGAAATAGAGGGTTGTCGCTGCCGCCACCAAGAGGATGACGACTGCGATGAAGAGTTTCTTCATGGCCTGCCCTTATCGCGAATAGTCCTTTCAACCGCCTGTACGCTAGCATGAAGCTCGCTCCAGGCGATGCGCCCCGCGCCAGCGCCAATCGAATGTCCAGCCCAGGAAACCTCAGATGCCAAGATTGCAGCTCTCGTCCTTTCTCCTCGCGCTGTGCCTGTTGCCCGGACTCGGGCAGGCCGCCGGGAAATGCGAGCGTCTGGTGGCCACCGGCAATCCCGAATATCCCCCGTATCTGTGGCGTGATCCCGAGAATCCCAAGCAACTCATAGGCGCCAATGCCGACCTGCTAAAGCAGATTGCCAAGGAACTCGGCGTCAAGGTGGAAATCCTCTACACCGGCCCGTGGTCCCGCGCCCAGGATGAAGTCCGTACGGGCCGAGTCGACCTGATCGCGGGTGCATTCCTCACCCTGCCGCGCCTGGAAACCATGGATTACGTTCATCCTGCCTTCCTGGAAACCCAGAGCGTCGTTTGGGTGAAGCGCGAACGCGCGTTCCCCTACAGCGGCTGGGAAGATCTGCGCAGCCACACTGGCGGCACCCTGGTCAAGAACAGCTTTGGCGAAGCCTTCGACCGCTTCGCCAAGGAAAACCTCAAGTTGGAAGAGGTTCCCAGCCTGACCCAGGCCTACCAGAAGCTGCTGCTGGAGCGCACCGACTACGTACTCTACGAGCGCTACCCCGGCCTGGTGCTGGCCGACACCCTGGGTATGGCCGACGATCTGATCGCACTGGAACCTCCGATTTCCAGTGAAGGTCTGTACCTGACCCTGTCCCACAACTCGGCCTGCAACGACCCCTGGCTGCGCGGACAGCTCGCGAAAAAAATGACAGAATTGGTCGCCGCCGGAGTGCCGCAAACCCTGCTGCAGCGCAACCTGGAACGCTGGAAGGCACTGCAGATGCAACCCGCCGGTACTCCCGAATGATTAGGAATCCTCTAGTGAGCAAGACACCCCTGTTTGCAGCCGGCCTGGTTGTGTTGGCCCTGGCCGGCTGCGCCAGCGACCCGGCGCCCATCGAACAGATGCGCCTTACCGAGAAGGCTGTGGAGCAGGCCAAGGCCGTCGGCGCCACCGAACAGATCGAGGAAATGAAGCTTGCCCAGGACAAGCTCGCCCTGGCGGAAAAGAACATGGGTGAGCAGGACTACAAGCGCGCACGCGTCCTGGCCGAAGAAGCCGAACTGGATGCACGCCTGGCTGAAGCCAAGGTGCTGACGAAGAAGAGCCAGGACCAGTTGGCCGAGCTGACCGCGCGGATCAATCGCCTGCGCAAGCAGTTGGGAGACGTGCAGTGAATCGGAATCATGCTTTGACCGCCGGCCTGGTGCTCAGCCTCGGGCTCCTCGGCGGTTGCGCCAACCAGCAGCAGACCGAACAGAGCCTCGAGCAGGCGCGCCAGATGTTCCAGAAGGTCAAGGAGGACCAGAACGTCCTCAGCGCCGCGCCGAAGGATGTGATCCGCGCGGGCGAGTCCCTTGCCCGTGCCGAGCGTCTGTCCAGTTATTGGGGCAATGACAAGGACGTTGTCCACTACGCCTATCTCAGCCAGCGCTACAGCGAGATCGCCAGCCAGCACAGCGAGCAGAATCTCAACCAGGCCCGTGCCGCCAAGCTGCAACTGGAGCGCGAGCGCCTGCAGCTGGCCCTGCGTGAAGCCAAGCTGCTCAGCGTCCAGCAACAGGGCAAGTGGCTTGAAGAACAGATGATCGCGCTGGCCGCCACCGAAACAGATCGTGGCCTGGTGATGACCCTGGGCGATGTGCTGTTCGACACCGGTCATGCCGATCTCAAGGCATCGGCCAACCGCACCGTGCTGAAACTGGTGCAGTTCCTCCAATTGAACCCGCGCCGTGTCGTGCGCATCGAGGGTTACACCGATAGCAGCGGTACCAAGGCAGACAACCTCAAACTCTCCACCGACCGTGCGCAGGCGGTGGCGGACGCCCTGGTCGACCTCGGCATCGATGCCAAACGCATCCAGGTCCAGGGCTATGGCGAAGCCTTCCCTGTGGCGGAGAACGCTTCCAACCGGGGCCGGGCACAGAACCGCAGGGTAGAAATCGTCTTCTCCAACGAAAAGGGCGAGCTCGGCTCGGCACGCTGAAGCTGCACTGCCACAAGGGCCCCGGTTGCCGTTCGGCACCGGGGCTTTTTCATGGCTGGACAAATTCACTGTATCGCACACAATTTCCCGATCTGTACCGGTGCAGTTTTGAAGTGTTCAGATAGTGTTTCGGTCCAGTGATACAGGTGCCGTCATGACCAATCTGTTGCTCTACCAACGCATCGCCCAGCAACTGGCCGATGATATTCGCCGTGGTGTCTACCAACCGGGCGAACGCGTACCGTCGGTGCGCAAGCTCAGCTCCCAGCTCAGCGTCAGTCACGCTACCGTGCTGCAGGCCTACGCCAGCCTGGAGGACCAGGGGCTGATTCGCGCTCGCCCGCAATCCGGCTTCTATGTGCACCAGACCCCGGCCCTGACCGCGTCCACCCCGGATATCGCCCGCGTAGAACGCCCGGGTCTCGTCACCCGTGCAAGCATCATCCAGCAGGTACTGGCCGAGTCCCGTCGTGAAGGTGTCTTCCCGCTGGGGGCGGCGGTACCCCATGTCGATTACCTGCCGGTGCGCACCCTGCACCAGCAGCTTGCCAAGGTCACACGCTTCCATAGCCCGCGCGCCTTCAGCTACATGTTCAGCCCCGGCTTCGAGCCACTGCGTCGCCAAGTGGCGATTCGCATGCGCGATGCCGGCGTGGTGGTGGACCCCAGCGAAGTGGTGATTACCCACGGCTGCGTGGACGCACTGCAGATGAGCTTGCGGGTGCTGACCCGTCCGGGTGACCTGATTGCCACCGAGTCGCCGACCTACTACGGCTTGCTGCAACTGGCCGACCTGCTGGGCCTGAAGGTCATCGAGATTCCCAGCGACCCGACCACAGGCATCAGCCTGGAAGCCTTGCAATTGGCCGCTAACCAATGGCCGATCAAGGCGCTGGTACTGACCGCGCGACTGAGCAACCCCCTCGGCGGCACGATTCCCGAAGAGCGGCAGAAGCAACTGCTGCGCCTGTCCTCGGACTTCGACATCCAGATCATCGAAGACGATATCTATGGCGAACTGATGTTCGACCAGGGACCTTCCAAGGCGATCAAGGCCTACGACCTCGACGATCGGGTGATCTACTGCTCCAGCTTTTCCAAGACCCTGTCGCCCGGTGTGCGCATCGGCTGGATGATCGCCGGCAAGTACCAGGCGGAAATCCAGCGTCTGCAGACCTTCAGTACCCATTCGGCGTGCAGCGTCACCCAGATGGGCGTGGCAGCCTATCTCGAGAATGGCGGCTACGACCGGCACCTGCGCTATATCCGGCAGGAGTACCGGAAGAACCTCACGGCCTTCCAGCTCGCGGTCCAGCAGTACTTCCCAGAAGGCACCCAGATCACCCGGCCCAACGGCGGTTTCATCCTCTGGATCAGCCTGCCGGCCAAGGTGAACACCAAGGACCTGCACATGCGTGCCTTGCAGCAGGGCATCAGCATCGCGCCGGGGTTGATTTTCAGTAACACGGAACAGTTCAACCACTGCGTACGGCTGAACTGTGGCATCCCGTGGAACCGCGAGGCCGAGCGGGCCATGATGACGCTCGGCATGCTGGCGAAGCAGCTCTGCCAGGAAGCGGGATTGTGACCTTTCGCCGAGGGCCGCTCATGGCCCTCGGCGTTTAATTTTTTCCTCTGCGTTAACCCCGCTGGCGCTAGGCATCCGTCTACTGGTGCGAATGGCTCATTCGTTCCCAGGAGGCGTCCCATGTCCAGCCACAGTTTCCTTCCGCACCAACCCCTGGCAGCCGGCTTCACCGCCGGCCTGCTGCTGGCCCTGGCCGCCTGCAGTGCGCAGGATGCTTCTGCGCCTGCCAGCGGCAAGGCCGAGGCACCGCCGCCCGCATCGATCCAGGTGGAGCCGGAGCTGCGCGAGGAGACCAAGGCCAGCGCACCGGCAACCTTGGCCAAGCGCGCCGATTACGCTGCCGAGTCACGGCAGATGCCGATGATCGCGCCTGCGCCCATGCAGGATGCCTTGCAGCCGGGCTACCGCGACGTGCCGCGTGAGCAGTACCAGCACCTCGCCGACAACCCCGTGCACGCGGTGGCCAGCGAGCCGGTCTCCACCTTCAGCATCGACGTCGACACCGGCAGCTATGCCAACGTGCGGCGCTTCCTCAGCGGCGGCCAGCTGCCTCCGGCTGATGCCGTGCGGTTGGAGGAGATGGTCAACTATTTCCCCTACAGCTATCCGCTTCCCGAGGGCGATGTGCCGTTCGGCATCGGCATCGAACTGGCGCAAACGCCGTGGAACCCGCAGACGCGTCTGCTGCGTGTGGCGATCAAGGCGTCTGAGAGCCGCGTCGAACAGCTGCCGCCGGCCAACCTGGTGTTCCTCGTGGATGTTTCCGGCTCCATGGATCGTCGCGAGGGCCTGCCCATGGTGCAGGGCACCCTCAAGCTGCTGGTGGACCAGTTGCGCCCACAGGATCGCGTGTCCCTGGTGACCTACGCGGGAGAGGCGAGGGTGGTGCTGGCGTCCACGCCCGGTAGCGAGAAGGTGAAGATCCGCGCCGCCATCGATCAGCTCAGCGCCGGTGGCTCCACGGCCGGCGAGTCGGGCATCCAGCTGGCCTATGCCGAAGCGCAGAAGGGCCTGATCCCCAATGGCATCAACCGCATCCTCCTGGCCACCGATGGCGACTTCAACGTCGGCATCAGCGATTTCGAAAGCCTGAAGCAGCTGGCCGCGCAGAAGCGCAAGGGCGGGGTGTCCCTGACCACCCTGGGCTTCGGCATGGACAACTACAACGAACGGCTGATGGAGCAACTGGCCGATGCCGGTGACGGCAATTACGCCTACATCGACAACCTGCGCGAGGCGCGCAAGGTGTTGGTGGATCAGCTCGGTTCCACGCTGTCGGTTGTGGCCAGGGACGTGAAGCTGCAACTGGAATTCAACCCGGCCGAAGTCAGCGAATACCGCCTGCTGGGTTATGAGAATCGCGCACTCAAGCGTGAAGACTTCAGCAATGACAAGGTGGATGCCGGCGAAATCGGTGCCGGACATACCATCACCGCGCTCTATGAGATCGTCCCCGTCGGTGCCAAGGGTTGGCTGGAGCCACTGCGCTATCAGCCAGCCGCCGAGGCCGAAGGCAATTCCGGCGAGCTGGCCTGGTTGCGCGTGCGCTACAAGGCGCCGGGCGCGGATCAAAGCCGCCTGCTGGAGCGGCCCATCGCTGCCACCAAGGTCGTAAGCCTCAACGAGGCCAGCGAGGACCTGCGCTTTGCCGCTGCGGTAGCTGCGTTCGCCCAGCAACTCAAGGGCGGGCAATACACCGGCGAGTTCAGCCTGTCCGACAGCGCCAGCCTGGCCCGCGCGGCTCGTGGTGACGACCGCTTCGGCCTGCGCGGCGAATTCGTGCAACTGGTGGAACTCGCGCAAAGCCTGCAAACTCCCGCACCATCCCAAGCGCGGAAGGAATGACGTGAACGCGACCCTCACGGATGACGACGCCGCCTTGCTGCGGCGTTATCGCAACGGCGATTCCGAGGCCTTCGGCGTGCTCTATGCGCGCCATCGCCTTGGCCTTTATCGCTTTCTCTGTGGCCGGTGTGGTGATGGCGCGCTCGCCGAGGAAATCTTCCAGGAAACCTGGCTGAACCTGATCCGTAGCGAGTCGTCGCCACTGGGTCAGGCCAGCTTCAAGACCTGGCTCTATCAGATCGCCCGTAATCGCCTGATCGACCACTGGCGCAAGCACGGGCGCTTGCAGGGGCGTGAAGAGACCTTCGATGAGGCGATGCACGGTGACGCCCTGCCGGGCAGCAGCCCGGACCCCGAGCGGGAGCTTTCCCTGAGCCGGGACCAGCAACGCCTGCGCGCGGCGCTGGATGAATTGCCGGGCGAGCAGCGTGAAGTGTTCCTCTTGCGTGCCCACGGTGACCTGGAAGTGACCGAGATCGCCGAACTCACCCGTACACCCGCGGAGACGGTGAAAAGCCGCCTGCGCTATGCGCTGCAGAAGTTGCGTCGGCTGTTGGCCGACCCGGCCGCGGCGGAGGAGGTATCCGCATGAACCAAGACCCGCACAAGCCGGACGACATGGAACGGGAACTGCTCGAACACTACCGCTGCCATTGCCATGACGAACTCTCGGCGTTGCTGGACCAGCGCATCCTCGCCGCTGCTGCGGCACAGGCGGCACAGAACCGGGCTGAAGCTGCGCCTTCCTGGGGAGAGCGGCTGCATGCCTGGCTGTTTGGTGCTGGCGGTCGGCAACGCTGGGCGGTCGCCGTCGTCGGATTCGCCACCCTCGGCATCGGGCTCAGCCTGACCCTGCGGACCCAGCAGGAGGCCGAGCAGCGTTTCGATGCGCCGCCCGCCAGCCCCGCCCAGTATTCGGCGCCAGCTCCGGCGGCGGCACCCATGTCCAAGGCCGCGCCGGCTACCCTGGCCAGCCCTCCGGTCCAGGCTGAAAAGAAAGCTTCGGTCATGGCCGACAGCAGCGCTGAAGTCGAGGCGCGCCAGCAGGCACCGATGGCATTGGAGGAGGCTGCTCCGAAGGCGGAAATGGCCAGGGTGGCTCCGCAGGTCGAGCCGCAAGCCAGCTTGCAACGGGTGCTGGCGCTACAGGCGGAAGGCAAACGCGAAGAGGCGCACAAGCTTCTGGATGAGTTGCAGGCTCGCTATCCGCAGCGCGACATCGCCGCTGAATTGCGCGAGTTGGAGCGTGACCGTTGACGACGGTCGCGCCGGACTTGCCACGGTGCTGGCGAAAGTAGAGCATGGCGCCATCACTGCCCCCCGCTAGAACTTCCATGCGTTCGATTCATCTGCTTTGTGCCGGCCTGGCGCTGACTCTATTGGCGGCGTGCGACAAGGATGCCCCGTCGCAGCCCAAGGCGCCGCCCGCACTGCCCCCCATTTCCTCCAGCCCGGAGCCGGCGCCCTCGGCTGCCGAACCGGCCACGCCCGTGCCGTCGGTGCCCGAGACGGCACCTGTTCCGCCGCCTCCGGTGCCAACGCCCAAACCGGTGCCGTCGCCGCCCGCTCCGGTCAAACCGAAGGAAACGCCGGTAGCCGCCGCAACCACGGCGCCACTGCCCAAGGCCAAGCTCGACCTCACCTTGCCAAAGGATCTGGTCGATCAGTTGCAGGCCAGCGAAGCCACTACCGATCTACCGGACCAGCCCGTGCTACCGCAGATGTTCGCGGAAAAGCCTGCACCGGAAAGCCCCTTCCAGCTCAACGGCAAGTTGATTACCAATGAGCGGGAAGACGTGGAAGGCGCCGAGTTGCAGTTCGAGTTCAAGCGCTGATCGCGTGGTCGTGAGTTACGGGTGACGGATGGTAGGAGCGATCTTGCTCGCGAAGAGGCCAGGCCCAAAGCGACGTAGGATGGGTGGAGCTTGCGATACCCATCAGCCGTGTCCGCATGGGTATCGCTCCGCTCCACCCATCCTACGGTTCTGGCGCTCTGTCGAGGGCGCCGAGTTGCAGTTCGAGTTCAAGCTCGCTCCTACAGATTCACAAATCCCAATTCAGCGGTTCTGATCCGAAACAGTCGCAGGTCGCGTGAGTAGGAATCACAAGGCCCGCCTCAGAAGCGATATTCCCCGCGCTGGATGGCCTGATACAGCGCCCCATCCAACGGGCGGAAGGCCGGATCGCCGGGCAGTCGCGCGAAAAGCGGTTCGCTCACTGCTGACGGGTCATAGGCCTGCTGCTTCAGATCGGTCTTCTTGTACTTGAAGGTTCCCGTGGTCTCCACCTCTCCCAGCAGGCGCACGAAAAGCGGCGAGGCGTAGGCCGGCAGCTCGCGGTCCAGATGGTCGGCAAGGGCCCGGTGATCCAGGCGCGCGCCACTGGCCAGGCGCAAGGCGGCCATGCCGCAGCGGCCATTGGTGCCGGGAATCTCCACCCCGTAGACCACGGCATCCTCCACGCCGGGGAAGGCGCCCAGGGTGTTCTCGACTTCGGTGGTGGAAACGTTCTCGCCTTTCCAGCGGAAGGTGTCGCCAAGGCGGTCGACGAATTGCGCATGCTTGCAGCCGATGCCGCGCATCAGGTCGCCGGTGTTGAACCAGGCGTCGCCCTTCTTGAACACGTCACGAAGGATTACCGCTTCGCTCTTGGCCGGATCGGTATAGCCGTCGAAGGGCCACATCGGGCTGATCTCGCTGATCAGCAGGCCCGACTCACCCTGCGCCACTTCCTGAAGGAATCCACGTGGGTCCCGTAGCGGACGGTCGTTCTCCAGGTCGTAGCGAACGATGGCGAAGGTGGCGGGGGAGAAGCCCACCGTGTTGTCGAAATTGAAGACGTTGGTGAAACCGATATTGCCCTCGCTGGAGGCATAGAACTCCATCACCCGCTCGATGCCGAAGCGCGACTTGAACTCGCCCCAGATCGATGGGCGCAGGCCGTTGCCGATCATGCAGGTAAGGCTGTTGTTGCGCTCTTCGGGGCAGGGCGGCTGGTTCAGCAGGTAGCGGCAGAGCTCGCCGATATAGCCGAAACAGGTGGCCTGGTAGCGCGCGACATCCTTCCAGAAATTGCTGGCCGAGAACTTGCGGCGCAGCGCGATGGCGGCGCCACCCGCCAGCACCGAGGCCCAGCTCACGGTGACCGCATTGTTGTGGTAGCAGGGCAGGGTCAAATAGAAAACGTCGGTCTCGGTGAGGCCGAGGCCCGAATGGCCGAAGCCACCATAGGCCTTGATCCATTTGCCATGGCTGAGGATCGAGGCCTTGGGCAGGCCCGTTGTGCCCGAGGTGTAGATATAAAAGCAGGCGTCTTTGAGGCGCACTTGCCCGGTGTCTGCCGGGTTGTCGGCGGACTGGCCCAGGGCGAGGCGCATCAGGTTCTGCCAGCCGGCCGGGGCGTCACCGGTCTCGAGCAGGCTATCGTCATCGGCCACCCAGTAGCAGCGGCGGGCGTCCTCCAGTTCCTCGCGAACCTCATCGAAGGCGCCGCGCAGTTCTTCGCCCACCACGAAATACCGGGCCTTCACCAGGTTGAGGCTATGGCAGAGGACCTTGCCGCGTTGGGTGGTGTTCACCAGGGCGGCGATCGCCCCGAGTTTTGCCAACGCACCCAGTATTGCCAGCACCTCGATGCGGTTCTCCAGCATCACCGCCACCACGCTGCCATGGACCACGCCTTCGGCCTTCAGGGCATGGGCCAGACGGTTGCTCCAGGCATTGAGCTGGGCGTAATCGAGTTGGCGTTGTTCGTCGATCACGGCGGGGCGTGCGGGATACAGGCGTGCCGCCCGCTCCAGCGCCCAGCCCAGGGAGAGCGCTTTCTCGCGGTTGCGAATGCCGGTGTAGTACAGGCCCAGCAGCAGGCGCGGCAGACGTGGCAGGTTGGCCGGCAGGCGGGCGATGAAACTCAGCGGGGAAATCAATTCGACCTGGCTCATGGTTCTCGCGTGTTGTCGTTGTTGTACGCAGTCGTCTTCCTGACTCTAGAACGGGCAGCCAGACCCCACCATGACCCTGGCGCGGCGATGTGGGGGCAGATGGGCAAATTGGGCAGGAGGACCTCTTCTTTGTGGGGGCGAATTCATTCGCTGAGCAGGACGAAGTCCTGCTATTCGGGATTTCGGGGGCTGCTGCGCAGCCATAGCGAATGAATTCGCCCCCACAGCCTGGTTAGGCCAATCCAGGGGGTGGTAACTTCAATCCAGGAACAAATCCGGCACCAGCGAACCGCCCTGCGGGTCGTAGCGATACTGCTCGAAGTCGGTCTGGCCCTGCTCGCGCAGGATTTCTTCGTCGATCAACAGGCGGCCGGTGATGCTGCGGCCCTGGCTTGCCAGAATGGCGTAGGCGGCGTCGGCCATGATCGCGGGCGTGCGTGCGCGCTTGAAGGCGTCGCGGCTGCCCAGTTCGAACTCGATGGCGGCGGTGGCGATCATGGTCTGCGGCCAGAGCGAGTTGACGCTGATGCCATAGCGCTTGAACTCCTCGCTCATGCCCAGGGTGAGCATGCTCATGCCGTACTTGGTGACGGTGTAGGGGCCGTGCTGGGCAAACCACTTGGGCGCGAGATTGAGCGGCGGCGACAAGTTGATGATGTGGCCGTTGCCGCTCTGCTTCAGGTAGGGCAGCGCGGCCTGGCTGCAGACCATCACCGCGCGGGTATTGATCTGGTACATCAGGTCGAAACGTTTGGGATCCAGTCGTTCGACGCCCACCAGCTTGATGGCGCCAGCATTGTTGACCAGCCCATCGATGCCGCCGAAGTGTTCGGCTGCCTTGGCCATGGCATCGCGCACGGCGTTCTCGTCGCGCACGTCCAGTTGCAGGGCCAGGGCCTTGCCGCCGGCGGCTTCCACTTCTTCGGCCACGCTGAAGATGGTGCCGGCGAGCTTCGGATGGGGCTCCGCGCTTTTGGCCGCGATGACGATATTGGCGCCATCGGTGGCGGCACGCAGGGCGATTTCACGACCAATGCCGCGGCTGGCGCCGGTGATGAACAGGGTCTTGCCGGAAAGGGACATCTGGACCTCCTGGTTCTTGTTGTTGTCCGGGGCCGCGCTGCGGCCCTTGGCGAATGAATTCGCCCCTACAGAAAATCGTTCGTTAAGAGGCTTCTTCCACCTCTACCAACAACTGGCGGCTCTTCACCTGGTCGCCTTGGCTGACCTGGACGCGAAGGATCACACCGTCCACGCCGGCTTTCAGTGGGTGCTCCATCTTCATGGCCTCCAGTACCACCAGTAGCTGGCCCTTGGTGACGCGGCTGCCTTCGGCGACCAACACTTCGACTATGGCACCGTCCATAGGCGCCTTCACCACGCCGGAGCCGGCACCAGCCTGGCCGCCGGCAGGCTCGTGGGTGACGTCCTGCAGTTCCAGGTTGCCGTTCTGGCCGAACAGCCAGAGCTGTGAGGCTTGCTGGTGGTAAGCGATGCGACGACGGATTCCGTCCAGCTCCATCACCGCCCAGCGGCCGTCTGCGCTCACCAGGCGAACGGCGACTTCTATGTCATTCACCCTTGCCAGCAGGCGCGGTTGCCGGCCGGCGTCCTGCACGGCCAACTCGACGGCGTGCTTCTGCTCGCCCTGGCGCAGTACCAGGCGCCAGGGCGCGCTGCCTGCGCTGCGCCAGCCGGCAAGACCGCCGTGGTGGGCGGAGTGGGTGGCCGAGGCCTGGTAGAGCAGGGTGGCGGCGACCGCCAGTTCCATCGGCGAAGGCGATTGCGGGCTGAGACTCGGGTCGTCGCCGAAGGTATCCCCGATGAAGGCAGTGGTGGCATCCCCGGCCGCGAATTGCGAGTGTCGCAGCAAGTTGGCGAGGAAGCGTTGATTGCCCTTCACGCCGAGCAGCACGCAATCCTCTACTGCACGCGCCAGCTTGCGCCGGGCTTCATCGCGGGTGGCACCCCAGGCGATCACCTTGGCCAGCATGGGGTCGTAGAACGGCGTCACGGCCTGGCCTTCCACCAGACCGTGGTCGATGCGGATGCCTTCCAGGTCGGCGGGCTCCCAACGCAACACGTCGCCGGTCTGGGGCAGGAACCCGGCGGCTGGGTCCTCGGCATAGAGGCGTACTTCCATGGCGTGGCCGTTGAGACGGATCTCTTCCTGCTTCAAGGGCAGCGGTTGGCCCTCGGCGACGCGAATCTGCCAGGCCACCAGGTCCTGGCCGGTGATCAGCTCGGTCACCGGGTGCTCCACTTGCAGACGGGTGTTCATCTCCAGGAAGTAGAAGTCGCCACGGGCATCCAGCAGGAACTCCACCGTGCCGGCGCCGACGTAGTTCACCGTGCGTGCGGCTTGTATCGCCGCCTCGCCCATGGCCTGGCGCAGTTCGGCGGTCATGACCGGGCAGGGCGCTTCTTCGATGACTTTCTGATGGCGGCGCTGCACCGAGCAATCGCGCTCGCCGAGATAGACCAGGTTGCCGTGCTGGTCACCGAACACCTGGATTTCCACGTGACGTGGCTGCAGCACGGCCTTTTCCAGGATCAGTTCGGCGCTGCCGAAGGCATTCAGGGCCTCGGAGCGAGCGGTGCGCAGCTGAGCTGCGAGTTCGTCCGCGTTGTTCGCCAGGCGCATGCCACGTCCGCCACCGCCGGCGCTGGCCTTGATCATCAGCGGGTAGCCGATGCGTCCGGCTTCGCGGGCCAGTGTGGTGTCGTCCTGCTCGACACCTTCGTAGCCGGGGATGCAGGGCACACCGGCCTCCAGCATGGCCAGCTTGGACAGGCGCTTGCTGCCCATCAGGTGGATGGCCTCCACGGTCGGGCCAATGAAGGTAATACCGGCGGCCTCGCAGGCACGGGCGAAGTCGGCGTTCTCGGACAGGAAGCCGTAGCCGGGGTGAACAGCGTCGGCACCGGTCTTTTGCGCGGCGCCGATAATCGCCTGGATCGACAGGTAGGACTGGCCCACCGGTGCCGGACCAATGCACACCGCTTCGTCAGCCAGACGAACATGGCGCGCATCGGCATCGGCTTCGCTGTAGACGGCGACAGTGCGATAGCCGAGGGCCTGGGCGGTGCGCATCACCCGGCAGGCGATCTCGCCGCGGTTGGCGATCAGGATCTTGTTGAAAGCGGGCATGGTGGTTGTTCCCTCTCCCCAACCCTCTCCCTGAAGGGAGAGGGGGCTGTTCGGTGTGAGTGATGGGTCACTGAGCCCAAGCGGGCTTGCGCTTCTGTACGAACGCCATCGTGCCCTCGGTGCCTTCCGCACCAGTCACGGCGGCGGCGAACTGCTCGGCAGCGCTATCCAGCAAGGCGCCAAGGGGTTCGTTTTCCGTGGCCAGCAGCAGTGCTTTGGTGCGGGCGTTGGCGCCAGACGCGCAGCGCCGGACCTGCTCCAGGCTCTCAGCCAGGCGCTGCTCCACGCCGGCCGTATCGGCCTCGGCGAAATGCACCAGACCCAGGCGCAGGGCTTCGCTACCGTCGAAACGCGCGGCGGTCAGGGCCAGGCGGCGTGCCTGGGTAAGGCCGATGCGCTTGACCACGAAGGGCGCGATCTGCGCCGGCAGGATGCCAAGGCTGGTTTCCGGCAGGCCGAACTGGGCACCCGCGTGGGCGATGGCGATGTCCGAGACGCAGGCCAGGCCGAAGCCGCCGCCCAGCACCGCGCCTTCCAGCACCACGACCAGTGCTTGCGGCTGCGCCTGGGCTTCTTCCAGCAGGCTGCCGAAGGCGCGATTCAAGTTGCGGTACGCGTCGCTGCCAGCCGCTCGGGCACTGGCCATGTCCTTGATATCGCCGCCGGCGCAGAAGTGCCCGCCGGCACCGCGCAGCACCAGGGCGCGCACATCGGAATCGGTGCGCACGGCAGCCAGGACTGCGCGCAGTTCCTCGACCATGGCCAGGCTCATGGCATTGCGGCTATCTGGCCGGTTGAGGGTGATGTGCAGCACGCCAGCGGCCTGTTCCAGCAGCAGGGTTTCGCAGTTCGGCAGGGTCATGGCGTCAGCCCTTCTTCTTGCCTGGCAGGATGCCCATCAGCTTGCAGATGATGCCCAGCATGATTTCGTCCGCGCCGCCGCCAATGGAGACCAGGCGGGTATCGCGGTAGGCGCGGGAAACATGGTTGTCCCACATGAAGCCCATGCCACCCCAGTACTGCAGGCAGGCATCGGTGACTTCGCGACCGAGGCGGCCGGCCTTGAGTTTGGCCATGGAGGCGAGGCGAGTGACGTCCTTGCCCGTGACGTACAGCTCCACGGCCTGGTAGACCAGTGCGCGCAGGGCCTCGATCTCCGTCATCAACTCGGCCAGGCGGAAGTGGATCACCTGGTTGTCGATTAGCGGATTACCGAAGGTCTTGCGTTCCTTGCAGTAGTCGATGGTGACGTCCACGCAGTGCTCCAGGCCCTTGATCATGTTGGCGGCGCCGAACAAGCGCTCTTCCTGGAACTGCAGCATCTGCATCATGAAGCCCGCGCCTTCGTGGCCGATGCGGTAACGCTGCGGCACGCGAACGTTGTCGAAGAACACCTGGGCGGTTTCCGAGCTGCGCATGCCGAGCTTGTCGAGGTGGGCGCTGAGGGTGATGCCGGGGGTGTTCATCGGCACCATGATCAGCGACTTGTTGACGTGCGGCTTGTCGTCCGAGGTGTTGGCCAGCAGGCAGATGAAGTCGGCGCTGGGGGAGTTGGTGATCCACATCTTGCTGCCGTTGATCACGTAGTCGCTGCCGTCCTTGCGGGCGGTGGTCTTCATCCCGGCGACGTCGGAGCCGGCGCCCACTTCCGATACGCCGATGCAGCCGACCATCTCGCCGGCGATGGCTGGGCGGAGGAACTCCTCACGCAGCTCATCGGAACCGAAACGGGCCAGGGCCGGGGTGCACATGTCGGTCTGCACGCCGATCGACATGGGAATGCCGCCGCAGTGGATGGTGCCGAACTCTTCGGCAGCGACGATGGAGTAGCTGTAGTCCAGGCCCATGCCGCCGAATTTCTCCGGCTTGGAAATACCCAGGAGGCCCAGCTCGCCCGCCTTCTTGAAGATGTCGTGGATCGGGAAGCGGCCTTCCTTTTCCCACTGGTCGACATGGGGGTTGATCTCCCTGTCGACGAAATTGCGCACCGTGCGGCGAAGTTCTTCGTGTTCCTGGGTGAAGATCATTGTTGTTGTTCTCCTTGAGCCTTGACTGTTTCTCCGCCTCTGGCCCTCTCCCCAACCCTCTCCCTGAAGGGAGAGGGGGCTGTCCGGAGTGGGCACGGCGGTCCGTTTCATGCCGGGTGGCTTTGGCTCCCTCTCCCTTTAGGGAGAGGGCGGGGGGAGAGGGAAATGACCTCGCCCCCATGTGTCTGGTTAGAACCTCGCTACCCCAAAACTATTGCCTTTCAGAGGACGCACTTCCGCTTCCGCACAGATATCCAGCAGATAGCCGAGCAAGCGGCGGCTGTCTCGCGGGTCGATCAGACCGTCATCCCAGAGGTTGGCCGTGCCGTAGAGGGCGGTGGACTGGCTG
Organism: Pseudomonas sp. BN414; assembly: GCF_029871275.1. NCBI lineage: Bacteria > Pseudomonadati > Pseudomonadota > Gammaproteobacteria > Pseudomonadales > Pseudomonadaceae > Pseudomonas > Pseudomonas sp. BN414. The sequence continues at coordinate 16,333 of NZ_SSOL01000069.1, forward strand.
TCGAGCTTCTGCGCGGTCACCTGCTCCAGCATGTCGAGCATCTTCGGGTCAGGCTCCTTGCCCTCCTTGGCGTGCTTTTCCTCGGTGACGATGCGCAGCACCTTGCCGGCCTGGGCGCCGCCCATCACCGCCGTGCGGCTGTTGGGCCAGGCAAAGATGAAGCGCGGGTCGAGGCCGCGGCCGCACATGGCGTAGTTGCCAGCACCGTAGGAACCGCCCACCACCAGGGTGAGTTTCGGTACGCGGGCGTTGGCCACGGCCTGGATCATCTTCGAGCCGTGCTTGATCACGCCCAGTTGCTCGGACTCGGTGCCGACCATGAAACCGGTGGTGTTGTGCAGGAACAGCAGCGGCACGTTGGCCTGCTCGCAGAGCTGGATGAACTGCGCCGCCTTGGCCGCGCCCCGGGGTGTGATGGGGCCGTTGTTGCCAATCAGTCCACAGGGACGGCCTTCGATGCGCAGGTGGCCGCAGACGGTCTGGCTGTCGAATTCGTTCTTGAAGGCGAGGAATTCCGAGCCATCGGCGATGCGGGCAATGATCTCGCGCACGTCGTAGGGCTTCTTCGGATCGGCCGGTACTACGCCCAGCAGCTCTTCGGCGCTGTACAGCGGCTCACGCCATTCGGTCTGGGCTCGGACCGGCAATTGGGCGTTCCAGGGCAGCATGGCGAGGATGTCACGGGCCAGGCGCAGGGCGTCGGCGTCGTTCTCGGCCAGGTACTCGGCTGTGCCGGCCACCTGGGCGTGCATTTCGGCGCCGCCCAGTTCTTCGTCGCTCGCCACTTCGCCGGTGGCGGCCTTGAGCAGGGGCGGGCCTGCGAGGAACATCTTGGCTTTGCCGCGAACCACGATCACGTAGTCCGAAAGGCCCGGCTGATAAGCGCCGCCGGCGGTGCTGGAGCCGTGTACAACGGTCAGCTGGGGGATGCCCATCGCGGAAATCCGTGCCTGGTTGGCGAAGCCGCGTGCACCTTCGACGAAGATTTCCGCAGCGTAATTGAGGTTGGCACCACCGCTTTCGGTGAGGGCCACCAACGGCAGTTTGTTCTCCACGGCGATCTGCTGCAGGCGCAGGGTCTTCTTCAGGCCGGTGGGGGAGATGGTGCCGCCCTTGATGGCACTGTTGCTGGCGCTGATCAGGCAACGAATCCCGGAGATGTAGCCGATGCCGGCGATGATGCCGCCGCCGGCCTGGGTGCCGTCCTTGTCGTCATGCAGCTTGTAGCCGGCCAGAGAGCAGAGTTCGAGGAAGGGACTGCCCGGGTCCAGCAGCAGGTTCAGACGTTCGCGGGGCAATAGCTGGCCGCGTTTCTCGAACTTCGCTTTCGACTCGGCGGCCTTGTCCAGCACCTTTTGCTCGACGTCACGGAAGCTGGCGATAGCGGAGAGCATGGCGTCGCGGTTTCGGGCGAAGTCTTCGCCCTGGGAATCGAGTTCGGATTGGATGACCGTCATCGTGTCACTCCTGGTCCTTCAGCACATCGGGCAGGTAGGCGCGGTGGAAGCCGTTGTAGCCCTTGCTCTGACCCGGCTTGGCCTTGGCCAGGGGGAAAGCGCGGCTGCCTTGGCTGGCAGCACCGTCGATACGAATGGTGTTGCCGCTGATGAAGGCGGCGCCGGGGGAGAGCAGGAAGACGATGGCGGCCGCCACTTCCGACTCGCTGCCGATGCGCTTGAGCGGCACGTGTTCGCGCAGGGTCGGGATGATGGCCTTGAAAGCGCCTTCATAGGTGTCCATGCCGCTGGAGGCGATCCAGCCGGGCGCCACGGCGTTGACCCGAACCCCAGCATGACCCCACTCGACGGCAGCGGTCTTGGTGAAGTTCTCCATGCCGGCGCGGGCGGCGCCGGAGTGGCCCATGCCAGGCATGCCGCCCCACATGTCGGCGAGCATGTTGACGATGCTGCCGCCGGTCTTGCTCATCGCCTGGTTGAACACCTCGCGAGCCACCAGGAAGCCGCCTACCAGGTTGGTGCGCACCACGGTCTCGAAGCCCTTCTGGCTGATGGAGGCCAGCGGCGCGGGGTACTGGCCGCCGGCATTGTTGACCAGATGGTGGATGGTGCCGCGCTCAGCCAGCACGGTCGCGACCATGGCCTTCACCGCGTCTTCGTCGCGGATGTCGCAGGCCTGCCAACTGGCGACGCCGCCGTCTTCGATGATTTCGCCTGCAGTCTTTTCCAGCTTTTCCGGCTTGCGGCCGACCAGCACCACGTGCGCGCCCAGGGCTGCTAGTTCATGGGCGGTACAACGGCCGATGCCGCTGCCGCCACCGGTGACCATGATGGTCTGGCCGCTGAACAGGCCGGGCTTGAATACCGAGTCGTATGCCATGGATTGCGTCCTCAGAGGCTGTCGGCCAGCGCCTTGGGCACCGGCACCGGGAATTCCAGGAGTTGCTGGGCGAAGGCCTTGCCCTGTGGGTCGATGCGCAGGCTGGCGACGCCACCGCCGCCGAGGGCGTTCTCCAGCAGGAAGTTCAGGCTGTGACTGCCCGGCAGGTACCAGCGCGCCACGCGGCCGAGCTGCGGGTCGAGCACATGGTCCATCCAGTCGACCACGGCTTCCGGAGTCAGGGCTTCAGCGATCCAGGGCAGGTACTCGGGTTTGCGCGCCATTACGCCGATGTTGCTGTGGTTGCCCTTGTCGCCGGAGCGCGCAACCGCCAGCTTCACCAGGGGGACGCTGGCGCTGGCCTGACCCTCTGCGGCAGGGGGGGCCAGGTCGTCGGCCAGGTCGGCGACGTCGAAATCGTGCAGGTGCGGCAGGTCGCAGGGACTGCGCTGGCCATCCATTTCCACGTCGAGCTGACAGGCGGACTTGTCCACCAGGAAGGAAAACAGCCGAATCACCGGGTAGACGGTGGGTCGGCCGCCGACGATGCCGGTGAGGCCTGGAGCCATGCCGGTCGCGGCCTGGGCGATCTCGCGGGAGAACAGCACCAGGGCGTCCTTGCGGGTGTGGCTGACGGCGATCTTAATCACCACTTCGCGGCTGTCCTGGCGCTGGCCGTGAGGACCATAGGTCGCTTCGCTGCCGAGCAACTCGATGTTCACATCCCGGTAGGGCCCCCAACCGCGCTCGGCGAAGATCTCTTCGGTCTTGGCGATGATTGCCCGGCTGACCCGCTCGGCCTTCCTGACCGCATCGATGCCGGCCAGCAGGCAGCTGGCGGTGCAGCGGAAACCATCGGGATAGGTGGCGCTGACCTTGTATTGCGGCGTCGGAGCCATTCCTCGGGCACCCAGTACGCGGACGCGATTCGGTCCTGCCTGGTCGAGGGTTACGCGCGTGAAGTCGCAAACCACGTCGGGAAGCAGATAGGCCCGCGGGTCGCCAATCTCGTAGAGCATCTGCTCGCCGACGGAGAAAGGCGTGACCAGGCCGCCGGAACCTTCCGGCTTGGTCACGCAGAAACTGCCATCGGCCTCGACTTCGATGATGGGGAACCCGATGTGTTCGTAGTCCGGCACCGACTCCCAGTCGGTGAAATTTCCACCGGTGCACTGGGCTCCGCACTCGATCAGGTGGCCGGCGAGGGCGGCCTGGGCGAGCTTGTCGTGATCCTCCCAGGACCAGTTGAACTCATGCACCAGCGCGGCGCTGACCACTGCGCTGTCCACCACCCGGCCGGTGATGACGATGTCGGCGCCCTGTTCCAGCGCGGCGACTATCCCCGGGGCGCCGAGGTAGGCGTTGACCGAGACGCACATCGGCGGGAGCGGGGCTTCCGTGAACATCTCGCGGACGCCGGATTTGGCCAGTTCGCCCAGCCGGGGCTGCAGGTTGTCGCCATGCAGGACGGCGATCTTCAGCGTCACGCCGGCCTTTTCGCAGGCTGCGGCCAGGGCATTGGCGCAGGCGACCGGGTTCACGCCGCCGGCATTGCTGATCACGCGTACTTTTTTCTCGGCGATGGCCGGCAATAGGGGAGCCAGGACTTCGACGAAGTCGGTGGCGAAGCCGGCATTCGGGTCCTTCAGACGCGCCCCCGCCATGATCGACATGGTGATCTCGGCCAGGTAATCGAAGACCAGGTAATCCAGTGTGGCGCCATGCACCAACTGGGCAGCAGCGGTGGAGGTGTCGCCCCAGAATGCAGAGGCGCAGCCGATGCGTACGGTTCTTGTCATTGGAGTATTCCGCAGCACTGTTGGGTGATGGATCGAACACTACCAAGCAAGCGCTTGGTTGAAAAGTGCCTACCAAGTTCTTTTTCACCCGAGCGCTTGCTTGGGCGCATTAGCCGGCATAGATTTCGTTAATCAAGACAGAGACTTGCGAACCATTCTTAAGTTGGAATGGCTGAGCGCAGCGGGGAAACGAATGAGCCTTGACGACGAAAAAGCCCAGGCGGTGATGCAGGAACTGGTTGCCAGTGGCCAGATCACCGACCCTGAAAGTGCCCGCGGTAAGCTGCTGCAGACCGCCGCCCACCTGTTCCGCAGCAAGGGCTACGAACGCACCACGGTGCGCGACCTGGCGAGCGCGGTCGGCATCCAGTCCGGCAGCATCTTCCACCACTTCAAAAGCAAGGATGAGATCCTGCGTTCGGTGATGGAGGAGACCGTCCTCTACAACACGGCGCTGATGCGTGCCTCGCTGGCGGAGGCTGGCGATTTGCGCGAGCGGGTGCTGGCGCTGATCCGCTGCGAACTGCAATCCATCATGGGCGGCACCGGCGAAGCCATGGCAGTGCTGGTGTACGAGTGGCGTTCGCTGTCGGAGGAAGGGCAGCAGTACATCCTCCAGCTGCGCGAGGCCTATGAGCAACTCTGGCTGGGCGTCCTGGGTGAGGCGCGCGCCGAAGGGTATTTCACTGCCGACCCGTTCATCCTGCGGCGTTTCCTCACCGGTGCCTTGAGCTGGACCACCACCTGGTTCCGTCCGGAGGGTCCGATGACGCTTGACCAACTCGCCGAGCAGGCGCTGTCGCTGGTGATCAAGGACGCCTGACGGCAAATGTGACGTCCGTCACGTCCCGTTCTGGAGAGCGTGGGTAGTTGCAACGTTAATCACGTACTCTGCGGCGCAGTGCCGTAACTGCAGGGAGCAGCTGTAGAAATGGAAGTTTGCAGGGGGTTGTCCCTGAGGGCGTTGTGGGTTGCCGTAGTCCTGCTGATTTCAGCGCCTGTGGTGGCGTCGCAGACCGTGCAGGTCGCCGGCGCGCATTTCCCACCCTACGTGATCAAGCCGGAATCGGCCGAAGCCAGTGGGCTGCTGCTGGACATGCTCGCTGCACTCAATGAGTTGCAGTCGGACTATCGCTTCGTCGTGCGACCGACTGCCATTCCCCGGCGCTTCCGGGATTTCCAGGAAGGAAAGATCGATCTCGCGGTATTCGAAAATCCGGACTGGGGTTGGCAGGGGATTCCTGGCGCACGGATCGACCTGGGCCTGGAAGATGCCGAAATCTTCGTCGCCAAGGCTCAGCAGGGTCGTGACCAGCACTATTTCGCCAAGCTGACCGGCAAGCGCCTGGCACTCTACAACGGCTATCACTACGGCTTCGCCGGCTTCAATCCCGACCCTGAATTCCTCCAGCGCGAGTTCGACGCGAAGCTCACCTACTCCCACGACAGCAACCTGCGCATGCTGCTGCGGGATCGGGCCGATATCGCCCTGGTCACTCGCTCTTACTTCAACGTCTACCTGGAGCAGAACCCGAGCCTCGCAGGCAGTTTCCTGGCCAGCGAGCGGCTGGATCAGCGCTATCACCACTACGCTGTGTTGAGGCCGGGAGCGCCCATCAGCGCCGCGCAGTTTGCCGCCCTGCTGGACAAACTGCGCAGCGGCGGTCAGTTGCAGCGGATATTCGGGCGTTATGGCGTGGTGGTCAGGCCAGCCGCAACGGATAGCTCAGTAGCAACAGATGGCAGAGATTGACCCCCAGGTGCAGCGCAATGGCCAACGAGAGCCGGCCGCTGTAGTGGAACGCCAGGCCGTAACCCAAGCCGGCAACTGCCGCGACTAGCGCGAAGAGTGGGCTGAAGGGCAGGTGGACGGCCCCGAAGATCGCCGCTGTGAGCAGCACGCCCTTGCGCCCACCCAGCCAGGAAACCAGCATGGGCTGGAGCAGGCCGCGAAACACCAGTTCTTCCGCAAGCACCGTGGCCAGCAGGTTCACCGCCAGCCACTCCCAGATCATTGGCGGCCATTTCGGCTGCCAACCTACCAGGCCAATCGCGACGGCCAACGTTGGCACCAGCAACAGCGTTATCAGCACAGCGAGCGCTACCCGCTGCGGGGCCGGCGCGGGTAGTGCCGGACGGCCCAGCCAGCAGGCAAGCAGCGTCATGCCCACCAGCAACTTGTCCCAGGACAGGCGCAAGGAATAGGGCGGAGCATCGGGACTCAATTGCTGTGGGTCAGCCAGGACCAGCGGGCTGAAGCCCGGCACCAGATGGGCAGCCAACGCGATGGAGGAAAGCAGGGTTACCGTCAGCCAGAGGCGGGCCGGCAAGTGGTGTTCGGCGAGAACCCAGCCGGAGAAGGCGACCCCGGCCAGCAGCGCCCCCACCTCCACGCCACCCAGGCCCTGCCCGAGGGCGAGGACGACGAGCGGAAACAGCAGTTGCAAATGAAGCGGCATGCCGCTTCCCTGTGGCGATGCCGCAGTCTGTTCGTCAGAAGAGGGCACGGGCTCAGCGGTCCTTGGCTTCCTTGGCATCCATTTCGGCATTGCGCTCGCGGATGCGCTTGAGTTGCTCTTCGGTCAGCGGCAGTTTCTTTGCCGTATCGCGCAACACCATCAGGCTACCGACTATGGAGCCGATGGCCAGGACCAGTATCAGCCAGGCATACCAGGGCATGATCATCTCCCGCGGAAAGGGGTGGTTACTCTATTCGATTGTGCGCGCCTTTCCACGTTCCCGAGAATCATTCATTTCGATAGGCGGCTGCGCACGAGCCGCCCTCACGTCAGCGGGAGCTGCAGCCTCCGGCCTGTTCTGCTGGTACTTCCAGTAGACGGGCGCGCAGCGTGTCGTAGTTCCAATTGAACAGCAGGGTGTAGGGCAGGAAGAACAGCAGCAGCCCGATATCCAGCACGAAGGCCTCCAGCAGTCCGATCGACAGCCACCACGCCGCCAGCGGCACCAGCACCAGGATCAGGCCCAGCTCGAACAGCACGGCGTGGATCATGCGCACCGACAGGGTGCGCTGAAATCCGATGCGCTCCTGGGCACGGTCGAACAGGCTGTTGAAGAGCATGTTCCAGAGCATCGCCACGGTGGAGAACATCAGGGTCAGCGCACCCATATGCGCCAGTGACTTGCCCAGTACCAGCGACAGTACGGGCGCGGTCAGCAGCACGGCCAGGCCCTCGAAGGCCAGGGCATGGAAAACCCGCTCCTTGATGGATTTGTTCAGGGCGGCGGTGGTGGTGGTCCGGGTCATGGTGCTCTCCTGGCTCCCAGTGAAAACATGCCCTGTATTCTCATCGGTTGATGGGATAGGGTTAAGTGAGATGCCATCGGGAAAACCGATATGAACTACTCCCCTGAATCCCTTGAAGCCTTTGCCCAGGCGGTCGCCCTTGGCTCCTTCAGTGGCGCCGCGCGCAAGCTGGGCAAGAGCCAGTCCACCGTCAGCGAAGCCATCGCCCGGTTGGAGATCGACCTTGGGCTGGAACTCTTCGATCGCAGCAGCCGCCAGCCGCAACTGACCGACGCCGGCCGGGCCCTGCTGGGGCGGGTCGATGAGATCCTCGCCGCATCCGACCGCTTGCAGCATGCTGCGGCGCAATTGGCTGGCGGGCTGGAGCCACGTGTCAGCCTGGCGCTGTCGGACGCCTACCAGTCGGCGCAGTACGAAGAGCGCCTGACGGAACTGGATCAGCGCTATCCCGACCTCGAATTCGAATGCCTGATCGCCGAGCATCACGACGTGATCGAACTGGTCGTGCAAGGGCGCGCCACCCTGGGCCTGCTGGCGGCACAGGGCAGCTACCCGCCGGAGGTGGGCTCGGCGACCGTGGCCGAGCGGGCGGACTTCGGTTTGTTCGCGGCCCGGGAGCACCCCCTCGCGCAACTGGCGGATGTACGCGAGAGCGACCTCGCCGGCTGGCGGCTGCTGCGCCTGAATACCGTGGGCGACGCCATGGCGCTGGATGACAAGCTTCCGTTCAGCGGCGGCCGCTGCTGGTCGGCGCCGAGCTACCTGATGTTGCTGGATATGGCCAGCAACGGTTTCGGCTGGGCCGAACTGCCGCGCTGGCTGGTCAGCGGCTACGCCAATGGGCGTCTGAAGGAGTTGCAGGTGCCCGGCTGGCCGCGCAGTCAGGCCGTGGATGTGGTCTGGTCCCGCCAGCGTCCGTTGGGGCCTGCGGCGAGCTGGTTGTTGGAGCGCCTGCTGGACCGTCCGGCAGCGCGCTGAGAGCGTTCTGGTAGCCTTGGTCCCGGTTGTTCAAGGAGGAAGGACATGCAGATTCCCGTCACCATCCAGGCCGGCCTCTGGGGCTGGCTGGCCGCCAGCAGCCTGCTGATCGGCGCCGCCATCGGCTTCCTGGTGAAGCTGCCGCAGAAGGTGGTGGCCTCGATCATGGCCTATGGCAGCGGCGTGCTCGTCGCCGCCCTCTGCTTCGGCCAGATTCCCGAAGCCGAACGCATCGGCGGTCTCTGGCCAACCATGGCGGGGCTGCTGGCCGGTGGCGCCGTGTTCGTCCTGGCCAGCCAGTACATCGACCGCCTGGAACGGCACCATCGCGGCAAGAGCAGCAATGGCGGCAGTGGCATGGTCGCCTTGCTGATCGCCGTCGGCGCCTTTCTTGATGGCATTCCCGAATCCCTCGGCCTGGGGTTGGGGCTGCTGGACGGTGGCGAGGTCAGCCTGCTGATGCTGGTGGCGATCTTCCTGGCCAACCTGCCCGAGGGCCTGGCCAGCGCCGCCGGGCTGCGCGAGGAAAAGCGCAGCGGCTGGGTGGTGTTCGCGCTCTGGGGTGTGATCGCGTTGCTGTCGGGACTGGCGGCCATGGCCGGTCCGGGGCTGTTCGCCGACCTTCAGCCCCATTGGCTGGCCTTCGCCCTGGGCTTCTCGGCGGGGGCGGTGCTGTGCATGCTGGTGGATACCCTGATTCCCGAAGCCTTCGAAAGCACCCATGCCTGGACCGGGCTGATCACGCTGACGGGGTTTATGACTGCCTTCGCCCTCGATCATCTGGTCTGAGAGCAGCGGCGCGCGCCGGCTTCCGCTACAATGCGCGCCGTTTCCGATTCGTATGAGATTTCCTCCATGTCCGCCTGTCAGACGCCGATCATTGTCGCCCTCGACTTTCCTACCCGCGAAGCCGCGCTTCGGCTGGCCGACCAGCTGGACCCCAAGCTGTGCCGGGTCAAGGTGGGCAAGGAGCTGTTCACCAGCTGCGCTGCGGAAATCGTCTCGACCCTGCGTGACCGGGGCTTCGAGGTTTTCCTCGACCTGAAATTCCATGACATCCCCAATACCACTGCGATGGCGGTGAAGGCTGCTGCCGAGATGGGTGTGTGGATGGTCAACGTGCACTGCTCCGGCGGTCTGCGCATGATGGCGGCCTGCCGCGAGACCCTGGACAAGTTCAACGGCCCCAAGCCGCTGCTGATCGGCGTGACCGTGCTGACCAGCATGGAGCGCGAAGACCTGGCCGGTATTGGTCTCGACATCGAGCCCAAGGAACAGGTGCTGCGCCTGGCAGGCCTGGCCGACAAAGCCGGCATGGATGGCTTGGTGTGCTCGGCCCAGGAAGCCACCGACCTCAAGTCCGCTTATCCGCGCCTGCAACTGGTGACGCCCGGCATCCGCCCGGCCGGGAGCGCCCAGGATGACCAGCGCCGCATCCTCACCCCGCGCCAGGCCCTGGATGCCGGTTCCGACTACCTGGTGATCGGCCGTCCGATCAGTCAGGCTGCCGACCCGGCCAAAGCGCTGGCGGCAGTCGTCGCCGAACTGGCCTGATGCCGAAGGTGCGCTGCGCAGGCAGCGCACCTTTCATTTAATTCAGCGCACTTTCAACACCAGCTTCCCAAAGTTCTCCCCGCTGAACAGCTTGCCCAGGGTCTCCGGGAAGCTTTCCAGCCCCGTCACCACATCTTCCTTGCTCTTCAAGTCGCCACTGGCCAGCCAGCCGGCGATGTCCTTGATCGCCTCGCCGAAGCGCGGCGCGTAATCGAACACCACCATGCCTTCCATGCGCGCACGGTTGACCAGCAGCGCCAGGTAGTTGGCCGGGCCTTTCACCGCTTCCTTGTTGTTGTACTGGCTGATGGCGCCGCAAATGACGATGCGCGCCTTGCGATTGATGCGGGTGAGCACGGCATCGAGGATGTCGCCGCCGACGTTGTCGAAGTACACATCAACACCATTGGGGCACTCACGCTTGAGCGCGGCGTGGAGGTTCTCGGCCTTGTAGTCGATGGCGCCGTCGAAGCCCAGTTCTTCCACCAGGTAGCGGCACTTGTCGGCACCGCCGGCGATGCCCACCACGCGGCAACCCTTGATCCGTGCGATCTGTCCGGCAACGCTGCCCACCGCACCGGCGGCCCCGGAGATGACCACGGTTTCCCCGGCTTTGGGCTGGCCGACGTCGAGCAGGGCGAAGTAGGCGGTCATGCCGGTCATGCCCAGGGCGGAAAGGTAGAGGGGCAGGGGAGCCTGGTTCGGGTCCACCTTGTGGAAGTCACGTGGTTCGCCCAGGAAGTAGTCCTGCACGCCCACCACGCCGCTGACGTGATCGCCCACCTTGAAGTCCGGATGTCCGGAGGCCACCACCTTGCCGATGCCCAAGGCGCGCATCACCTCGCCTATCGCCACGGGTGCGATGTAGGAGCGGGCGTCATTCATCCAGCCGCGCATGGCCGGGTCCAGGGATAGATAAAGGTTCTCCACCAGTACCTGGCCAGCAGCGGGTTCGCCAGCCGCGGTTTCCACATAGGAGAAGGTCTCGCGAGTGGCCGGACCGACCGGGCGTTGGGCGAGGAGGAACTGACGGTTGAGCGGGGACATGGCAGGAACTCCGGAAGAGGAAAGCCTTGGTGATAGTTCCTCGTCACAGCCAGGGCAAGTCCGTTGACCGGGCGGAATGTTCAGGCATCGATAATCGTGATCCTGCATGCCGTCGTTCATCATCGATCTGGATGGTGTGCTCACCAGAGCCCTGATGATGCTGACGCCCGGTACCCGTCACTGACTAGACTTCGCCGCAGTTTCCATTCCCGTCGAGGATTCACAGATGAGCATGAAGTTCTCCGGCCAGGTTGCCCTGGTGACCGGCGCCGCCAACGGTATCGGCCGCGCCACTGCCCTGGCATTTGCCGCCGAAGGTCTGAAAGTAGTGGTTTCCGACGTGGACGCTGCCGGTGGCGAAGGCACCGTGGAGCTGATTCGCGCCGCCGGTGGCGATGCACGCTTCATTCGCTGCGACGTGACCCGCGATGCGGAAGTCCAGGCACTGATGGAGGGTGTCGTGGCTGCCTACGGCCGCCTTGATTACGCCTTCAACAACGCCGGCATCGAGATCGAGAAGGGCAAGCTGGCCGAGGGCAGCGAGGTCGAGTTCGACGCCATCATGGGCGTCAACGTGAAGGGCGTGTGGCTCTGCATGAAGTACCAGATCCCGCTGTTGCTGGCCCAGGGCGGCGGTGCCATCGTCAACACCGCCTCGGTAGCGGGGCTGGGTGCCGCACCGAAGATGAGCATCTACGCCGCTTCCAAGCACGCGGTGATCGGCCTGACCAAGTCGGCTGCCGTCGAATACGCGAAGAAGAAGGTACGGGTGAATGCCGTATGCCCGGCGGTGATCGACACCGATATGTTCCGCCGCGCCTACGAAGCCGACCCGAAGAAGGCCGAGTTCGTCGCCACCATGCACCCGGTGGGACGCATCGGCAAAGTGGAGGAGATCGCTGCGGCGGTGCTCTACCTCTGCTGCGACGCGGCAGGCTTCACCACCGGCCATGCGCTGGCGGTGGATGGCGGGGCTACCGCGATCTGATTTGTGGATTGAATTGTGGGAGCGAATTCATTCGCGATTGAAATCGCTCCCACAAAAAGAGAAAGGCGCCTTGCGGCGCCTTTTTCATTTGTTCTTGCCACTGTCGACGTTGAGGATCAGCAAGGTCAGCACGCCGGCGATCAGGCCCCAGAAGGCCGAGCCGATCGACAGCAGCGTCATGCCCGAGGCGGTGACCATGAAGGTGATCAGCGCGGCCTCACGTTCCTTGGGCTCCTGCATCGCTGCGGTCAGGCCATTGCTGATGGAACCGAACAGCGCCAGGGCGGCGATGGACAGCACCAGCTCCTTGGGAAATGCGGCGAACAGAGCCGCCAGGGTTGCGCCGAAGGTCCCCGCAATGCCATAGAAAATCCCGCACCAGACCGCGGCCGTGTAGCGCTTATTGCGGTCTTCATGGGCGTGGGGACCTGTACAGATGGCCGCGCTGATGGCCGCCAGGTTGATGCCGTGGGAGCCGAACGGCGCCAGCAGCAGCGACGCGATGCCGGTGACCGAGATCAGGGGCGAAGCGGGTACCTGGTAACCGTCGGCGCGCAGCACGGCGATGCCGGGGATGTTCTGCGATGCCATGGCCACCACGAACAACGGGATACCGATGCTGATCACCGCCGTGACGGAGAAGTCCGGCGTCGTCCAAACCGGTTCGGCCAGGGCGAATTCGAAGCCGCTGAAATCCAGCAGGCCGAGAGCTGCCGCCATCACGCAGCCCACCAGCAGCGCTACCAGTACGGCGTAGCGCGGTTGCAGGCGCTTGAACACCAAGTAGCTGAAGAACATTGCCAGCACCAGGGCCGTGCGGTGCTGGGCGGCGATGAAGATCTCGCTGCCGATCTTGAACAGGATGCCCGCCAATAACGCGGCTGCCAGTGACCCCGGCAGGCGACGCATCAACCGCTCGAAACCACCGGTCAGGCCCACCAGGGCGAGCAGGGCGGCGCAGACGATGAAGGCGCCGATCGCCTCGCCATAGCTCACACCCGGTAGGCTGGTGATCAGCAGGGCAGCGCCGGGCGTGGACCAGGCTACGACGATGGGTGTGCGGTAGCGCAGCGAGAGTCCGATGGTGGTCAGCGCCATGCCGATGGACAGCGCCCAGATCCAGGAGGAAATCTGCGCGCTGCTGAGCCCGGCAGCCTGTCCCGCCTGGAACATCAGCACCAGGGAACTGGTGTAACCGGTGAGCATGGCGATGAAACCCGCCACAATGGCCGACGGCGAGGAGTCGGCCAGAGGGCGAAGGCGCGTGGGATTGGCCGGGGTTTCTGAAGTTGAGGTCATCAGATCTTTCCGTGGACGTCGACCAGGATGGGGTAGAGCGAGGCCACCAGCAGCAGGGCCATGCCGATGTTGAACAGGCGCAGTATGCGCGGTTCGGACAACCAGCGGCGCAGCAGGCTGCCGGCGATCGTCCAGAGTCCGACGCTGGGGCAGTTGACCAGGGCGAACAGGGCGGCAATCAGGACCACATTGACCACGAAGTTGTCCTGCGGCGTGTAGGTGGTGATGGCGCCGATGGCCATGACCCAGGCCTTGGGGTTGACCCACTGGAACGCCGCGGCCTGGAGGAAGGTAAAGGGCTTCGGCCGCTTCTCGGAGTTGCTGGCATCCGGTGCACCGGAACCGGCGATCTTCCAGGCCAGGTAGAGCAGGTAGGCGGCGCCGATGTAGCGCAGCGCGGTGTAGAGCATGGGGACCTGCTGGAATACCTGGGACAGTCCCAGGCCGACGCACATCACCAGCACCATGAAGCCGAGGCTGATGCCGAGCATGTGCGGCAGGCTGCGGCGTACCCCGAAGTTCACCCCGGAAGCGAGCAGCATCATGTTGTTGGGGCCAGGCGTCACGGAGGTGACGAAGGCGAAGAGGATAAAGGCGAAGATCAGTTCCAGGCTCATGGCGGTCACCTTGTCGTTGTATCGACAGACCAGGGTCTGTACGAAAACCGCCGAGCGAAGGTCAGGCGAGGCAAAAATCGGTGAGGAAGCGGAGTTAACAGACGTTAATGAGCATTCCGAATCGATTTTTAACGAAGCATCACCGATGCGCAGGCGTTTTTCGTGCAGAGCCTAAGGCCAGGTGGCTGGTAACGTCCCCATACAGCAACGCACGGGTTGAGCAATACAGTCGGTTGGCACCTGGGGTATCTGCGGCTACTGTGATGCTTTCGCCGCCTGGAGTGATGCACATGGACGAGAACCCCTACGCCGCCCCTCGGGTGGATCTGGTGGAGGACGCGGGGCCCCGCCAGATGAACGGCTGGACGCCGGGGCATTTGAGATTGCTGGGCTGGCTGAGCCTGGCCTGTGCACTGGGTACCCTGATCCTCACAGGTGTTGCCGTGGCCGCCGGCGCCACCGAAGACGCGCTGATGACTCGCCTGTCCGACTGGATCGGCGCGGCGCTGACACTGCTGGGCTGCTACCTGCTGATCCGCCTGAAGCTATTCGCCGAGGCACGCTTTTCTGCCGAGGGGCTGGCGCCGCCGGTCTGGGCGGTGATCGTCGGGAGCCTGGCAATCGAATTGCTGGATGTCCTGATGGGGGATGCCAGCACCGAACCGGGCTGGCCCATGCTGTTCTACTTCGGTGCAATTGCCGTTCTCGGCGCCTTGACCGCCTGGCTCGGGGTGCGCCTGCTCAAGGTGCAGAACGCCTATCCGGCTTTCAGGGTGATGGGCTGGCTGGACCTGGTGGGCGGCATCATGATGGCCACCATCGTATTGATGCTGTTGGGATTGCTGCCGCTGATCGCTGGCAACCTGGCGATGATGCTGGTGTTTTTCCGCGGCGCGCGCGAACTGGAGCCGTCCAGCTAGCCCTCGGCGGCTTCTGTCTGCCGCGCGGTGCAGAGCGCCTGGTTGACCTCCAGCCAGCCGCGTACCGCTTCTTCCCCAGCTTCGCCAAAGGCACGTTGCAGCAGTCGCGCCTGTTCCCGGCGCAGGGCCTGTTCCAGTCTGGCGCCTTCGGCGGTGAACCCCAGCAGGCGCTTACGCTTGTCGTCGTCGGCAGCGACGCTTTCCACCAGTTTCAACTCGATCAGCTGTCGCAGCGGCGTGTTCAGTGCCTGCTTGGTCACGCCCAGGTAGCCCAGCAATTCCTTGACGCTCAGCCCCGGGTACTTGGCGATGAAGAACAGGATGCGGTGGTGCACCCGCGACAGGCCTCGGCGTGCGAGGATTTCGTCCGGCTTGCTGGTGAAGGCCTGGTAGCCGAAGAAGAAGGCTTCCATGGCGGCTTGCTGAATGCTGGGATTTTTCAGGTCAAGCATATTGACGTATCTGACGTGGTCGTCGTAGTTTCGGTCAAGCAGTTTGACTTAATTTCCTCGCTTCCGCACCCGGTGACAATCCATGGCCTTCTCCGAACGCATCGCCCGCCTGAAAAGCTCCCTGATCCGCGAAATCCTTGCCGCCGCCCAGCGTCCGGAAGTGATGTCCTTCGCCGGAGGCCTGCCGGCCGAGCCGATGCTGCCGAAAGTGGATTGGGACGAGATGCCGGCCAGCATGGGCCAGTACGGCATGAGCGAGGGCGAACCGGCACTGCGCGAGGCCATCGCCGCCGAAGCACGTGCCCTGGGCGTGCACTGCGAGGCGAGCCAGGTATTGATCGTCAGCGGCTCGCAGCAGACCCTGGACCTGGCATCCAAGCTGTTCATCGATCCGGGCACCGAAGTGCTGCTGGAAGCTCCGACCTACCTGGCGGCCCTCCAGGCCTTCCAGCTGTTCGGCGCCGATTGCATCGCCGTTCCCCAGGAAGCCGATGGCCCCGAAATCGCGGCCCTGCGCCAGCGTCTGGAGCAGCACAAGCCTTCCTTCGCCTATCTGATTCCGACCTTCCAGAATCCGTCCGGTACCCGCTACAGCGAGGCCAAGCGTGATGCGGTCGCTGCACTGCTGGACGAATTCGGCGTAACCCTGATCGAAGACGAGCCCTACCGTGAGCTGGTGTTCGACGAAGGCAGCGCCACGCCCATCGTCAGCCGCCTGAAGAAGGCCAGCTGGATCTACACCGGTACCGTTTCCAAGACTTTGCTGCCGGGTCTGCGCGTGGGCTTCCTGATTGCCACCCCGGATCTCTTCCCGCACCTGCTGCGCCTGAAGCAGTCCGCCGACCTGCACACCAACCGCATCGGCCAGTGGCAGGCGCTGCAGTGGTTCGGCACCGAACAGTACCGCCAGCACCTGGCCGAGCTGCGTGATTTCTACCGTGTGCGCCGCGATTCCATGCAAGCCGCACTGGAGGAACATTTCGGCGAGCTGGCCACCTGGGAAGTTCCCCAGGGCGGGCTGTTCTTCTGGCTGACCCTGAAACAGCCGCTGGACACTCGCACGCTGCTCAAGCCGGCGCTGGAGCAGAATGTTGCCTTCATGCCGGGCGAGCCGTTCTTCATCGACCCGGACAAGCACCCGGGTCACCTACGCCTGAACTTCAGCCATGTGGCGCCTGAGCGCCTGGGCGAAGGTCTGAAACGACTCGCAGGCGTCATCCGCCAGGCCCAGGCTGCGGAAGCTGCCTGACCACAGAGGAGTAGAGCGATGTACAAGGTTTACGGCGACTACAAATCCGGCAACTGCTACAAGGTCAAGCTGATCCTCAATCTGCTCGGCCTGCCGTACCAGTGGGTGCCGGTGGACATCCTCAAGGGCGAGACCGAGAGCCCTGAATTTCTCGAGAAGAACCCCAATGGCAAGATCCCGGTCCTGGAGCTGGAAGACGGCACCACGCTCTGGGAATCCAACGCCATCCTGAACTTCCTCGCTGAAGGCAGCGACCTGTTGCCCGCGGAGCCGCGCCTGCGCACCCAGGTGCTGCAATGGCAGTTCTTCGAGCAGTACAGCCACGAGCCCTATGTCGCGGTGGCGCGCTTCATCCAGCTCTACAAGGGCATGCCGGAAGATCGCCTGGAGGAGTACAAGGTCTGCCAGGTGCGCGGGAACAAGGCGCTGAAGGTGATGGAGAAGCAGCTGCAGCGCACGCCGTACCTGGTGGGAGATCGCTACTCCATCGCTGATATCGCCCTCTATGCCTACACCCATGTGGCCCATGAAGGCGGCTTCGACCTGTCCGGCTACCCGGCGATCCTCGCCTGGCTGGACCGCGTGGCCAGCCATCCCCGGCATGTGGGGATGTTCGACTGAGGTTTTCTGGTCCACGAAGAAGCCGGCGCAAGCCGGCTTCTTCGTTTTTGGCGGACAGCGGGCGCCTGGCGGATATCCGTTGCTCCGGATTGTTCGGTGATCCCTATCAGCGAACCCGCGCGGTGACTCGAAAGCCTGTTCACGTCTCCGCTGCAGGTTGTTCTCATCTTATTGATTGGAATCAAGATTTTTCCCACTGCCAGCCACTAGCCTACCGGCCGTTTCGATTTTTCAGACAACGCCGGGCGGCACGGTGAGGAGAGCAAGTGGTGTATCTCGAGTGGGAAAGTGATCTGGACACCGGCATCGAAGTCATCGATGGCCAGCACAAGCGCATCGTCGAGATGATCAATGGATTGCATGCCGCCCAATTGCAGATGGACAAGGCAGCTGTGGCACGGGTGATCGAGGAAGTGGTCGACTACACGCTGTCGCACTTCGCCTTCGAAGAAACCCTGCTGGAAGATGCCGGCTACCAGTTCAGCCGGGCGCACAAGAAGGTCCACGAACTGTTCATCCGGCGGGTCAACGTGTTCCGCACGCGTCATCAGGCCGGTGATGACGTGGCCGACGAGCTCAAGGATCTGCTTGGTCGCTGGCTGTTCAATCACATCCGCAATGACGACGCCAACTACGTCGAAGCGGTCAAGGCCAACATGCAGCAGTTGACGCGGGACGACAGCAACGGCGGCTGGCTTTCGCGCTCGATGAGGCGATTCTTCGGTTGAGGGCAGGCCGCAGCCTGCTTTCCGCATTCATGGCGGACCTTCCGGCCTTGTACTAAGTTGGACGCTCCAGCCTGCCAACAGGCGTTTCCGGGAGTGTCGACCATGAAATACCGAGGCAGTTGTCACTGCGGGAAGATCGCCTTTGAAGTGGAAGGCAACCTGGAGCAGGTCATGGAGTGCAACTGCTCCTTGTGCAGCCGGCGCGGCTACCTGCTCTGGTTCGTCCCTCGCGAACAGTTCAGCTTGTCCACGCCCGAGTCCGATCTTTCCACCTACCGCTTCAACCGCATGCACATCGCCCACCATTTCTGCGCCAACTGCGGATGCGCCCCCTTCGGTGAAGCGACCGATCCCAAGGGCAAGGCCATGGCGGCAGTGAATGTCCGCTGTCTGGAGGATGTTCCCGTGGACGGGCTCAAGGTGGTGAAGGTGGACGGCAAGAGCTTCTAGTCAGAAGCTCAGGCAGCTAACCAGGCCGCTGTCGAAAAGCTTTCCCAGCGCTTCTTCGGCCTTTGCCTCATCTTCAGCGGCCAGAACCCACTCGCCGGTATCTCGCGCTTCCAATTGGCCGCCCAAGGCGAGGCTGTGCAAGTAAGGCAGCAGGTGCCGGGTGTTCTGGCGCGAAGCGCGGATCAGTATCGGGCGGGGAGTTGCGGTCGACATGGTCCATCTCCTTCCATTCGGCATGTGATGGGGCGGTCTCTGGAATGCCAGATTGCGCGACATCCCGGAGAATCCCGATATCCAATTGCCTGGAAAAATCCCTGACCAATAGTCCCGGCACTTTGGCGCGGCAACAAAAAAGCCGGCTTGCGCCGGCTTTTTCGGGGACAGCGATAACTCAGTTGTTGATCAGGCTGAGGAATTCGCTGCGGGTGGCGGCGTTCTCGCGGAACTCGCCGAGCATCACCGAGGTGACCATGGAGGAGTTCTGCTTCTCAACACCGCGCATCATCATGCACATGTGCTGGGCTTCGATGACCACGGCCACGCCGAGGGCACCGGTGACCTGTTGCACGGCTTCGGCGATCTGGCGGCTGAGGTTTTCCTGAATCTGCAGCCGGCGGGCGAACATGTCGACGATGCGCGCGACCTTGGACAGCCCCAGCACCTTGCCGTTGGGGATATAGGCCACGTGGGCCTTGCCGATGAACGGCAGCAGATGGTGTTCGCAGAGCGAGTACAGCTCGATGTTCTTCACCAGCACCATTTCGCTGTTGTCGGAGCTGAACAGGGCGCCGTTGGTGACTTCCTCCAGCGTCTGCTGGTAGCCGCGGCAGAGGTACTGCATTGCCTTGGCGGCGCGCTTCGGGGTATCGAGCAGGCCTTCGCGGGAGACATCCTCGCCGAGCTGGCCGAGGATCGCGGTGTAATGCTGTTCCAGGGACATGGAAATTCCTGTGGGGATTTACGCAAAGGCGCAGGGTAGGGCGCGAAGGGGCGGCTGGCAAGGGCACCATGCGCCAGTGCGAGTCATTTTTCAGGCACGGGCAGACGGTTGGTCCAGTGCTCCGCCCACTCCGCGAGGGGCAGGCAGCGTTGTAACAGTTCTTCGCCATCCACCCTCAGGCAGTAACCCGCCTCACCATTTTCCGATGGGCAGGAGATCCGTGGTTATTCGTCGCGACCATCGAGCATGGTCCGACGCAGCATCACATAGACGGCGCCGGTGCCGCCGTGCTTCGGCAGGCAGGAGGTGAAGCCCAGCACCTGTGGGTGCTGGCGCAGCCAGGTGTTGACGTGGCTCTTGATCAGCGGTCGCTTGCCGTCCAGGCGTGCCGCCTTGCCATGGGTCACACGCACGCAGCGCACTTCGAAGCGGGTGGCTTCGGCAATGAAGTCCCAGAGTGTTTCGCGGGCCTTTTCCACGGTCATGCCATGCAGGTCGAGACTGCCGTCGAAGCCGATCTGGCCTTGTTTGAGCTTGCGCATCTGGCCTTCCTGCACGCCGTCCCGGGCCCAGTGCAGTTCGTCTTCGGCGCCGACGTCGATGACGAACTGGTCGGACAGGCCGTCGACCTTGACGTTGGCCACGCTGACGGTCGCATTCTGCCGACGGTTGGCCAGCTGCTTCTGGTCGGCCCGTACCTTGCCGGTGTCGGCGCGATCATTCTGGATGCGCTTCACGCCGCGCATCTGGTCGGCGAACAAGGAACTTTCGTCGTCGTTCCAGGAGTCGTTTTTCTGGGTGTCGTCTTGCATGCAGGCCTCCGCGAAGGGCGGCTAGTGTACCCAAATGACTCGTGCGAGGCTCAGTCGCGTTTCTTCATCAGATGGGGCGACATGCTGAGGCCGTCGCGGCGCCGTGAACGCCGCCGGCAGAGTCGCCAGGCGAGTATGCCGATCCAGAGAAAGAGCAGTCCGAAGAGCAGCAGCACGATGGCCGCGCCAGTGCTGTCGTTGAGTGGGCCGAGCGCAGGGGAGCGGCCAAGGAGGGTGGCGGTGCCGGCCATCGCCAGCAGCACGCCGAACACGGCGAAGAGCGCGGACAAGGCCGCTGCGAAACGCCAGCGCCAGCTACCTGGGCCCCGTGGGCGGAGGCGGCGGGCATCGAAACCATCGGATAACTTCATCCGGACGTCCTCTTGCTAGATCGGGGTATGACCGGCGCCAGCTGGCGGTTGTTCCGATCTACCCCGTCGCGGATGTCGCGGGATGTAACGACGCTTCCTGGGATTAGATAAGCGCCTTGGCCTGCGGCACCACGCTGGCGAAGTTGTCGGCGAGTGCGATCACCTCGACACGGTGCATGTCTTCCGCGCTGATGACGCCGCCGTCGACGGTCGGCAAGTCGCGGGTTGCGCAGGCGGCGCTCACCAGCGTGCAGCGATAACCATAGTCCTTCGCAGCGCGGACCGTGGTGCTGATGCTGGAATGGGTCATGAAGCCGCAGACGATCAGGTCAAGATGGCCGATAGCCTGCAGGCGGTCGTGCAGGTCGGTGCCGGCGAAGGCGTTGGGCAGGCGCTTCTCGACGACGATCTCACCCGGCAGGGGCGCGACTTCCGGCAGGTGCTCACCGCGCTCGCCGCGGGGATCGAAGATGCCGCCAGGTACGCCAAGGTGCTTCACGTGGACGATGGCGCTACCCATGGTACGGGCAGTGGCAAGGAGACTGGCGATTTCGCCGAGTGCGGCATCCAGGCCGGGCAGGGCGAGGACGCCGCTGCGGTACTCTTCCTGAGCGTCGATGATCACCAGGGTGGCATTGTTCAGACTGGCGGGCGGATAGCCACGGCCACTGAGCTGGAACATGGATTTCGGGGCGGACATGCGAATCTCCAGGTACGACATGGCCACCATTCTCCGCCCTGCGACGGAATAAGTGAACCATGGACCAAGGTCCAGTTGCCCTGCCAGAGCGTGACGGCCAGTTGCCGGGCAGCGTGGATCGCGGATCGAGGCGCAGATGGGCGCTTCCGTTCGTCGGCTGCCGCGGGCTGCCCCGGGGCGGCAGGGGTGATAGAATCGGCGCCCCGTTTCCTGAGGTAGTTGCCGTGTCTGAATCCCGCCTGCGCACCCTGCGTGATTACATCCGCTGGGCTGTCAGCCGTTTCCATGCTGAGAACCTGTTCTTCGGTCACGGCACCGACAACGCCTGGGATGAGGCTCGCCAACTGGTACTCGGCGCGCTGCACCTGCCCTACGAGATTTCTGACAGCTATCTGGATTGCCGTCTGGAAGAAGACGAATGCGCCCGCCTGCGCGAGTTGCTGCACCGGCGTATCGAAGAGCGCGTGCCGGTGGCCTACCTGCTCGGCGAAGCCTGGTTCTGTGGAATGCCTTTCGTCGTGGACGAGCGGGTGCTGGTGCCGCGTTCCCCCATCGCTGAACTGATCCAGCAGCATTTCGCGCCCTGGCTGCCCCAGGAGCCGGCGCGCGTGCTCGACCTCTGCACGGGCTCGGGCTGTATCGGCATTGCTTGCGCTCATACCTTCCCCGGAGCGGAGGTGGTGCTGGGCGATCTCTCGTTCGACGCGCTGGAGGTGGCCAACCTGAACATCGAGCGCCACGGCCTGGAAGATCGGGTCTACACCGTGCAGGGCGATGGCTTCGACGGCTTGCCGGGGCAGCGCTTCGACCTGATCGTTTCCAATCCGCCCTATGTGGATGCCGAAGACTTCGCCGACATGCCGGCCGAATACCAGCACGAGCCCGAACTGGGCCTGGCCTGCGGCAATGATGGGCTGGACCTGGTGCGGCGCATGCTGGCCGAAGCGGCCGATCACCTGACCGAGAAAGGTTTGCTCATCGTGGAAGTGGGCAACAGTCAGGTGCATGTGGAAGATATCTACCCGGAGGTGGACTTCCTCTGGCTGGACTTCGAGCACGGTGGCCACGGGGTATTCATGCTCAGCGCCAAGCAGTGCCGCGAGCACCAGGCGCTGTTCCGCTCGCGCTTGAATCCCTGACCCGTCGGGTCAGCGGGTGGTGATCCAGATCAGCAGGCCGGCCTGGAAAACCGCGAAAACCACCAGGCACGCGATCGTGAAGCGCAGTCCACTGTCCTCTCGCTTGTAGACGGCGATGCGCTCTTCCAGTTTGCGAATCTCCACTTCCTGCCGATGCAGGTTCTGATCCGCCTGTTCGAGCATTGCAGCGGCTTCCTGCAGCCCCACCAACTGGACCTTCTCGCGGTGCCAGTCGCCGTGCAGCTCACTGAGCCGCCCGGCGCCGTAATTGGCTTTGAGCTGTAGGTTGTCGAGGTATTCGATCCCGAAACCTTGCGCCTTGAGCACATGGTCGCGGCGCAGGCGTGCTTCGTTGTCCAGGGCATCCTTGGCCGGCAGCTCGCCACCTTCGACGCGATAGTGCGCCCAGTGCTGCTTGGCCCAGGCGATGCCCTGGGCCAGGAGGAAGCGACCCAGGCCGCGGTTCTGTGGCTCCAGGTTCAATCCGCTGTCCGGGCCGAAGCGCACTTGCTTGCTGCGGTGGTCCACCCAGACTTCCAGCAGATTCTGCTCCTTGCGCACCTTCTGTCCGGGAAGTCCGACGCTCAGGCGCAGCACGCTCTGCTCCTTGCTGTGGCGTTCCACGCGTCCGAGTTCGACAAAGCGCAGCGGTCGTGATCCGGTGTGCCGGTCGATTGGGAGTGGCGCGAGCCGTAGCAGGTCGAACTGTTCGGCCGCCAGCTCGGACCATGGATGGGGCTGGGGGGCGGCTTCTTCGACGCTCTGCTGTTCGGCGGGGCTTTCGGTCATCGGGAAGTACCTTGTAAGGGCTGGCGGCGATGAATTTGGTACGTCAGTGCAATATTCTGTGCGCAACTGCCCTTGCCAGGCGAGATTTCCTACAGAACCTTTCGCCTTTATCGACTGACTTTCGAGTTTCTGGAGTCGAACTGCTGCTGAATGAACGCCAGGATGCGTTCGCCCAGCTCCCGCGCCAGGGGAAGGTTCGGGTTGCCGTAGGAGGCCAGCTGCTGCTCCATGTCCATGGGCACGATGCGCAGCATGTGGTTCATGCCTTCGATGATGGCCAGCTCCGCGTCGGGTCGTGCGGCCTTGAGCTGCTCCGCGTCGCTCACGCTGACCTGGATGTCGTGGCTGCCCTGCAGGATAAGAGCCGGGATGTGCAGCCGACCGAAGGCTTCGGACGGGTCCTGGCGGAACAGGGAAATCAGGTAAGGCTGCACGCTTGGCCGGAACAGCACTTCCAGCGATTGCGGCACCTCGGGCACTTGCTGGCCCGCGCGCAGACTGGCCAGCAAGGCTTCGCTCTGGCGCAGAAGTGGCGGCGGCAGGCGGCTCTGCAACTGGTCGCGCAACAGCTGGTCGATGGGGCGGGCGCTACCGGAGATGCTCACCAGCGCATCCGCGCCGGCCGTCTCCGCTGCCAGGCTGGCAATCAGCGCGCCTTCGCTGTGGCCGATGAGGATGAGTCGCGAGAAGCGCGGGTCGTATTTCAGGCGTTGGCCCCATGCCGCCGCATCGCGGGCATAGAGTTCGATGCTGAGCTGGCGCTCGTCGGTACCCGCGTCCTGGCTGCCGGCGATGCCGCGTTTGTCGTAGCGCACGCTGGCGATGCCATTGCGGGCGAGCAATTGGGCAAGCTTCTTCAGGCTGTCGTTGCGTCCGCCGAGTGGGTTGTTGCCATCGCGGTCGGTGGGGCCGGAGCCGGCGATGATCAACGCCACCGGTACCGGTTGATCGGTCTTCGGGCGAAGCAGGGTGCCGCGCAACACGCCATTGCCGGTGTCCAGTTCGATGGGCCGTTGCAGCACGCTCTGGGGGGCGGCCTGGGCCAGGCTGGCGAGGAGGGGAAGGAGTAGAAGGAAGAGTCGCGGCATCGGGACGGAGTCGGTTGTCGGTTGGCGGGTTGGACGTGACTGGCGGCGCAAGGTTCGAGGGGTGAACTGGCCAGGCGCCGCGGGTATACTGCTCGACCTTCGAATCGAGGCCCATTTCTGCGGAGCACTGTGCATGTCCGGCAACACCTACGGCAAGCTGTTCACCGTCACCACCGCTGGCGAAAGCCATGGTCCGGCGCTGGTCGCCATAGTCGACGGCTGCCCGCCGGGGCTGGAACTGTCCCTCGAGGACCTGCAACGTGATCTCGATCGCCGCAAGCCGGGCACCAGCCGCCATACCACCCAGCGCCAGGAAGCCGACGAGGTGGAAATCCTCTCCGGCGTTTTCGAAGGCAAGACCACCGGCTGCTCGATTGGCCTGCTGATCCGCAACACCGACCAGAAGTCCAAGGACTATTCGGCGATCAAGGACCTGTTCCGCCCGGCCCACGCCGATTACACCTACCACCACAAGTACGGCATCCGCGACTACCGTGGCGGCGGCCGTTCCTCGGCGCGGGAAACTGCCATGCGCGTGGCCGCTGGTGCCATCGCCAAGAAATTCCTGGCCACCCTGGGCATCACCGTGCGCGGCTACATGAGCCAGCTCGGCCCCATCGAGATTCCCTTCAAGACCTGGGATTCGGTGGAGCAGAACGCCTTCTTCAGCCCCGACCCGGACAAGGTTCCCGAGCTGGAGGCCTACATGGACCAGCTGCGCCGTGACCAGGATTCGGTGGGCGCGAAGATCACCGTTGTCGCCGAAGGCGTGCCGCCGGGGCTGGGCGAGCCGATCTTCGACCGCCTGGATGCCGAACTGGCCCATGCACTGATGAGCATCAACGCCGTCAAGGGCGTCGAGATCGGGGCCGGCTTCGACAGCGTAGCCCAGCGTGGTACCCAGCACCGCGACGAGCTGACCCCGGAAGGATTCCTCAGCAACAACGCCGGCGGCATCCTCGGCGGTATTTCCTCCGGCCAGCCGATCGTCGCCAACCTGGCGCTGAAGCCCACCTCCAGCATCACCACCCCCGGCCGCTCGATCGACATCAATGGCAACCCGGTGGACGTGGTCACCAAGGGCCGTCATGACCCCTGCGTGGGCATCCGGGCAACCCCGATCGCCGAAGCCATGATGGCCATCGTGCTGATGGACCACCTGCTGCGCCATCGTGCGCAGAACGCCGACGTGCGGGTCGCAACCCCGGTGCTCGGCCAGCTGTGACCGGCAGCGCGAACGCGCTGCCCTATTGGCGGCTGTCCAGCTTCTATCTCTTCTATTTTTCCCTGCTGGGCGCCACGGCGCCCTTCCTTGGCCTGTACTTCGCGCACCTGGGCTTTTCCAGTGCGCGCATCGGCGAACTGCTGGCCATCCCGATGCTGATGCGTTGCGTGGCGCCCAACCTCTGGGGCTGGCTGGGTGATCGCAGTGGCCGGCGCCTGGACATCGTGCGCTTCGGCGCGTTCTGCACGTTGCTGACCTTCTCGCTGATCTTCGTCAGCCACAGCTATGCATGGCTGGCCCTGATCATGGCCCTGCACGCGTTCTTCTGGCATGCGGTGCTGCCGCAATTCGAAGTGATCACCCTGGCGCACCTGCGCGAGCAAGCCGCGCGCTACAGCCAGGTTCGGCTGTGGGGCTCCATCGGCTTCATTCTCACGGTGATTGGCCTGGGCACGCTGTTCGAGCTGTTCAGCCTGGATCTCTATCCCTGGGCGCTGGTCTTCATCATGGCGGGAATCGTCCTCAGCAGCTTCTGGGTGCCCAATGCGGTTCCCCAGGCGCGGCCGGACACTCCAGGGCAGGGTGGTTTCCTGGCCCAACTGCGCCAGCCGGGTGTATTGGCCTTCTATTTATGTGTGGGGCTGATGCAGTTGTCTCACGGGCCTTACTACAGCTTCCAGACCATTTATCTCGAATCCCTCGGCTACTCGCGAAGCCTGATTGGCCAACTCTGGGCGCTGGGGGTTGTGGCCGAGGTGCTCCTGTTCATCGTGATGGCTCGCATCCTGGCGCGCTACTCGGTACGAGTGGTGCTGCTGGCCAGCTTCCTGATCGCTGCCCTGCGCTGGTTGCTGATCGGTAACTTCGCCGACCAGTTGTCGGTGCTGCTGTTCGCCCAACTGTTGCACGCCGCCACCTTCGGCAGCTTTCACGCAGCCGCCATCCATTTCGTGCAACGTCGTTTCGGACCGCGCCAACAGGGCCAGAGCCAGGCGCTCTACGCTGCACTCGCCGGTACCGGCGGAGCGCTGGGTGCGCTCTACTCGGGCTACAGCTGGAGCAGCCTGGGACCGGTCTGGACTTACGCCATCGCCAGTCTCGCGGCGCTTGCCGCAGCCGTTATCATTGCCACCCAATTGCAAGAGGAGCGGGCATGAATCGCCAGAAACTCGCCCAGGAAATCATCGACGCCGGCCGCTTCCTGTACGGTCGCGGCTGGTCGCCGGCCACCAGCAGCAACTACTCGGCAAGGCTTTCCGCCACCGAGGCGCTGCTGACCGTCTCCGGCAAGCACAAGGGTGAACTCGGCCCGGACGACGTGCTGGCCACTGACCTGGATGGCAACAGCCTGGAACCGGGCAAGAAGCCATCGGCGGAAACCCTGCTGCACACCCAGCTCTATCGCTGGAAGCCGGAAATCGGTGCCGTGCTGCACACCCACTCGGTAAATGCCACCGTGCTGTCGCGCCTGACCCTGGCCGATTCGCTGGTGTTCGCCGACTACGAGCTGCAGAAGGCCTTCAGTGGCATCAGCACCCACGAATCGCAGGTGCTGGTGCCGATCTTCGACAACGACCAGGACATCGCCCGCCTGGCCACCCAGGTGCAACCCTGGCTGGACGAGCATCCGGACTGCGTCGGATACCTGATCCGGGGGCATGGCCTCTATACTTGGGGGCCGCGCATGAGCGATGCCCTGCGCCAGGTCGAAGCCTTCGAATTCCTCTTCGAATGCGAACTGAAGACGCTCTCGATCACCCAGCGCTGAAGCTTCCTTCGCACGAAGATGCCTGACTGACAACGGTGCCGTCCGACCCGCCAGAGAGCCGGGAGGACGCCCGCAAGGAGTACCCAGATGAGCAGCCTGACCGTCTACCACGAATCCAGCCCCGACCTGCCGAACAAGGTCCTGACCCACCTGGATGACATCGCCTCGACCCTCGCGTCCGTCGGCGTGCACTTCGAGCGCTGGGAGGCTTCCGCCCCCATCGCGCCGGGCGCCAGCCAGGACGAGGTGATCGCCGCGTATCGCCCGCAGATCGACCGACTGATGCAGGAGCAGGGCTACGTCACCGTCGACGTGGTCAGCCTGGCCAGCGACCACCCGCAAAAGGCGGAGCTGCGTGCCAAGTTCCTCGACGAGCACCGCCACGGCGAAGACGAGGTGCGCTTCTTCGTTGCCGGGCGCGGCCTGTTCACCTTGCATATCGACGACTACGTCTATGCCGTGCTCTGCGAGAAGAACGACCTGATCTCCGTACCGGCCGGCACCCGCCACTGGTTCGACATGGGTGAACATCCGCACTTCGTCGCCATCCGACTGTTCAACAACCCGGAAGGCTGGGTCGCCCAGTTCACCGGCGACGAGATCGCCAAGCGCTTCCCGCAGCTGGAAGACTGATCCCGGCCACTGTAGCAGCGAGCTTGCTCGCGAAGCGTTGTGAGTTCGCCAGCAAGCTGGCTCCTACGACGGCAACATTCGATTCACCTGGAGTTTCCCAATGCCCATCAAGGCCATTCTCACCGACATCGAAGGGACCACCAGCGCGGTGAGCTTTGTCTTCGACGTGCTCTTTCCCTTCGCTGCACGCCACCTGCCCGAGTTTGTCCTGACTCACGCCGACGAGCCGGCGGTGGCACAGCAGATCGACGCGGTGCGCGCGGAAAGCGGCGAAGCCGGGGCCAGCCCCGAGCGGGTGGTGGATATTCTCCTGGGCTGGATCGCCGAAGACCGCAAGGCCACGCCGCTCAAGGCCCTGCAGGGCATGGTCTGGGAGCAGGGCTATCGCGCCGGCCAGCTCAAGGGGCATGTCTACCCGGATGCGGTGGAAGCGCTGGGCCGCTGGAAGCAGGAAGGCTACGCGCTCTACGTTTATTCCTCCGGTTCCATCCAGGCCCAGAAGCTGATTTTCGGTTGCTCCGAGGCGGGCGACCTGACCCCGAACTTCTCCGGCTACTTCGACACGACCTCCGGGCCCAAGCGCGAGGCCGCGTCCTATCAGCGCATCGCAGCTGCCATCGGCCTGCCCGGCGAGGAGATTCTCTTCCTCTCCGATGTGGTCCAGGAGCTGGATGCTGCCCGCGAGGCCGGCATGCAGACCATCGGGCTGGCGCGTGAGGGTGGCGTGCTTGAGGGCCACGAAACGGTAGCGAGCTTCGCGGTGATCGACCTGGCGCGTTTCTGACCCTTCCTGAAATCGTCTGACGGAGCACGAGGAAGGCTTCGATCGGCCGATCTATCCTTGGGGTGACTGCATCCACCTGGGAGCGTCCCCCCATGGATTCCTGCCTTTGCATCGATACGGATAGCCCCGCCCCGGGCATGTACAGGGCAACCCGCGACCGGACGGTGCAACTGGCGGCCGGGCAATGACCCGCCTACTGGTTCTGATGATGGTGGCGCTGCTGGCATTGCCGGCGGCCGCTGACCAGAAGTCGGCCTGGCAGGCGCTGCGCGAGGGCAAGGCGTTTCTCCTGCTGCGCCATACCACCGCCCCCGGCACCGGTGATCCGGAAGGCTTCCGCCTGGGGGATTGCAGCACTCAGCGCAATCTCAGCGACAAGGGGCGCCAGGAAGCCCGGCGCTGGGGCAAGCTGCTGGTGCGACGCAAGGTCGAACAGCCACGCCTCTATACCAGCACCTGGTGTCGCGCGCAGGACACTGCGCAGGAAATGGGGTTGGGGGCGGTCGAAACCCTGTCGGCGCTGGATTCCTTCTTCAGCGATCCGGACAGTCAGGCGGCGCAGACGGTGGAGTTGCGCAAGGCCATCGAGAAGGTGCCCAAGGATCGTCCGGTGGTGATGGTCAGCCACCAGGTGAACATCAAGGCCCTGACCGGGGTCGCGGCCAAGAGCGGGGAGGGGCTGATCATCGGGTTGCCGCTGGCTGATCCACCGAAAGTATTGGCGCGCGTCCGCCAGCCTTGAGTCAGATCAGTAGCAACTGGTCCTGTTCCGGCTGCAGCTTCACGCCTTCCAGTTTGAGTAGCAGTGCCTTTCGCGGCAGGCCGCCGGCGTATCCAGTCAGGCTGCCATCGCGGCCAATGACCCGATGGCAGGGAATGATGATGGAAATGGGATTGGCGCCGTTGGCGGTTCCTACCGCACGGACGGCTTTCGGATTGCCAAGTCGTTCCGCCAGTTCGCTATAGCTGGTGGTTTGGCCGTAGGGGATCTGCAGCAGCGCCTGCCAGACGCGCTGCTGGAACGGCGTGCCGCGAGGCGCCAGTGCCAGGTCGAAGCGTTTCAGGCGGCCCTCGAAATAGCGCTCCAGCTGGCGGCAAGGTTCGTCCAGCCGTCGTCCGGCTGCTTCCCAGCTTTCGTCCGGGTAGCCGCGTCCTTCATTGTCCATATAAAGCATCTGCAGGCCGGACTCGTCGCCGGCCAGCAGCAGAGGGCCGGTGGGGCTTTCGTGATAGCGGAAATACATCTTCATTGCTCCTCTGCGTAGCTCTGCCAGAGATAGACGGCGGCGTAGGCGCGCCACGGTCGCCATTGTTCGGCGCGGCTCGCCAGTTCCTTCGCACTGATGCCGCCGGGCCCCCAGAGTGGCGACTTGAGCAGGCCCAGGTCGGCGGTGGGGAATGCGTCCGGCTGGCCAAAGGCGCGCAGTGCGATGTATTCGGCGGTCCAGCGGCCAATGCCGGGTAGAGCGCACAGGCGTTCGATCAGGGCTTCGACGCCAGCGGCCAGGCTCAGTTCCAGGCTGCCGTCGGCTACTGCCTGGGCGAAGCGGCGCAAAGTGTCGACACGTTTGCCGGGCATGCCGATGCCGGGCAGCGGATCGTCGGCGATGGCTTGTGGGGTGGGGAAGAGCCGCTGCGGTCCGTCAGCTTCGGCATCGGCCAGTGGCTCGCCCAGACGCTCCACCAGGCGACCGGCAATGGTGACGGCGGCCTTCACCGTGACCTGCTGACCGATGATGGTGCGTACGCCCTGTTCGAATGGGTCGAAGGCGACCGGCAGGCGCAGGCCGGGAAAGCGTGCCAGCAGCGCCTGAAGCAATGGATCGCGGCCCAGGTGGTGGGCGATGGCTGCTGGATCGCTGTCCAGGTCGAACATCTGGCGGATGCGCGGTGCCAGCAGCGGCCCAAGGTCCCGGGTCGATGGACTCAACTCCAGTTCCAGCGCGCCGGGCTGCGGGCGCAGGCGGAACCAGCCGCTGCGCTCGCCCAGGCGGAAGCTGCGGCAGTAGCTGTCGGCGGTCAGCTGCTCGACACCCGGCAGGCGACGCAAGGCGTAATGCTGCTGGAACTGCTTCCAGTTCCAGGGCTCGAAGTAATCAAGGCGCATGGGCTCGGTGGGCTCGTGGGAATCTGAAAAGGGAGCGTTGGTAGTCATGGTGCGACGATATTCTCTTGATGCTGCGCCGTCTCTGCAAAACTGACTTTCAAATTCCCCAGTCGCGGTTCGACCTGACATCCAAGCCACAGTAGAATGCGCGCCTTTTCATGGGGCGGTGGCACCGTCCGCTAATACAGCCAGCAGGGGAAACAACCCATGAGCGACTATCAGGAAACTCTCTACGACGGTTACGGACAGCGCTTCCGCATGGACAAGCTGCTGCACGAAGTGCGCACCGAGCACCAGCACCTGGTGATCTTCGAGAACTCGCGCATGGGTCGTGTCATGGCCCTCGACGGCGTGATCCAGACCACCGAGGCGGACGAGTTCATCTATCACGAGATGCTGACCCACGTACCGATCCTCGCCCATGGCGCGGTGAAGAGCGTCCTGATCATTGGCGGCGGCGACGGCGGCATGCTGCGTGAAGTCAGCAAGCATCGCGATATCGAGCGCATCACCATGGTCGAGATCGACGGCACCGTGGTCGAGATGTGCAAGGAGTTCCTGCCGAACCACTCCAAGGGCGCCTATGACGATCCGCGCCTGAACCTGGTGATCGACGACGGCATGCGCTTCGTCGCCACCACCCAGGAGAAGTTCGACGTCATCATCTCCGACTCCACCGACCCCATCGGTCCGGGTGAGGTGCTGTTCTCCGAGAACTTCTACCAGGCCTGCCGCCGCTGCCTGAACGACGGCGGCGTGCTGGTCACCCAGAACGGTACCCCCTTCATGCAGCTTGGCGAAGTGCAGACCACCGCCAGCCGCATGGACAGCCTGTTTGCCGACTGGCACTTCTACCAGGCTGCGGTGCCGACCTACATCGGCGGCGCCATGACCTTCGCCTGGGGCGCTACCGACGCCGAGCTACGCAAGCTCCCTGTGGAGACCCTGCGCCAGCGTTATGCCGGCAGCGGTATCGTGACCCGCTACTACAACCCGGAAATCCACGTCGGCGCCTTCGCCCTGCCGCAGTACGTCCTGCACGCGGTGAACAAGCCGAGCAACGATTGAGGTTGCACGGGTAAATGAAGAAGGGGCCGAAAGGCCCCTTTTTTTCGCACTTGTAGGAGCGAGCTTGCTCGCGAACAGTCCGTGCACGATCTTTCGCGAGCAAGCTCGCTCCTACAGGAAGGCAGAGCCGGTGATTCAGGTTCAAACGAAAAAGCCCGGCACTTGGCCGGGCTTTTCCTTGACGCGATGAATCAGATCTCAGTCGGCCGTACGTAGCCGAAGAGCTCCTGGGAAAAGCGCACGCGTTCTTCCGGGGTTTCCTGGATTCCCTTGGCCTTCAGCTCTTCGAGGCGGGCCTCGACGGCATGGGCGCGGTGGGTCAGGCCGCAGTCGTTGGCGATCTGGATGTTCAGGCCGGGGCGGGCGTTGAGCTCGAGGATCAACGGGCCCTTGTCCTGGTCCAGCACCATGTCGACACCGATGTAGCCCAGGCCGCACAGCTCGTAGCAACCGGCCGCCAGCTTCATGAAGCCGTCCCAGTTGGGCAGCTGCACACCGTCCACCGCGTTGGTGGTGTCCGGATGCTTGGCGATCTTGTTGTTCAGCCAGGTGCCGCGCAGGGTGACGCCGGTCGCCAGGTCCACGCCGACGCCTATGGCGCCCTGGTGGAGGTTGGCCTTGCCGTTGGACTGCCGGGTCGGCAGGCGCAGCATCGCCATCACCGGATAACCCATCAGTACGATGATGCGGATGTCCGGTACGCCTTCATAGCTGATGCTCTTGAAGATCTGGTCCGGGGTCACGCGGTACTCGATCAGCGCGCGGTCACGGTGACCGCCGAGGGAATAGAGGCCGGTGAGGATCGAGGAAATCTGGTGCTCGATTTCCTCGTGGCTGATGATCTTGCCGGAGACCGTCTTGTAGCGGCCTTCGAAGCGGTCGGCGATCACCAGGATGCCGTCGCCGCCGGCGCCTTGCGCCGGCTTGATCACGAAGTCGTTACGCTCGCCGATGATCTCGTCGAGCTTCTCGATTTCCTTCTCGGTGGAGATGACGCCGTACATTTCCGGTACGTGGATCCCCGCCTCGATGGCGCGCTGCTTGGTGATGATCTTGTCGTCGACGATCGGGTACAGGTGCCGTTTGTTGTACTTCAGCACGTAGTCCGCGTTTCGCCGATTGATGCCCATGATGCCTTTGGCTTCGAGGGCTTTCCACGTCTTGATCAGGCCGAACATGGCTCAGTCCTTCAGGAAGGCTTTGAAGCGGAAGAGCTCGGTCAGGCGGTAGCCGCGGTAGCGACCCATCGCCAGCATGAAGCCCACCATGATCAGCAGCACGGCCGGGAAGGTGAAGATGAAGTAGGTCAGCTCCGGCACGGTCATCAGCAGGTGCGCCAGGGTGGCCGCGACCAGGGTGCCGATGGCCACCTTGAAGGCATGGCCGCCGCCGCGCTCTTCCCAGGTGATGGACAGGCGTTCGATGGTCATGGTCAGGATCACCATCGGGAACAGGGCCACGGACAGGCCGCGTTCCAGGCCGAGCTTGTGGCTCAGCAGGCTGATCACCGCGATCAGCACCACCACGAAGGTCAGCACCACCGAGAGCCTTGGCAACATCTGTAGCTTCAAGTGCTCAAGGTACGACCGTAGCGACAGGCCGAGCGCGGTGATGATGGTGAACAGCACGATGCCGAAGCCCAGTTGGGTTTCGCGGAAGGCGAGGGCGATCAGCACCGGGGTGAAGGTACCCAGGGTCTGCAGGCCGCCGAGGTTACGCAGGATCAGGATCACCAGCACGCCGATCGGGATCATGATCATGATCTGGTAGGTCTGCTGGGTCTGCAGCGGCAGGCCGTAGAGCGAGTACTCGAGGAAGTCGGCGTCGGTGTTCTCGTCGGTCAGCTTGGCCAGGCGGATGGCGTTCATCTCGCTGTTGTTCATGCTGAAGGTCACCTGGACCTTCTTGCCGCCGTCGACGGTGATCAGGTTGTCGTCACCGGTCCACCAGATCAGGCGGTCGCTGGGCAGGCCCTGCTCGCCGGTGTCCGGGTTGAAGTACAGCCAGTTCTCGCCGTTGAAGCTGCGCAGCCAGAGCTCGGGGCTCTGGGCCTGTTCGCTCATCAGGCGAATGGTGTGGACGCGCTCCATCGGGACGTGGGCGATGGACAGCAGCAGCTCGATGGCCTTGGCCTTGTTCGGGGTGCCGGTGTCGCCGGCCAGCAGCAGCTTGACGTTGTCATCGTTCAGGTTGTTGACCCGCTTGATGGTCTCGCTGATGAAGGTCTCGACGTCAGCCGAGTGCTGGCGGATGGGAGCCAGCAGGGCTTCGGCGGCGATCTTCTCGGGGCCTTCCACCGGAATGCTGTCGCGGAAGATCGGACCCTTGTCCTTGGGCTTCTCGCCGCTGTAGCGCTTGGTCAACACCAGGCGGTAGTAGAGGGTCTGGTTGCCACTGGCGCGACGGGCGGACCAGGTCACCTTGCGGTTGCCGTCGGCGCGATTGATGCTCACCCCATAGTTGTTGGAGATGAAGCTCTCGTTGAGGCTGACGTAGTCCCGGTTCAGCGGCGGAACGAACATCTGGACCTTCACCGGATCGCGCGGATTCGCCTGGAACTCGACCTTGGCGTCGATGTTCCAGAGGTCGTCGGTCGCATCCTCGGTGATCGGAATGCCCTGGATGAATATCTGGTAGGCCGTTATCAGAACGCCCAGGCTCACCAACAGGGTGATCAGGACTTTCAGATGCAGGGTAAGAGAGCGCATGTGGGTTACTCGTCAGAGTTTGCGTCGGTGGCACAGCCGGGTTTGCCGGCAGCGTATTTAAGGCTCGGGTCGACCAGTGCATCGAAGCGCTTGAGCGCCTCGGAACCGATCAGAAGCGGGTATTGGAAAGCACTACGGTCGGTCAGGTTCACTTCGATCTGCCGCAGGGCCTTGCCCATGCACACCTCCAGTTCGATGACCGGGCGTGCGGTGTAGGTCTTGCCTTCGTCGGGGTTGAAGTCCCCGGCGCGGCGTTTGATCTTGCTGATTCGGGCCAGGGGGCGCTCGATCGGATGCTCGTGGGCGTCGTCGATAGCCAGGTAGAAGCGCACCCAGGTCTCGCCGTCCTTCTTGAAACGCTTGATATCGCGCGCACTGAGGGATGCGGTCTTGGCGCCGGTGTCGAGCTTGGCGGCGACCTCCAGGTCGAGATCCTTCAGCTTGGCGTATTCATTGAGACCGTAGACGGTCTTCTCGGTGGCGAAGCCAAGTCCGGGGAGGGCAAGCAGGCAGGCAAAGGGGGCGAAGGGCTTGAGTGTCATAAGTCCTTTGAGCGTAACGCGGTCATCGGTCCAGGAGCCCGGCCCACGGCCATCTTGGCTGCGGCGCCTGGTCTGGGAGTCTAGCAGGCAAGTCATTGGCGCCCAGACTGGCGCTGGCGGCGCGCATTCTAACACGCGGATTTTCCGGCGCGACAGACGCTTATGGCTTCAGGTGCTGGAGCGTGATGCCGTACCTGGTTTTTTGGCTATTAGACGGATTGTCGACAATTGGTCGGTGTTTGTTTGACATGCGTGGGTTGGTGGGGGTAGTTTTGCCCCATCGAATAACAATGTGTCGACAATCATGATTGACGCTCCTGAAGCCATCGTTACTGATCAGCTGGACACGGAAACGCTCTCCGAAAGCGTATTCCGGCGTATCCAGACGGCCATCGTGCGCGGCGAGATCGCTCCGGGCAGCAAGATCTCCGAGCCCGAGCTGGCGCGGACCTACGGAATCAGCCGTGGCCCCCTGCGCGAGGCGATCCATCGCCTGGAAGGGCAGCGCCTGCTGGTACGTGTGCCCCACGTCGGTGCGCGGGTGGTGTCCCTCGGCCATGCCGAGCTGATCGAGCTGTACGAAATTCGCGAATCCCTGGAAGGCATGGCCTGCCGCCTGGCCGCTGAGCGCATGAGCCAGTCGGAGATCGACGAGCTGCGCCGGGTGCTGGATACCCACGAACGCGACGAGGCCTTCCAGGCTGGACGCGGCTACTACCAGCAGGAAGGCGACTTCGACTTCCACTACCGGATCATCCAGGGCAGTGGCAATCAGACCCTG
Organism: Pseudomonas sp. BN414; assembly: GCF_029871275.1. NCBI lineage: Bacteria > Pseudomonadati > Pseudomonadota > Gammaproteobacteria > Pseudomonadales > Pseudomonadaceae > Pseudomonas > Pseudomonas sp. BN414. The sequence goes on from NZ_SSOL01000069.1 coordinate 52,092, forward strand.
ACCAAGATGCTTTGCGGCGAGCTGTACCAGCTCGTGCGCATGTACCGCCTACAGTTTTCTTCCGTGCCGAATCGCCCCCGCCAGGCCTTCAACGAGCACCACCGAATTCTCGATGCCATCGCCGATCGTGACGGCGAACTGGCCGAGTTGCTGATGCGCCGTCACATCGGTGCCTCCAAGCGCAATATCGAGCGCCACTACCAGGAAGCGCTCGCCAACCCGTCCAAAACACGAGGTGAGTCATGAGTCAGAAAACCGCCGGCCAGCGCTTCCGCGACGCCATCGCCGAAGAACATCCTCTGCAGGTCATCGGCGCCATCAACGCCAACCATGCGCTGCTGGCCAAGCGCGCCGGCTTCAAGGCCATCTACCTGTCCGGCGGCGGTGTCGCCGCGGGTTCGCTGGGCCTGCCGGACCTGGGCATCAACACCCTCGATGACGTGCTGACCGACGTACGCCGCATCACCGACGTGTGCGACCTGCCGCTGCTGGTGGACATCGACACCGGCTTCGGTCCCAGCGCCTTCAACATCGAACGCACCGTCAAGAACCTGATCAAGGCTGGCGCGGCCGCTGCCCACATCGAAGACCAGGTTGGCGCCAAGCGCTGCGGTCACCGTCCGGGCAAGGAGATCGTTTCCACTGAGGAGATGGTCGACCGCGTCAGGGCCGCTGCCGATGCCAAGACCGATCCGGCGTTCTTCCTGATCGCCCGTACCGACGCCATCCAGGCTGAAGGCGTGGACGCCGCCATCGAGCGCTGCCAGCAGTACGTGGAAGCGGGTGCCGACGCCATCTTCGCCGAAGCCGCCTACGACCTGCCGACCTACAAGCGCTTCGTCGATGCGCTGGGCGTACCGGTGCTGGCCAACATCACCGAATTCGGTGCGACCCCGCTGTTCTCGCGCGATGAACTGGCTTCGGTCGGCGTCGCCATCCAGCTTTATCCGCTGTCGGCCTTCCGTGCCGCCAACAAGGCAGCCGAGGCTGTTTACACCGCGATTCGCCGCGACGGCCATCAGAAGGAAGTCATCGACCTGATGCAGACCCGCGCGGAACTGTACGACCGCATCGGCTACCACGCCTTCGAGCAGAAGCTCGACGCGCTGTTCGCTGCCAAGAAGTAACCGGAAGTGGGCCGCCCCTTCATTAATGGGGCGGCCTGCGGAATAACAAGACTCAAACTACCGGATTGAAATGAGGAGAATCACGCGATGAGCGCTTCCGAAACCACTACTGCCTTCAAACCGAAGAAGTCCGTGGCCCTGAGTGGCACCGCCGCTGGCAACACCGCTCTGTGCACCGTTGGCCGTACCGGCAATGACCTGCACTACCGTGGCTACGACATTCTCGATTTTGCCAACGCCTGTGAGTTCGAGGAAATCGCTCACCTGCTGGTGCACGGCAAGCTGCCGAACGTCGCCGAACTGGCTGGCTACAAAGCCAAGCTGAAGGCCCTGCGCGGCCTGCCGGCTGGCGTCAAGGCCGCCCTTGAGCAACTGCCGCCGTCCGCCCACCCGATGGACGTGATGCGTACCGCCGTCTCCGTACTGGGCTGCCTGTCCCCGGAGAAGGATGACCACAACCATCCGGGCGCTCGCGATATCGCCGACAAGCTGATGGCTTCCCTCGGCTCCGCGCTGCTCTACTGGTACCACTTCAGCCACAACGGCAAGCGCATCGACGTCGAGACCGACGACGACTCCATCGGCGGTCACTTCCTGCACCTGCTGCACGGTGAAAAGCCGCGCGACTCCTGGGTCCGCGCCATGCACACCTCGCTGATCCTCTACGCCGAGCACGAATTCAACGCCTCCACCTTCACCTCCCGCGTGATCGCTGGCACCGGCTCCGACATGTTCTCCTGCATCACCGGCGCCATTGGCGCGCTGCGTGGGCCGAAGCACGGCGGCGCCAACGAAGTGGCCTTCGAGATCCAGAAGCGCTACGACAACCCGGACGAGGCGGAAGCCGACATCCGCGCCCGCGTCGAGAAGAAGGAAGTGGTGATCGGCTTCGGTCATCCGGTCTACACCGTGTCCGACCCGCGCAACAAGGTGATCAAGGAAGTCGCTCGCGAACTCTCCGCCGAGCAGAAGAACACCAAGATGTACGACATCGCCGAGCGCCTTGAGTCGACCATGTGGGAAATCAAGAAGATGTTCCCCAACCTCGACTGGTTCAGCGCCGTGAGCTACCACATGATGGGCGTGCCCACCGCCATGTTCACTCCGCTGTTCGTGATCGCCCGTACCTCCGGCTGGTCCTCCCACGTCATCGAGCAACGCATCGACGGCAAGATCATCCGTCCGAGCGCCAACTACGTCGGCCCGGAAGACCTGAAGTTCGTTCCCCTGAAGGACCGTGCCTAATCATGAATAGCCAATACCGCAAGAGCCTGCCGGGCACGGCGCTCGACTACTTCGATACCCGCGAGGCGGTGGATGCCATCGCTCCGGGCGCCTACGCCACGCTGCCGTACACCTCCCGCGTGCTGGCCGAGCAACTGGTGCGCCGCTGCGACCCGGCCATGCTGACCGATTCGCTCAAGCAGCTGATCGAGCGCAAGCGCGACCTCGACTTCCCCTGGTACCCGGCCCGCGTGGTCTGCCACGACATCCTCGGCCAGACCGCCCTGGTAGACCTGGCCGGCCTGCGTGACGCCATCGCCGAACAGGGCGGTGATCCGTCCAAGGTCAACCCGGTGGTGCCGACCCAGTTGATCGTCGACCACTCGCTGGCCGTGGAATTCGGCGGCTCCGATCCGGATGCCTTCGAGAAGAACCGTGCTGTCGAGGAACGCCGCAACGAGGATCGCTTCCACTTCATCGAGTGGACCAAGACCGCGTTCAAGAACGTCGATGTGATCCCGGCCGGCAACGGCATCATGCACCAGATCAACCTGGAGAAAATGAGCCCGGTGATCCAGGCGCGTGGCGGCGTGGCCTTCCCCGACACCTGCGTCGGTACTGACAGCCACACCCCACACGTGGATGCCCTGGGCGTGATCGCCATCGGCGTGGGTGGCCTGGAAGCGGAAACCGTAATGCTCGGCCGCGCATCGATGATGCGTCTGCCCGACATCGTCGGCGTCAAGTTGACTGGCAAGCGCCAGCCCGGCATCACTGCCACCGATATCGTCCTGGCCCTGACCGAGTTTCTGCGCAAGGAGAAGGTGGTGGGCGCTTACGTCGAATTCTTCGGCGAAGGTGCTGACAGCCTGTCCATCGGCGACCGCGCCACCATTTCCAACATGTGCCCGGAATACGGCGCCACCGCGGCGATGTTCTACATCGACCAGCAAACCATCGACTACCTCAAGCTGACTGGCCGCGAGCCGGAGCAGGTAGAACTGGTGGAGAACTACGCCCGGACTACCGGTCTGTGGGCTGATGCGCTGGTCACCGCCGAGTACGAGCGCGTGCTGCAGTTCGACCTGTCCAGCGTGGTGCGCAACATGGCGGGTCCTTCCAACCCCCATCGTCGCCTGCCGACTTCCGCGCTGGCCGAGCGCGGTATCGCCGACGAGGCGAAGCTGGAAGCCGGCAAGGCCGAGGAAGCCGATGGCCTGATGCCGGATGGCGCGGTGATCATCGCCGCCATCACCAGCTGCACCAACACCTCCAACCCGCGCAACGTCGTGGCCGCCGGTCTGCTGGCGAAGAAGGCCAACGACCTCGGGCTGGTGAGCAAGCCCTGGGTGAAAACGTCTTTCGCACCGGGTTCCAAGGTCGCCAAGCTGTACCTGGAAGAATCCGGCCTGCTGCCGGAACTGGAGAAGCTCGGCTTCGGTATCGTCGCCTACGCCTGCACCACCTGCAACGGCATGTCCGGTGCGCTGGACCCGGTGATCCAGCAGGAAATCATCGACCGTGACCTCTATGCCACGGCGGTGCTGTCCGGCAACCGTAACTTCGACGGCCGTATCCATCCGTACGCCAAGCAGGCCTTCCTGGCTTCGCCGCCGCTGGTGGTGGCCTACGCGATTGCCGGCACCGTGCGCTTCGACATCGAGCAGGATGTGCTGGGTCATGACCTGGCCGGCAATCCCGTCACCCTGAAGGACCTGTGGCCGAGCGACGAGGAGATCGACGCCATCGTCGCCGCCTCGGTGAAGCCCGAGCAGTTCAAGCAGATCTACATCCCGATGTTCGACCTGGGCACCGTGAAGGAAGCCGAGAGCCCGCTGTACGACTGGCGTCCGATGAGTACCTACATCCGCCGTCCGCCGTATTGGGAAGGCGCCCTGGCCGGCGAGCGCACCCTCAAGGGCATGCGTCCCCTGGCGGTGCTGCCGGACAACATCACCACCGACCACCTGTCGCCGTCCAACGCGATCATGGCGAACTCGGCGGCTGGCGAATACCTGGCGAAAATGGGCCTGCCGGAGGAGGACTTCAACTCCTACGCCACCCACCGCGGCGATCACCTGACCGCCCAGCGCGCCACCTTCGCCAACCCGCAGCTGGTGAACGAAATGGCCGTGGTCGATGGCGAGGTGAAAAAGGGTTCCCTCACTCGCGTCGAGCCGGAAGGCAAGGTGATGCGCATGTGGGAAGCCATCGAGACCTACATGGATCGCAAGCAGCCGCTGATCATCATCGCCGGCGCCGACTACGGCCAGGGTTCGTCCCGTGACTGGGCGGCCAAGGGCGTGCGCCTGGCGGGTGTCGAGTCGATCGTGGCCGAAGGCTTCGAGCGCATCCACCGCACCAACCTGATCGGCATGGGCGTGCTACCGCTGGAGTTCAAGCCGGGTACTACCCGCAAGACCCTCGGCATCGACGGCACCGAGACCTTCGACGTGATCGGCGAGCGCAAGCCGCGTGCCGACCTGACCCTGGTCATTCGCCGTACCAATGGCGAATCGCTCAAGGTGCCGGTGACCTGCCGCCTGGATACCGCCGAAGAGGTGTCGATCTACGAGGCTGGTGGCGTGCTGCAGCGCTTTGCTCAGGACTTCCTTGAGTCCTCGGCGGAAAAAGCGGTCGGCTAGCCCCATCTGTAGGAGCGAGCTTGCTCGCGAATAGCTCCCGGCCCGGGGGCTAATTCGCGGGCAGGCCCGCTCTTACCCTACCTACAGGACATGAGAATGGCCCACGTACCCCAAGTGAAAATCCCCGCCACCTACATCCGCGGTGGCACCAGCAAGGGCGTGTTCTTCCGCCTGCAGGACCTGCCCGAGCGCTGCCAGGTGCCCGGCCAGGCGCGTGACAAGCTGTTCATGCGAGTGATCGGCAGTCCCGACCCGTACTCGGCACATATCGACGGTATGGGTGGCGCCACTTCCAGTACCAGCAAGTGCGTGATCCTGTCGAAGAGCAGTCAGCCGGATCACGACGTCGACTACCTCTACGGTCAGATTTCCATCGACAAGGCCTTCGTCGACTGGAGTGGCAACTGCGGCAATCTCTCTACCGCCGCTGGCGCCTTCGCGCTGCATGCCGGGCTGGTGGATCCTGCGCGGATTCCCGACAACGGGACCTGCGTGGTGCGCATCTGGCAGGCGAACATCCAGAAAACCATCATTGCCCATGTGCCGGTCACCAATGGCCAGATCCAGGAAACCGGCGACTTCGAACTCGACGGTGTGACCTTCCCGGCTGCGGAAATCGTGCTGGAGTTCATCGATCCGTCCGACGACGGGGAGGAGGGGGGCTCGATGTTCCCCACCGGCAATCTCGTGGACGACCTGGAAGTGCCCGGTGTCGGCACCTTCAAGGCGACCATGATCAGCGCCGGCATCCCGACTGTGTTCGTCAACGCCGAGGACATCGGCTACACCGGCGCCGAGTTGCGTGAAGCCATTAACGGAGATCCCGAGCAGTTGGCGCGCTTCGAGAAGATCCGTGTCGCCGGCGCCCTGCGAATGGGTCTGATCAAGACCCCTGAAGAGGCGGCGACTCGCCAGCATACGCCGAAGATTGCCTTTGTCGCTCCGGCGAAGAATTACCGCACGTCGAGTGGCAAGGAAGTACAGGCAGGTGAAATCGACCTGCTGGTGCGCGCGCTGTCCATGGGCAAGCTGCACCACGCGATGATGGGCACTGCCGCCGTGGCCATCGGCACCGCTGCGGCCATTCCCGGTACCCTGGTGAACCTCGCGGCCGGTGGCGGCGAGCGCAGCGCCGTGCGTTTCGGGCATCCGTCGGGCACCTTGCGCGTGGGCGCCGAGGCCCGCGAGGTAGACGGCCAGTGGCAGGTCACCAAGGCCATCATGAGCCGCAGTGCGCGGGTACTGATGGAAGGATGGGTTCGCGTGCCTGGCGATTCCTTCTAAAAAGGCAAGCGTGAAAAAAGCCCGCCGAAGCGGGCTTTTTCATCAACGTCTGGCTTACTTGAGCCGGCGTTCGACGCCTTTCTCCACCAGGATCTTGGCGGAAATCTCTTCTACCGAGAAATGGGTGGAGTTAATGAAGGTGATGTTCTCGCGGCGGAAGAGGTTTTCCACCTCGCGTACTTCGAACTCGCACTGGGCGAAGCTGGCGTAGCGACTGTTGGGCTTGCGCTCGTTGCGGATAGCGGTGAGGCGGTCCGGGTCGATGGTCAGGCCGAACAGCTTGCTCTTGTACTTTTTCAGGGCGGCGGGGAGTTGCAGTCGCTCCATATCCTCTTCGGTAAGCGGATAATTTGCGGCACGAATTCCGTATTGCATTGCCATATATAGGCAGGTCGGAGTCTTTCCGCAGCGCGACACGCCGACGAGGATCAGGTCAGCCTTGTCGTAGTAGTGCGTGCGGGCACCGTCGTCGTTGTCCAGGGCGAAGTTCACCGCCTCGATCCGCTCCATGTAATTGGTGTGGTGACCAATCGAGTGAGATTTGCCGACCGAGTAGGACGAATGTGAGGTAAGTTCTTGTTCCAGCGGCGAAAGGAAGGTCGAGAAGATGTCGATCATGAAGCCGTTGGAAGTGGCCAGGATGTCGCGGATTTCCTGGTTTACGATAGTGTCGAAGATGATCGGGCGGGCCCCGTCCACCTCCGCGGCCTTGTTGATTTGCTGTACCATGGCGCGCGCTTTTTCAACGCTGTCGATATAGGGCCGCGTGATCTTGTTGAAGGTGATGGTTTCGAACTGCGCCAGGAGGCTCTGGCCAAGGGTTTCCGCAGTGATACCGGTACCGTCGGAAATGAAGAAAGCGGTTCGTTTCATTTGCGCCAAAGGCCTTAAGTCAGGATCGATTCTTGGCTATGATAGGCCGCGTTTTTCGCCAGGCCCGAGCCGGTCGGCATTGTGACGTATTTTTCTGGACAAGCGCCAGAACGCTGCGGAGCTGTTCCGCATGAGCTTTTCCAACAAATAGTGGAGAGATCACCTTGGTAGAGTACGTAGTTTCCCTCGATAAGCTCGGCGTTCACGATGTTGAGCATGTGGGGGGCAAGAACGCATCCCTGGGCGAGATGATCAGCAATCTGGCTGGTGCCGGTGTTTCCGTTCCCGGTGGTTTCGCCACTACTGCGCAGGCCTACCGTGACTTCCTCGAGCAGAGCGGCCTGAATGAGCGCATTCACGCTGCCCTCGATGCCCTGGACGTAGATGACGTCAATGCCCTCGCCAAGACTGGCGCGCAGATCCGCCAGTGGGTGATGGACGCTGAGTTCCCGACCCGTCTGGATGCGGAAATTCGCACCGCCTTCACCGCGATGGCCGCTGGCAACGACAACATGGCCGTTGCCGTGCGTTCCTCCGCCACCGCCGAAGACCTGCCTGACGCATCCTTCGCCGGCCAGCAGGAAACCTTCCTGAATATCCGTGGCGTGGACAACGTGATCCGCGCTGCCAAGGAAGTCTTCGCTTCCCTGTTCAACGACCGCGCCATCGCCTACCGCGTACACCAGGGCTTCGACCACAAGCTGGTCGCACTGTCCGCCGGCGTACAGCGCATGGTCCGCTCGGAAACCGGCACCGCCGGCGTGATGTTCACCCTGGATACCGAATCCGGCTTCCGTGACGTGGTGTTCATCACCTCCGCCTACGGCCTCGGCGAGACCGTGGTGCAGGGCGCCGTCAACCCCGACGAGTTCTACGTGCACAAGGCGACCCTGGAAACCGGTCGTCCCGCCATCCTGCGCCGCAACCTGGGCAGCAAGGCAATCAAGATGGTCTACGGCGAGGAAGCCAAGGCCGGCAAATCGGTGAAGACCGTGGAAGTGGATCGCGCCGACCGCGCCCGCTTCTCCCTGTCCGACGCCGAAGTGACCGAACTGGCCAAGCAGGCCCTGATCATCGAGAAACACTACGGCCGCCCGATGGACATCGAGTGGGCCAAGGACGGTGACGACGGCAAGCTGTATATCGTTCAGGCCCGTCCGGAAACCGTGAAGAGCCGTTCCAGCGCCACCGTGATGGAGCGCTACCTGCTCAAGGAAAAGGGCAAGGTCCTGGTGGAAGGCCGTGCCATTGGCCAGCGCATCGGCGCCGGCCAGGTCCGCGTGATCCACGACGTATCCGAGATGGACAAGGTCCAGCCGGGCGACGTGCTGGTCTCCGACATGACCGACCCGGACTGGGAGCCCGTGATGAAGCGCGCCAGCGCTATCGTCACCAACCGCGGTGGCCGTACCTGCCACGCGGCGATCATCGCCCGTGAGCTCGGTATTCCTGCAGTCGTGGGTTGCGGCAACGCCACCCAGGTGCTTCAGGACGGCCAGGGCGTAACCGTTTCGTGCGCCGAGGGTGACACCGGCTTCATCTTCGAAGGCCAGCTGGGCTTCGATATCCGCACCAACTCCGTCGATGCCATGCCCGACCTGCCGTTCAAGATCATGATGAACGTCGGCAACCCGGATCGCGCCTTCGATTTCGCCCAACTGCCCAACGAGGGCGTGGGCCTGGCCCGCCTGGAATTCATCATCAACCGCATGATCGGCGTGCACCCGAAGGCGCTGCTGAACTTCGCCAGCCTGCCGGCGGAGATCAAGGAAAGCGTCGAGAAGCGCATTGCCGGTTACAACGACCCGGTTGGCTTCTACGTCGAGAAACTGGTCGAGGGCATCAGCACCCTGGCCGCGGCCTTCTGGCCGAAGAAAGTCATCGTGCGCCTGTCGGACTTCAAGTCCAACGAATACGCCAACCTGATCGGCGGCAAGCTGTACGAGCCGGAAGAAGAGAACCCGATGCTGGGCTTCCGTGGTGCTTCCCGCTATATCAGCGAGTCCTTCCGTGACTGCTTCGAGCTGGAATGCCGCGCGCTGAAGAAAGTGCGCAACGAGATGGGCCTGACCAACGTCGAGATCATGGTTCCCTTCGTGCGTACCCTGGGCGAGGCGAGCCAGGTGGTCGAGCTGCTGGCCAGCAATGGTCTGAAGCGCGGCGAGAATGGCCTGAAAGTCATCATGATGTGCGAGCTGCCGTCCAACGCGCTGCTGGCCGATGAGTTCCTGGAGTTCTTCGACGGCTTCTCCATCGGCTCCAACGACCTGACCCAGCTGACCCTGGGCCTGGACCGCGACTCCGGCATCGTCGCCCACCTGTTCGACGAGCGTAATCCGGCGGTCAAGAAGCTGCTGGCCAATGCCATTTCCGCCTGCAACAACGCTGGCAAGTACATCGGCATCTGCGGCCAGGGCCCGTCCGACCACCCGGATCTGGCCAAGTGGCTGATGGAGCAGGGCATCGAGAGCGTGTCCCTGAACCCTGACTCCGTGTTGGATACCTGGTTCTTCCTGGCGGAAGGTCAGGCCTGATCCTCGTAAGTCGAAACAAAAAGGGCGGGTTTGATACCCGCCCTTTTTTTGTGCAAGCAGCAATCATGCAAAGCAGTAGCGAACTCTTTCCCGTTGCGCTGATAAGCGCGGAACTCCGTGGCGACCTGACCGAAGACGTCTATCGCCTGAAGCCCGGCAATAGTCCCGACGCCAGTGTCGAGCTGGTCCTGACGCGTCTTGGTCTTCTTGGCCAGGAGGGCGCTCGGGGTGTGCCGGTCATCCTGGTCCACGGCAGTTTCTCCAATCGCCGGTTCTGGTATTCGCCCAAAGGCCTGGGGCTTGGACCCTATCTGGTCCGCGCCGGCTTCGACGTATGGATCGCCGAGATGCGCGGTCACGGCCTGTCGCCGCGCAACCAGCATTACCGCCGCAACCGTGTGGCCGATTACGCACGCTTCGATCTGCCCGCCATTGCGGCCTTCGTTCGTGAGCAATGCGCTCAGGCACCGCACTGGATAGGGCATTCCCTGGGCGGCACGACCCTTGCGGCTGCCTTGGGCGGGCACTATCTGGGCGAAGAGGACGTGGCGTCCGCCGCGTTGTTCGGCAGCCAGGTCAGTCGGGTCTACTGGCCGCTGAAAGTACCGCCGGTGGCCTGGGGTGGGCGAATGCTGCTCAAACGATTCCAGGTGCTTTCGGGGGCGCGCCTCAAGCGCGGGCCGGAAGACGAACCCATTGGTCTCGTCCTGGAGAGCATGCGTTGGCATGGCCTGTTCGGTCGATTCGGCGATACCGAGCGCGATTGGTGGGCCGGGTTGGCGGACGTGCGCATCCCCGTGCTGGGCGTGGCAGCTGCGGGCGACCTGCAGGATCCTGTCTGGGCATGTCGCAAGCTGGTGGAGCAAGTGCCTCGGGAGAACAGCCATTTCCTACGTCTGGCGAAGGACGAGGGATTCAGCGACGACTTCGGCCACATTGAAATGCTGGTGAGCAAGGTTGCCGAACGTGAAGTCTGGCCGCTGGTTGCCCACTGGTTGGAGCACCTGTGTCTGCCCACGACAGCATCATCGGCGGAGGGCGCGGCGCTCTAGTCCGCCTGCTGCCCGTAGTTTCTGGTTTCGGGTGCTGGAAGGCTGTGCTAAAGATGGCGGGAATCATTGAGCGGCGGAGGCTCCGCATGCGTCGTGGTGGGGTGATTGGACGGCGCTTTGCAGGTGGGTGGATGGTGATCGTTGCTGAACGTCGTTGATCAGCAGCTGATCCTCATGGAAAATCGCTGTCCACATCAGGGCGCCGCTCTACCAGGCACCTTGGAGGGCCGTCTCAGCATTGCCCTCGGCTGTAGCGCCCGTCGCTGGGCTATGACGGCGACCGCATCGGTCTCGATCTGTAACTGCTATCAAGGAGATGTCCATGCAATACGTTACCCCTGATCTGTGCGATGCCTATCCGGAGCTGGTCCAGGTCGTCGAGCCCATGTTCAGCAACTTCGGCGGGCGCGATTCCTTCGGCGGCGAAATCGTCACCATCAAGTGCTTCGAGGACAACTCCGTAGTCAAGGAGCAGGTCGATCTGCCCGGCAAGGGCAAGGTGCTGGTGGTTGATGGCGGCGGTTCCCTGCGTCGAGCCCTGCTGGGCGACATGCTTGCCGAGAAAGCTGCGAAGAACGGCTGGGAAGGCATCGTTGTCTACGGCTGCATCCGCGACGTCGATGTGATCGCCCAGACCGACCTCGGCGTCCAGGCCCTGGCGAGCCACCCGATGAAGACCGACAAGCGCGGCATCGGCGACCTGAATGTGGTGGTGACCTTTGGTGGCGTGACCTTCCGCCCGGGCGAGTATGTGTATGCGGACAACAACGGCATCATCGTTTCGCCCGAACCCCTGCAGATGCCGGCCTGATCAAAAGAGCCCGGCGATGCCGGGCTTTTTCTTCCAAGGAGACTGAATGTTCGAGGAGCAGAACGCCCAGTGGGGGCTGGTACATGCCTTCGTGCTGGACGGGAAGGGCGGTGCCGACTCGATTTCCCGCGAAGCGCTGGCGGACCTGCAGTTGGCGCCTGAGCAAAGCCTCTGGTTGCACTGGGATCGAAGCCATCCACTGGCGCGACGCTGGCTGCGGGAGCAGAGCGGGCTGTCCGAATTCGCCTGCGACCTGCTGCTCGAAGAGAGCACCCGGCCGCGAATGCTGGCCCTGCCCGATGATGAGTTGCTGCTGTTCCTTCGCGGCGTGAACCTGAATCCGGGAGCTGTTCCCGAGGACATGGTGTCGGTGCGCATTTTCGCTTCGGCGCAGCGCCTCGTCTCGCTCCGCCTGCGGCCGCTGCATGCCACCGATGAGCTGATCGAGCAGTGGGCGAAGGGTACCGGCCCGAAGGCTGCGTCCGAGGTGCTGCTCTATCTGGCGGAGCACCTGACCGTGAAGATCGATTCGTTGGTGGCGGAGTTGTCCGAAACCATCGATGAGCAAGAAGAGCAGCTCGACAACAGCGAACGCTTCCGTCCCGATCATGACCTGATGCTGCAGATTCGTCGTCGCGCCGCCGGCCTCAAGCGATTCCTGGCTCCGCAGCGCGACATCTATGGCCAGTTGGCGCGCAGCCGGATGCCCTGGTTCCTGGATGACGACAGTGACTACTGGAATGAGCTGAACAACAGGCTGACCCGCTACCTGGAAGAGCTGGAGCTGATTCGCGAGCGCATTGGCCTGGTGCTGGAAAGCGAGAGTCGCCGGCAGGGCGAACGCACTAGCCGGACCATGTACCTGCTTGGCATCACCACCGGTTTCTTCCTGCCGCTGAGCTTCATCACCGGCCTGCTGGGAATGAACGTCGGGGGAATTCCCGGCGACGAGACGCCTTTCGGCTTCATCATTGCCTGCGTATTCATTCTCGGAATTGCAGGGTTTCAGATCTGGCTGTTTCGTCGATTGCGCTGGCTCTGATGTGACCCGATCCGGTCCGGGCACGTCTAGCCGACATATCCACGTGAGGTGCGCATGCACGATCCGTTTGAAGAATCCCTGCGGGACCTGCTAAAGGCGTCTCCGCAGCCCGACCATGATGACGACGCTGCTCTGGGCCGTGTGCTCAAGACTGCCAATCGCCAGGTGGGCGCGGGGGATCTGTTCAGCCTGATGGGGCATTGGCTCGACGCCATGATGATCGCCCTCAACAATGGTTCGCCCCACCTGGCGCCTGTGTCGCGTCGCAACGCTTCTGTCCGTTCTGAAGATAAGGCTGATTGAACATGGAATTCGACCCCTGGACTCAAGGTCTCGTTAACGCCATGACCTCGGTATGGACACCGGTAGCGGGCTTCATCCCGCGCCTGTTCGGCGCGCTGGTCGTGGTGCTGCTGGGCTTCGTGGTGGCCAAGCTGCTGGATACCTTGCTCTCCAAACTGCTGGCCAAGCTGGGCCTGGATCGCCTGATGGCAGGCACCGGCCTGACCAAGATGTTGGCTCGCGCCGGCATCCAGGTGCCGGTTTCCACCCTGATCGGCAAGATCGTCTACTGGTTCGTGCTGCTGATCTTCCTGGTGTCCGCCGCGGAGTCCCTCGGCCTGGATCGCGTTTCGGCAACCCTCGACGTGCTGGCCCTCTACCTGCCCAAGGTGCTGGGTGCGGCGCTGGTGCTGCTTGCCGGTGTATTGCTGGCGCAACTGGTCAGCGGACTTGTGCGTGGTGCCGCCGAGGGCGTCGGCCTGGAGTACGCCCACGGCCTGGGCAGGCTCGCTCAGGGTCTGGTCATCATCATCAGTATCTCCGTGGCCATCGGCCAACTGGAGGTCAAGACCGAACTGCTGAACAACGTCATCGCCATCGTGCTGATCTCCATCGGCCTGGCAGCGGCGTTGGCGCTGGGTCTTGGCAGTCGCGAAATCGCCGGGCAGATCCTTGCCGGCATCTACGTGAGAGAGCTTTACCAGGTTGGGCAACAAGTGAAGATTGGCGATGTCGAAGGGCAGATCGAAGAGATTGGCACGGTGAAGACCCTGCTGCTCACCGAGGAAGGTGAGCTGGTATCGGTGTCGAATCGTACTTTGCTCGATCAACGGGTAACCAGCCGCTAACACGACGGCTTTTCCCTGCTAATGTATGCCGCCAGACAAGGTGCGCGGTTCCCCGCGCTCCGGCGGCTTTTGACCTGACTGTCGGCCCGACCCGTTTTGAACAAGCCCCAATCGCTTTCCTTGCGCTATGAACCACGCGAGCTCTCCGATGAAGAGCTCGTGGAGCGTGCGCATGTCGAGCTGTTCCATGTCACCCGCGCCTATGAAGAATTGATGCGGCGTTACCAGCGCACGTTGTTCAACGTCTGTGCCCGATATTTGGGGAACGACCGTGACGCGGATGATGTCTGCCAGGAAGTCATGCTCAAGGTGCTCTATGGTTTGAAGAACTTCGAAGGCAAGTCGAAGTTCAAGACGTGGCTATATAGCATCACGTACAACGAGTGCATTACCCAATATCGGAAAGAGCGCCGAAAACGACGCTTGCTTGATGCACTGAGTCTGGATCCCCTTGAAGAAGCCTCGGATGAAAAAACGCCCAAGGTCGAGGAAAGAGGGGGGCTGGAGCGATGGCTGGTACATGTCAATCCCATCGACCGGGAGATTCTTGTGCTACGTTTTGTCGCAGAGCTGGAGTTTCAGGAGATCGCAGACATTATGCACATGGGCTTGAGTGCGACAAAAATGCGCTACAAGCGTGCGCTGGATCGCCTTCGCGAAAAATTTTCCGGACTCTCTGAAACTTAGTTCGGGAAAAATTATCTCTTATGGGCCGGTATGTTCTGCTAGAATTGCCGCCCAAGTTGTCTGGAGATTGTTCGACAACTTACTGACCACCAAGATGGGGATTTACGGATGAAACTGAAAAACACCTTAGGCGTAGCCGTTGGCTCTCTTGTTGCCGCCTTTTCGCTGAACGCGCTGGCTCAGGGCCAAGGCGCAGTTGAGGTGGAAGCTTTCGGTAAGCGTTACTTCACCGACAGTTCTCGCGATCTCGAGAACGGCAACCTGTACGGCGGCTCGGTAGGCTACTACCTGACCGACGACGTTTCCCTGGCTCTGTCGTACGGTGAATACCACGACATGACCTCCGAAGACTCCTTCGGTACCGATGGCCACAAGGACATCAAGGGCAACCTGGCTTCCCTCGATGCGATCTACCACTTCGGCACCCCGGGTGTTGGCCTGCGTCCGTACGTTTCTGCCGGCTTTGCCCATCAGAACATCAGCAACATTCCGCCGCGTACCGGTCGTGACCACAGCACCTTCGCCAACATTGGCACCGGTCTGAAGTACTACTTCACCGAGAACTTCTTCGCCAGGGCTGGCCTGGACGGCATGTACAACCTGGACGCCCAGGAATCCGAGTGGATGGCTGGCGTAGGTGTTGGCGTGAACTTCGGCGGTTCCACCAAGCAAGCCGAGCCGGCTCCGGCCCCGGTTGCTGAAGTGTGCGCTGACAGCGACAACGACGGCGTTTGCGACAACGTCGACAAGTGCCCGGACACCCCGGCCAACGTCACCGTTGACGCCGATGGCTGCCCGGCCGTTGCCGAAGTCGTACGTGTTGAGCTGGACGTGAAGTTCGACTTCGACAAGTCCAAGGTGAAAGAAGAAAGCTACGGCGACATCAAGAACCTGGCTGACTTCATGAACCAGTACCCGACTACCACCACCACCGTTGAAGGCCACACCGACTCCGTTGGTACCGACGCCTACAACCAGAAGCTGTCCGAGCGTCGTGCCAACGCCGTTCGTGAAGTGCTGGTTGACCAGTACGGTGTAGGTAGCGAGCGCGTCAACGCTGTTGGCTACGGCGAAAGCCGCCCGGTTGCTGACAACGCCACTGCTGACGGCCGCGCTGTTAACCGCCGCGTAGAAGCCGAAGTAGAAGCCCAGGCCAAGTAATTGGTTTGAGCTGCAGGAAAAACCCGGCCTCGGCCGGGTTTTTCTTTGCCTTGAAAAAGGTGCTTGCCGCATAAAAAGGCTATGTCTGCGTTAGCTGTTGCCAGAGATCGGCCATCGGTCCAGGGGCCTTGTAGGAGCTAGCTTGCTAGCGAAACGGGGCCATTCGCTGGCAAGCCAGCTCCTACGGACAATCCAGCCACTTGCAACACTTAATGCGGACTCAGCCCATAAAAAAGCCCGGCAGAGCCGGGCAAGCACTACTTCGCAGGAGCGAAGAGAGATTCAGGCGCTTTGCGCCAGCGGGAGGGCTGCCTGTGCTGCGGCCACTTCCCCGATGACCAGGATCGCAGGACTTTTGAGTTCGAAGGCCTTGGCGTCCACTTTCATGCACGCGAGGGTGCTGCGGCATTCACGTTGCTCTGGCAGTGAAGCGTTCTCGATCATCGCCACGGGCATTGTCCCGGGCATGCCGCCTTCCAGCAGTCCTTGATGGATGTCCGCCAGTTTGGCCACGCCCATGTAAACCACCAGGGTGGTGCCCGATTGCGCCAAGGCGCCCCAATTGAGGGAGCTGTCGTCCTGGGTGTGGGCGGTGACCAGGGTTACGCCGCGGCTGATGCCGCGCAGGGTCAGCGGAATGCCGCAGTTGGTAGCGCCAGCCAGTCCGGCCGTGATGCCATTGACCAGTTCGCTTTCAATCCCGCGCTCGGCCAGCCAGTCGGCCTCCTCGCTGCCGCGACCGAAAATGCACGGATCACCGCCTTTCAGGCGTACCACGCAACGGCCTTGGCGCGCGTAACGCAGCATCAGGCGATGGATGAACTCCTGCGGAGTCGAGCGGCAACCGCCGCGCTTGCCAACACGGACTACGTGGGCGCCCGGACAGTGTTCCAGCACGGCTGGATTGACCAGGTCGTCGATCATCACCACATCAGCCTGATTCAACGCCTTCACCGCTTTCAGGGTGAGCAGTTCGGGATCGCCGGGGCCCGCGCCTACCAGCCAGACTTTGCCATTCATTGTGATACTCCAGTGCGCTCGACGCGCCGCAAATGATTCAGGTCCACGCCAGAACTTCGTCGGAGGCCAGTTCTATCTGCCAGTCGTGCAGTGGACAGGCACCCGGCATGGCGGCGATCTCGCCGGGATGTGGGACGTCGCCAGCGCTGATCATCTCGATACCGGCTACCTTGAGCCGGGCGCCCGCCAGCGAGCCCCGATAGCGGGCGAAGCCGAGCATCGCCAGGTGATTGGCGCAGACCTTGGCCTGCTCCATCAGCGGTGCCACCAATCCGTAGGAGATTCCCCGGTGGTTCGCGCACTCGCCGATGGCATAGATGCGTGGGTCGTATGTCTGCAGGGTGTCGTCGACCAGGATGCCGTGATTGCAGGGCAGGCCAGCCTGCTCGGCCAGTTCGGTGTTGGGGGTGATTCCGGCAGCCATGACTACGAGGTCGGCAGTGATGATTTCGCCGCCCGCCAGTTGCACGGCGCAGACGCGGCCGTCGCCGTTGTCGATCAGTTCCTCGGTGGCGGTGCCCAGGCGGAAACGGATGCCGCGAGCCTGCAAGGCACGCAGCAACTTGTCGCCAGCCGGCTGATCGAGTTGCTTTTCCAGCAACCAATCCGCCAGATGCACGACGGTAACGTCCATGCCGCGTTGCTTGAGGCCATTGGCGGCTTCCAGGCCCAGCAGGCCGCCGCCGATCACCACGGCGTGGCTATGAGTACGGGTTGTTTCGATCATCGCGCGCGCCCCGGCGATATCGCGGTAGCCGATCACACCCTGGAGGCGATTGCCGGGGATGGACAGGCGACTCGGCGTGGAGCCGGTGGCAATGACAAGACGGTCGTAGTCGGCGCGGCTGCCATCTTCGGCAATCACCTGGCGTCGCTGGCGATCGATCTTCACCACCTTGCGATTCAGCAGCAGCTCAATGCCGTTATCCGCGTACCAGGCGAGGTCGTTGAGGATGATTTCCTCGAAGGACTGCTCGCCGGCCAGAACCGGAGAGAGCAGGGTGCGGTTGTAGTTCGGATGGGGTTCGGCGCCGAACACGGTGATCTGGTAACGCTCCGGTGCCAGTCTCAGCAGTTCTTCGAGAGTACGCACTCCGGCCATGCCGTTTCCGATCACCACCAGCTTGGATGTCTTCATGCCAGGACACTCCTGCACAAACGTCGAGCAAACAAAAAAGGCGTCCCGCTGTTGCCAGCAGGACGCCTTTGTCCAAGTCCCGTTCTCTCGGGAAAGTGCCGTCTCGTCGTTGAGGCGGACGCTTTTTGTAGATTGTCGAAGTGGATATTGCAGTCCTCGTGCCAACCCCGGAAACGCCCGTTTTCCTGAGCTGGAACGGTGACCTTGCGGTCGCTGCGCCCTTGCTTGGGGCGGAGTGCATCAGCCTGGTGCGTTATCCGTGCAGGAACAGGAGCAGCAGCATGAGGTTCATCAGCAGCGACAAGAGCGCCATGCCGCGCCAGACCTTGAGGGGTTCGCGCTCCAGCAGCGGCCGGGGCTTGGCCGTCAGGGCGCGACGTTCGCCTTGCTCCAGGGCCAGCAGCCATTCCTCCATCGTTTCGTAGCGTGCGGTCGGATCGGCGGATACAGCGCGAGCCAGGCATTCATCCAGCCAGGCGGGCAGATCGGGCCGGTAGCGGCTGGCCGGCGTAGACGTCCCGAAGCGAGGATGCTGGAACGCTTCGATCTCGCCATGGGGATAGTGGCCGGTCAACAGGTGGTACAGGGTGACGCCTGCCGCGTAGAGATCCTGCTTCGGGGAAGGCGCCGTGCCGGCGAATGCTTCCGGGGCGATGTAGCTGGGTGTCCCGGGGAGGCTGTGCGCCTCGTCCTGGGACAGGCCAGGGCAGTACGCCAGACCGAAATCCAGAAGTCGCAGTTCGCCGTCGTCCCCCCACAGCAGGTTTTCTGGCTTGATATCGCGATGCAGGATGTTGCGTCGATGCAGTTGGCCGAGTGCCTTGAGCAGCCGTGGGGCGATATCCAGCCATTCCGGCAGCGGCATCGGACCGCCGAGGCGCAGGTGCTCGGCGAGCGTCTGCCCGGCGTATTCGCGCTGCACGTAATACAGATGCTGGCGCTGGGGCAGCGGATGGGCTTCGGGAAAATGGCGCCCGGCCACCCGGCGCAGGAACCACTCTTCCAGCATCAGGGCCGGCCCGGCTGTGGGTTCGTCATGACGGCTGGCGGGCAGGGTCTTGAGTAGCCAGCGGCGGTCCTGGCTGTCGCGTACCCGATAGACCATGGACTGACGCGACTCGGCTACCAGGCGTTCCACCTGCCAGCCCTCGAAGGAGTGGCCTTCCAGCAAACGCGGCGGCAGCGGCCAGTGGTCGAGCTGCGCCAGGGTATCCGCCAGGCCGGCCTGGGGCAGGTTGTCGACGCGGATCAGCAGCGCGCTGGCATTGTCCTGGCCGCCCGCCAGGTGCGCAGCGCTGACCAGCGCCTGCGCGGCTGCTGGGAGGTCCTGTTCATCCTGCAGGATGCGTTGGATGCCGTGGTCGCCGAGCACGGCCCAGACACCATCGCTGACCAGCACGAAACCCTCACGTTCCGCCAACTCGCCGTCCAGGTAGTCCACTACCAGGTGCTGGTCCAGGCCCAGTGCGCGCTTGAGCACGTGCTGCATGCCGGGCTGTTCCCAGACGTGGTCTTCGCTGAGTCGGGAAAGTTGCTGGCCGTTCCAGCGGTAGGCGCGACAGTCGCCGACATGGGCCAGGGTGAAGCGGCGTCCGCGCAGGACCATGGCGGTCAGGGTGGTGAGCAGCGGCTGGCCGCCACCATTGGCTTGGAGCCAGCGGTTGTGGGCCACCAGCAGCCGATCCAGCGACTGGGCCACGGCCCAGGTTTCCGGCGTCGAGTAATAGTCCAGTGCCAGGGCCTGGAGGGTGGCACGTGCGGCGAGTCCGCCGTCGGCGCACTGACTGACACCGTCGGCGAGGGCGAAGAGATAGCCTTTGCTGGCGGCCAGGGCGGGCGCCGGGGTGACGACCCGAACGGCGTCCTGGTTCTCCGTGCGCGGCCCCGTGGAGCTGGCTTCGCCAAAGCTGAGTTGCAGCGTCATCAACGGTCCGTCCTGTATGGCGAAAGGAGCGCGAGGCGCTCCTTTGTCGGATCTGCTCCAGCACCCAAGGGTGCCGGATCGGGTTCGAGGTCAGACGCGGGCCGCGGTGACGGCGGCGGAACCCCAGGTGGTGCGCCAGCGTTGCTTCACACCGTAAAGACCGAACCAGGCCACTACGCCGAGGCTGGCGAACAGCCACAGGCCCAGCTGGTAGTCGCCGGTGTGTTGCTTGATGGCACCAAGGCCTGCGGTCAGGCAGAAGCCGCCGATTCCGCCGGCCATGCCGATCAGGCCGGTCATCACGCCGATTTCCTTGTGGAAGCGCTGGGGTACCAGTTGGAACACTGCGCCGTTGCCTGCGCCCAGACTCAGCATGGCGACCACGAACAGCGACAGGGCGGCGGCGGAACTAGCAATGTGGAACCCCACGGCGGCGATGCACACCGAGGCCACGGTATAGACGACCAGCAGGGTGCGGATGCCGCCGATGCGGTCGGCGAAGGCGCCGCCGAGCGGGCGCATCAGGCTGCCGGCGAAGACGCAGGCGGCGGTGTAGTAGCCAGCGGTAACCGGGGCCAGGCCGTACTGATCGTGGAAGTAGCCGGGCAGGGTGCTGGCCAGGCCGAGGAACCCGCCGAAGGTCACGCTGTAGAACAGCATGAACCACCAGCTGTCGCGGTCACCCAGGGCCTTGAGGTAGTCGCCCATCGACTTGGGAGCGGGGCGGTTGGGGGCGTTGCGGGCAGCCAGGGCGAAGATCGCCAGGGTGAGCACCAGCGGGATCAGCGCCAGGCCGAAGACATTGTTCCAGCCATACAGGGCCGCGAGGCCGGGGGCGAAGAGAGCGGCCAGCACAGTGCCCGAGTTGCCCGCACCGGCAATACCCAGCGCCTTGCCCTGGTGCTGCGGCGGGTACCACTGGGACGCCAGCGGCAATGCCACGGCGAAGGAAGCACCGGCGAAGCCCAGGAAGAGGCCGAGGAGCAACGCTTGCTCATAGCTGTGGATGCCCGTCTGCCAGGCGACGAACAGCGCGACGATGACCACCACCTGGCCGAGCAGGCCGGCGGTTTTCGGCGAGGTACGGTCGGCCAGCATGCCCATCAGGAATCGCAGCACGGCACCGGCCAGGATGGGCGTGGCCACCATCATTGCGCGCTGCTGGGTGCTGAGCTGGAGGTCGGCTGCGATCTGCACGCCCAGCGGGCCAAGGACGTACCAGACCATGAAGCTCAGGTCGAAGTAGAGGAAGGCGGAGAACAGGGTGGGCGTGTGGCCGGCTTTCCAGAAACTCGTTGTCATCGAACACCTCATCTGCAGTTAGGGGCCGGGAGGCGCGCTCGCCGTGATCGTGGGCACGGCGGTCGCACCTCCCGGTAAAACGTCGCGCTTGTGGCGCGTCGTCCTGCGGCCGGAGCCGCAGCGGGATTGAGTGAGCTGCAAGCGAACGTCCGGATCCCGGCCCGTCCACCGCCCCATCGCTGGGGCCGGAACGAAAAAGGCGTCGCACCACTGCCCGCATTGCTGCGGAGTGACGCGACGCCTTTGTCGTGTAGTAGGGCAACCGCCGTTGGCTACCTCTGCCAGTAGCAGAGCAAGAGCCGGGCCAATCCCGAAAAGTGCCGTTCTAGAGGGTTCTTTCGCCGTCTGGCGGATTTTCGGGCTGATTCAAAACGGGGCGATGGGATCGTGGGTGCACCGAGTTGAGGCTGGAATGGGATCAGTCGATCCAGTTCACCTTCGGGAAGGTGCTGCGGAAGTTTTCCGGCATGGGCACTACGCGGGATTCCCGATAGTTGAAGAAGACGAAGCCGGACTTGGCCATGGCCACCAGTGTGCCGTCCGCCGGGCGAGTGATGCGGAAGGTGATGTCGCCACCGTAACGGTTGAAGTCCATGACGCCGACCTCGAACAGCAACTGATCGCGCGCGTGGGCTTCGGCGCGGTAGGTGGTCGCCAGGTCGGTGACGATGATCCCGACGCCATCCTCAGCGGTCTCGGTGATCCCGAACTCGAACAGGAACCGTGCACGGGCTTCGGAGATCATCGAGATCATCGAGTCGTTTCCCAGGTGGTTTGCGCCGTTGATGTCGGTGACGCGCACGGTCAGATGGGTCGAGTAGCAATACTGGTCTTCGGGAAAGTGCAGGGACAGGCGGGCCATGGGAACCTCAGGCGTAGAAGCGGCGGGGCGCCGATTCTACGCCCGTGTGGACGGATGAGCCGTCATTCTCCGGTTGAATGTCAGCGGTGCAGCCCGTTCAGCCAATAGAAGGTCACGCGGCCACCTTCGTTGGTCGCGCCGTAGTTGTCCTGGATATACGCACCTGCCTTGAAGTAGAGCTGCTGCTTGCTCCAGTAGCTGCTGAGCTCGCGGTACAGGTTGCCGTCATCGCCCTTGCTGGTGACGACGATGCCCAGCTTGCCGGAGGGGGTAATGCGCAGGTCGTAGCCGAAGCGTTCGCCCAGATCGACGTTTTCGGCCAGCAGAATGTTCTCCACCTCATCGTCGCCGGGGCGTTTGCGCAGTAGTGCTTCGATCCGGCCGTTACCGCGCAAGTAGTGGTACTGGATTTTCAGCAGCGGATCATTCTGGCTGCCAGCCTCGTCCTTGCTGTGAATCTGGCCGATAACGATCTTGTTCTGGCTCGGGACCTGGTCCACGGAAAGCACCGCACTCAGATAATTGTCGGCGCTGGCGTGGTACCAGTAGCTCAGGGTGCCGTCGGCCTGGGTTTCACGCAGTTCCGTACGCGGGTAGGTGGAGTCTTCGGAATGCGAGCCGTTCACTGGCACCCAGAAACTGATGCTGCCGTCGGAGTTGCGCCGGAAGTACTGGCTTTCATAGCCATTACTGAGGCGGTCGGTGGTGATGAGGGTATTGGAGGTGGTGGCTGGGACCGTCAGGTTCCAGGTGCTGAGGTCGATCACTGTATGTCCTTACTGCATATCACTTAGGGGCAGCAGTTCGTACATGCGAAAGGAGGAAAAGTTCCGGAGCAGCCCGATAAAAGCAGAACTTTGGACTTTGGTGCCTGTTTGAGCTAGGCAGGGGAAGAGGGCGCGGGATTCTTGAAGTGGCTGAGGGAAGTTGGGGCGGGGTGTTGCGAAAGTTATAACTTGGCGAGCTTTTATTTGAAACTGGGCATCCCTGCCCAGTCATCTCTTACAGCTAGGCGAGTGCAGATTTCACTCCGGAAGGAGCGAGATTTTCATCGCGTTTGCTTGCCCACTTCACCAGCAGCGTCATCGCGACGAAGCCAAGGCAAATGAACAGCGGGTAAGCGAACATGATTTCGCCAAGGGAGTACTTCCAGCTGAGCGGACGAGCAATGCCCAGCATGGCTCCGTAGAACCAGGAGACTCCGGAGACGACGCCCGAGAACACTGCGAGAGTGCGGGCGTTGGTTTCCATTTTGACCAGCGTGCCAGCCTTCTTGATTGCAGGCAGGACTGCGCTGTGCAGCAGGAAGCCGTTTACGGTCAACAAGGTTACGACCAGGATCTTGGCCTGGAGTTTGGGGTTGAGGAAGTACACCGCGCCTTTGACAGAGTAGTCCAGCAGTACGATACCTATCCCTGTTACCCAGAGTGCCGCAAGTGCAAGCAGTACAGTTTTCTTCAAAGTATCAAGATGGGTTTTGTCGCTGTGGGTAGCGTCGTCTTCGCCGGTGATCATCTGCTTGATCATGGCGTAATCGCTGGTCAGGACCAGGCCGATTGCCACGCAGCAGGCGATCAGGTGGGCATAAACGACACCCATGCGCATTAATTCCATGGTTGCTTCCTGTTTGAACAGGGAAGTAATGAGATGATACAGCTCCATGGTTGACCTCTTGTTTTACAAAGTAAGTTGGTGTGCTGATGCAGTAAGGGCACCGATATATTGTTTAATTACTCGTTAGTCTCTCTGGACTTTGAGTCGTTTGGTCAGGTTGTTCATGCATCTCTAGTTTTATTCATGTCTTCATAGGCATTCCTCCTTTTTTGAGACAGAGAAACCTCCTGCACGTGAACTTGTGCATTTGGAATCGCTCCGGACTCAAGGGGAAAAAGACATGCGCGCCGACGACCAACCATGGCTCAAAAGTGGCGCGATGCACTTAGGCTTTCATCAGAGTGGTAGAACCCTGATTTTGTTCAAAAATTGATCCGAAAGCCGACGAACGGTGGTGTTCGTGAAAGTGCGCCAAGCGCTTGAAAAGGCAAGGAAACCTTGCCAGGCGGGCATTTCGGGAAAGTTCAGAGGCGGGAGCGTCCCCTGTGACCAGGGGGCGCGATCGTGCGTCAGGCCTTGCTGGCCTTGCGGGGTTTGGACGGTGCCGAGGGTTCCAGGTGCCCGTCGGCGCGGAACATGCCCTTGATGCCGCGCACGGCCTGGCGAATGCGGTCCTGGTTCTCGATCAGGGCGAAGCGCACGTGGTCATCGCCGTAGTCGCCAAAGCCCAGCCCGGGCGATACGCAGACCTTGGCGTCAGCCAGGAGCTTCTTGGAGAACTCCAGCGAACCCATGGCGGCATAGGGCTCGGGAATCTTGGCCCAGACGTACATCGAGGCCTTCGGGTTCTCCACCATCCAGCCGATTTCGTGCAGCCCCTTCACCAGCACGTTACGGCGCTGACGGTACTGTTCGGCGATATCCCGCACGCACTGCTGATCGCCTTCCAGCGCGGCGATGGCGGCCACCTGCAGGGGGGTGAAGGTGCCGTAGTCGTGGTAGCTCTTGATCCGCGCCAGGGCGCTGACCAGTTCCGGATTGCCGACCATGAAGCCGATCCGCCAGCCCGCCATGTTGTAGCTCTTGGACAGGGTGAAGAACTCCACCGCAATATCCTTGGCGCCGGGCACCTGCATGATCGAAGGCGCCTTCCAGCCGTCGTAGACGATATCGGCATAGGCCAGGTCATGGATCACCAGTACTTCGTACTGCTTGGCCAGGGCGACCACACGCTCGAAGAAGTCCAGTTCCACGCACTGGGCGGTGGGGTTGGAAGGGAAGCCGAGGATCATCATCTTCGGCTTCGGAATGCTTTCGCGGATCGCCCGCTCCAGCTCGGCGAAGAAGTCCACGCCGGGGATCAGCGGAACCGAGCGCACCTGGGCGCCGGCGATCACTGCGCCGTAAATGTGGATCGGGTAGCTGGGGTTGGGTACCAGTACGGTGTCGCCATGGTCGAGGGTGGCGAGCATCAGGTGTGCCAGGCCTTCCTTGGAGCCGATGGTGACGATGGCTTCGGATTCAGGATCGATCTCCACGTCGTAACGGTCCTTGTACCAGCGCGAGATGGCTCGGCGCAGGCGTGGAATACCGCGGGAAGTGGAGTATCCGTGGGTGTCTTCACGCTGCGCGACCTGCACGAGCTTTTCCACGATATGCGGCGGGGTGGCGCCGTCGGGGTTGCCCATGGAGAGGTCGATGATGTCTTCGCCGCGACGGCGTGCAGCCATCTTGAGTTCGGCGGTGATGTTGAAGACGTAGGGGGGGAGACGATCGATGCGCGCAAAACGGCGCGGTGAACGCTGGTCAGCCATGCTTTCCTCGGATACGTAAGCGCCCGGAACCGTCCGAGCGACGTCGGCCACTGCAGTGGCCTGGCGGCGAAGATAAGGGCTGGAGCTTTGGTTTGTCGAGGAAAGATTCGTGCTGTGACGGCTCCAGTGCTCGGGCTATCCGGATGACACTCGTAGGATGAGGCGGGCGGCGCTCCGCTTGAGCGAAGCGATACCCATCGGCGCCAACGAGCAGCATGGGTATCGCAGGCTCAACCCGTCCTACGTTGCTATGTGCTTGGGCCAGTTTCGTCGCCAGGTTCTACGAACATGGATGTTTACTCGCGCACGAGGATGGAGAATTTCTTGTGGTGGGTGCTGCCGTTGACGTCACTGACCTGGGCCACGAACCAGTGGGCGACGGGCGAGACCGCCCGTGTCTCGGGTGTGCCACTGACGACGCCGTCGCGAGACAGCTTCAGCCCGGCCGGGGGATGGCCGCTGACCAGGCGCCACGTCGCGCCGCCGCGCCCACCGGTGCTGTACAGCTGCGCCAGATAGGGCTGGCCTGCGGCGGCGGAGGGCAGGGCGGCGGGGCTGTTGATCTGCAGGCCGTCGTTGGGGTGGCTAGCGGCAAGGCGATAGAACTTCACCCGGCCACCCTCAGTGGCACTGCTGCCGTGCATGTGCAGGTAGGCGCCAGCTTTGAAGTAGAAGGTTTCGCCGTTCCATGACGGGTCCATCACCATGCGTGCCACGGCCCCACCGTTGGCCGAGGCCATGGCGACGTTTTTGCCTACCCGCATCTGGTAGCTGAAGGTTTCCCCCAGATCGACGTCTGTGGCCAGCACGTGGTTGGTGTAGGGCGGACCTTGCACAGGTGTGCCCTGCAGCTTGGCAATCACCCGGCCAGTGCCCAGGGCGGCGTCATAGCGGTAATAGACCAGGATCAGCGGCGCACTGCCGTAGCCGTGCACCTGGCCGACGATGACGATGCCGTCACTGGGCACTTGCGTCACTTTCAGAAGCGCGTCTTGCACTGACTCGCCCGCGCCGTTCCAGGTCATGCCGAGATTGCTCGGGTCGAGCATTTCTCGCAGTTCGGCACGCGGACTGCTGGAGCCACCGGCGGTGGCGCCGTTGACCGGCGCCCAGAACGTCATCGCGCCGTCCTGGGAATCGGTGCGAAACCAGCGCGATTCGTAGCCATAGGGGCCGGACAGCTGATCGGGGCGAACAGTGACTGCCGTACCGCTGGTACCGCCGTCGGCATCCTGGGGGACGGTGATGTTCCAGTTTTCCAGGGCAAAGTTGCCGCCCGGGGCGACGCCCTTGTAGAGATCAGCCTGGCTATTGCCTGCCAGCAGGCAGCCGAGCAGCGCTGGCCCCCAGCAGTAAGAGCTGAAGGGGTGGGGTGCGCGGGAGGGGAGAATCTGCATGCCTTGCGTCCTTATTGGTGGGTTGCACGTCTCGCTCATGGGCGTGTCCCGCAGGCGTGCCTTTCCCGTTAATGGAAAAGGCCTGCGCGGGGCAGGCCTTTCACTGAGTGGCGGGGCGGACGGAAGGTTCGATCTTTTCGGCTATCCATTGGCTGGAATCGCGCGGATCCTCCCTTTCAATGACCGAGCATGTCGTGCATCGCAATGATCTGTTCGGCCACCTGGATCAGCTTCTGTTGGCGGCTCATGGCCTGACGGCGCATCAGGGTGTACGCCTCCTCCTCGTTGCAGTTCTTCATCTTCATCAGCAATCCCTTCGCCAGTTCGATGCGCTTGCGTTCGGCCAGTTGCTGGTCGCGGGCGTTGAGCTGCGCGCGCAAGGCCTGGTCGCTTTCGAAGCGCGCCATGGCGACATCGAGGATGGGCTGCAGGCGGTCAACCTGGATTCCTTCGACGATGTACGCGCTGACGCCGGCCTGGATGGCCTGGCGCATGACTTTCGGGTCGTGCTCGTCCGTGAACATGACGATGGGGCGGGGCTGGTCGCGGCTGACCAGTACCACCTGCTCCATCACGTCGCGGCCCGGGGATTCGGTGTCGATCAGGACCACGTCCGGGCGGATGGCCTCGACGCGTCCCGGCAGGTCGATGGTCAGGCCGGATTCGTCGATGACCTCGAAGCCGGCTTCGATCAGGGCGGCCTTGAGTCGACCGACTTTCTTTGCGGTGTCGTTGATCAGCAGGATGCGCAGCATGTTGGCGGTCTTCCCTAGCGGCTACAGGGCAATGGCGCGGGCGGTGCCGGCCAGGGAGTGGATCGGGAAGCTGCGGGCGTAGGCGGCGGGGTCGGTGCCGTCCCATATGCGACCGTCGATCAGGGTGGCGCTGCGCATCAGGCCGGGAAGCGGGACGCCCAGGGCTTCAGCCGCCTCGCGGTAGATGTCCAGGCGTTGCACGCGTTGGGCGACGGCCAGGTAGTCCGGGTCGCTCCGCAGCAGGCCCCAGCGGCGGAACTGGGTCATGAACCAGATGCCGTCGGAGAGGTAGGGCATGTTCACCTTGCCGTCCGCATGGAAGCGCAGCGGGTGTTCGTCCTCCCAGGCGTTGCCGATGCCATCCTGGTAATGGCCGAGGAAGCGCGGCTCCACGGCCGAGAGGGGGACGTCCACGTAGTCGCTACCGCTGATCAGTTGGGCCGTGCTGCGGCGGTTTTCCAGGCTGGCATCGATGAAACGGCTGGCTTCCAGCACCGCCATGGTCAGTGCGCGGGCGGTGTTGGGGTACTGCTCGGCGAATTCGCGGGTTACGCCGAGGACCTTCTCCGGATGGTCCGGCCAGATCATCTGGCTGGTGGCGAGGGTGTATCCCTGGCCCTGGTCGACCGCCAACGCGCCCCAGGGGCCGCCTGCGCAAAAACCGTCGATCCGGGCGGCCTTGAGGTGGGCCACCATCTGCGAAGGCGGTACCACAACTGTATCGACGTCTTGCAGGGGGTGGATGCCCTGGGCGGCGAGCCAGTAGTTCAACCACATGGCGTGGGTGCCAGTGGGAAAGGTCTGGGCGAAGGTCAGGCGTGCGCCACCCTGGTGCACATGACGGGCCAGTGCATCGGAACTGGTCACGCCGATGCGCTTGAGTGGTTCGGAGAGGTTGATGGCCTGCCCGTTCTGGCAGAGCCCCATGAGGATGGCCATCTCGGCGCAGGGTCCACCAATGCCGAGTTCGATCCCATAGATCTGCCCGTAGAGTGCCTGCGCTGCGTCCAGCTCGCCGGACAGCAGCTTGTCTCGAAGAGTGGCCCAGGACGATTGGCGCTGCAGGTCCAGGGTCAGCCCGTAGGGCTGCGCGAAGCCCTGGGTGGCGGCGACTATCAGGGATGCCGAGTCGGTCAGGGGCATGAAGCCCAGATTGAGCACGCACTTCTCCGGTGCATCGCTGCCTGCGACCCAGGCGAGGTTGTCCGTGCGCGTGGTGTCTTGCTTGTCCGTCATTGTGGTGGCCACCTATCAGCAAAATGGCGCCGATCCGGAGCAGCCGGGGCCGGCCGGAATCGACGCCATCGTCAGCAGCTCGTTCCGTCGTTGGAGCGGGCTTCGTTGAAGCAGCTGAAGCAAGCGATATGCCAGCGGCGCAAAAAATAGCCCCGCGAGTGCGGGGCCAGGGTTGTACGTCGGAGCTACCTCAACGTTCGATGATCTGCTTCACCTGGCTCTGCGGAATCTGCTGGCTGCGACCTTCGTGGTCCTCGAACTCGATCATGCCGGTGTCTTTATCCAGTTCGGGCTTCTCGTCGGTGGCGATGAGTTGGCCGTCGGTCGTGGCGATCAGGTATTCGCTGGAGCAGCCGGCCAGGCCAAGGGCGCAGCTGAGGATCAGGGACCAGGTTTTCATGGCGGCGTCCAACGTCGTAGGGGCTGATACTTGGAACATAGCTGCTGGCAGGGCGGCTGCAAGTCGGGCTGATGGCGAACTCCGGAAAAGAAAAAGCCCCGCACGAGGCGGGGCTTTCTCATTACCGAGATACCGATGAGGCCTTAGGCCTGCACCACCGGGATCTTGGCGTTTGCAGCGGCTTCCTTGTACTCGGCGATCTGGTCGAAGGACAGGTAGCGATAGATATCGGCAGCCATGCTGTCGATGTTCTTCGCGTATTCCATGTACTCCTCGACGGTCGGCAGTTTGCCAATGATGGAGGCAACGGCCGCCAGTTCGGCGGAGGCCAGGTAGACGTTAGTGGCGTCGCCCAGGCGGTTCGGGAAGTTACGGGTGGAGGTGGAGACCACGGTGGCGCCGGTCTGTACGCGGGCCTGGTTGCCCATGCACAGGGAGCAGCCCGGCATTTCCATGCGCGCGCCAGCCTTGCCGTAGATGCCGTAGTAGCCTTCTTCGGTCAGTTGGTGCTGGTCCATCTTGGTCGGCGGAGCCAGCCACAGACGGGTCGGGATGCCGCCCTTGACCTTGTCGAGCAGCTTACCGGCAGCGCGGAAGTGGCCGATGTTGGTCATGCAGGAGCCGATGAACACTTCGTCGATCTTGTCGCCGGCCACGGTGGACAGCAGACGGGCATCGTCCGGGTCGTTCGGTGCGCAGAGCACAGGCTCTTTCACTTCGGCCAGGTCGATTTCGATGACGGCAGCGTATTCGGCGTCCTTGTCGGCTTCCAGCAGTTGCGGCTTGGCCAGCCAGGCTTCCATCGCCTGGGCGCGGCGCTCCAGGGTGCGGGCGTCGCCGTAGCCTTCACCGATCATCCAGCGCAGCAGGGTGATGTTGGACTTCAGGTATTCGGCGATGGCGTCTTCCGGCAGCTTGATGGTGCAACCAGCAGCGGAACGTTCGGCCGAGGCGTCGGACAGCTCGAAGGCTTGCTCGACGGTCAGGTCGTTCAGACCTTCGATCTCGAGGATGCGGCCGGAGAAGATGTTCTTCTTGCCTTTCTTCTCGACGGTCAGCAGGCCGGCCTGGATGGCGTAGTAGGGGATGGCATGCACCAGGTCACGCAGGGTGATACCGGGCTGCATCTTGCCCTTGAAACGCACCAGAACGGATTCCGGCATGTCCAGCGGCATTACGCCGGTGGCGGCAGCGAAGGCTACCAGGCCGGAACCGGCCGGGAAGGAGATGCCGATCGGGAAGCGGGTGTGGGAGTCGCCACCGGTGCCGACGGTGTCAGGCAGCAGCATGCGGTTCAGCCAGCTGTGGATGATGCCGTCGCCCGGACGCAGGGACACGCCGCCGCGGGTCTTGATGAAGTCCGGCAGGGTGTGGTGGGTGTTGACGTCGATGGGCTTCGGATAGGCGGCGGTGTGGCAGAAGGACTGCATCACCAGGTCGGCGGAGAAGCCGAGGCAGGCGAGGTCTTTCAGCTCGTCGCGGGTCATCGGGCCAGTGGTGTCCTGGGAACCGACGGTGGTCATCTTCGGCTCGCAGTAGGTGCCCGGACGGACGCCTTGGCCTTCGGCCAGACCGCAGGCGCGGCCAACCATCTTCTGGGCCAGGGTGAAGCCCTTGCCGCTGTCGGCCGGGGATTCCGGCTTCTTGAACAGGTCGGAAGCACCCAGACCCAGTTCGGCGCGGGCCTTCTCGGTCAGGCCGCGGCCGATGATCAGCGGGATACGGCCGCCGGCGCGGACTTCGTCCAGCAGGACCGGGGTCTTCAGTTCGAAGTTGGTGACGACTTCGCCGCTGTCGTGGCGAACGACCTTGCCTTCATAGGGGTACACGTCGATGACGTCGCCCATGGCCAGGTTGGTGCAGTCGAATTCGATCGGCAGAGCGCCGGCGTCTTCCATGGTGTTGTAGAAGATCGGGGCGATCTTGGTGCCGAAGCAGAAGCCACCAGCGCGCTTGTTCGGAACAAACGGAATGTCGTCGCCGAAGAACCACAGCACCGAGTTGGTGGCGGACTTACGGGAAGAACCGGTACCCACCACGTCACCGACGTAGGCAACCGGGAAGCCTTTGGCTTTCACAGCTTCGATCTGCTTGAGCGGGCCGGTCGAGCCAGGCTGCTCGGGTTCGATACCGTCGCGAGCCATCTTCAGCATGGCCAGGGCGTGCAGCGGGATGTCAGGGCGCGACCAGGCGTCAGGGGCAGGGGACAGGTCGTCGGTGTTGGTTTCGCCGGGCACCTTGAACACGGTCAGGGTGTACTTGTCGGCGATGGCCGGACGGGCGGTGAACCACTCGCCTTCGGCCCAGGACTTCAGCACGGCTTGGGCGGAAGCGTTGCCCTTCTTGGCGCGCTCGGCGACGTCGTGGAAGGCGTCGAACATCAGCAGGGTGTGCTTCAGTTGTTCGGCGGCGACGGAGGCCAGTGCGGCATCGTCCAGCAGCTCGACCAGGGTAGCGATGTTGTAGCCGCCCTGCATGGTGCCCAGCAGTTCGGTGGCGCGAGCCTTGTCGATCAGCGGGGAAGTGGCTTCGCCCTTGGCGATAGCGGAGAGGAAACCTGCTTTGACGTAGGCAGCTTCATCCACACCCGGCGGAACACGATTGGTGATCAGGTCGAGGAGGACTGCCTCTTCGCCAGCCGGGGGATTCTTCAGCAGCTCGACCAGGCCTGCAGTTTGTTCGGCGTTCAGCGGCTGGGGTACGACCCCTTGGGCGGCACGCTCTTCTACGTGTTTGCGATAGGCTTCAAGCACAGTTTTACCCTCATCAGTGGCCCTGGAATCGTCCAGGGCGCTCATCCAGGAATCCGCCGAACGCATGCGCCGCACAGCTTTTTGGGCTGTCTGGCCAAGGTTTCGGCGGCCTCCATCGAGAAGCTGTTTTCAAAGTTTTACGCCGGAAGGAAGGCCTGATGAGGGCTGGCGGCGGACATCCCGGGCGGGATGCCCAGCGCCATTATTTCCTGCCGGATCGACTGTGCTCGTGACGCTTTGAAAACAGCTTCCAACGGATATCGGCGCCTAAAATGGCGGGCCGATTCTAAAGGAAAGGCTCGACAAAGTTAAGACGGAATCCCTATTTCCCTGAGCGTGACCCTGATTAGACAAAGGGCTAAGAT
Organism: Pseudomonas sp. BN414; assembly: GCF_029871275.1. Taxonomy (NCBI): domain Bacteria; kingdom Pseudomonadati; phylum Pseudomonadota; class Gammaproteobacteria; order Pseudomonadales; family Pseudomonadaceae; genus Pseudomonas; species Pseudomonas sp. BN414. Next base: position 84,182 of record NZ_SSOL01000069.1, read on the forward strand.
GGCCGGCCTGTTTTACCTGCCGAATTCGCCTCCACATGTCCAACCAGCGCATCAAGACGCCTTGCGTCGGCCTCTGTTCAACCGTCTATGGCGATCACGTGTGCCGGGGCTGCAAGCGTTTCCATCATGAGGTGGTGAGCTGGAACCTCTACAACGAGGAGGAGAAACGCGCGGTCTGGCGGCGCCTGGAAATCCTGCTGGTGCAGGTGATGGAGGCCAAGCTGGAGGTGTTCGATCCGCAACGCCTGCGGCACCAGCTGGAGCAGCGCCAGGTGCGTTTCGTGCCTGAACAGTCCCCATACTGCTGGGCCTACCAATTGATCGCGCGAGCCTCGCGAATGATCAATCGTCTGGATGCCTATGGCATCTCGCTCCTTCCAGAATTTCGCGACTGGGCACTCCCGGAGTTGCGGGAAGCCATTGATCGGGAATTCTTCCTGCTGTCCGAGGCTCACTACGAACGCTACATCGCTCCGCGCTTCCTGCGGGAGGGCGTCGAGAGTCGCGTCTGAAACCAAAAAAAGCCGCCATCAGGCGGCTTTTTTCGTGGGTGGGGATCAGCGCTGGGCGACCAGTTCCTCCAGGTGGGCGATGATCGCATCGGGTTTGAGGACCAGGACGTCGCTTTCCAGGGTATCCAGCACCACTTCGGCCGTATTTCCGATCAGTGCGCCGGACAGGCCTGAGCGTGCGACGGTACCGATCACGGTGACAGCGGCTCCGAGCTTGTGGGCGACGTGGGGGATCAGTACGTCAGCCGGCCCTTCCTCGATATGCAGCCGTTCGTCGCTGACATCATATTCAGCCTGGAAGGCGCGGCATTCGTCGCGGTAGCGGGCCTCGATGGTTTCCTTGAGCTGGAAAGTTGGGTCCGCCGCCGAGAGCATGGGCGACGGGTGGGCACTGATCACGTGCAGGGTGCCGTGAGCCAGACTGGCGATGTCGTAGCCGTGGCTGACGATAGTGGCGTGCAGGGTGCGGTGTTCACCATCGCTGTTGCCCACGTCCACCGCTGCCAGGATGTTTCCGCCGGTCCAGGGCCTGTCGGTCTTGACCATCAGTACGGGGCCGGGGCAGAAGCGCAGGAGCTTCCAATCGTCCGGTGTGAGCAGGGCTTTCTTCAGCGGGTTATCGGGAACGTGCTGCTTGATGACCAGGCCGCAGCCTTCGGCCTGTTGCGCAGCGATGATGGTCTGGTGCTGGTTCTCCAGCCAGCTCTGCTGGGTGCTGGCGCTATAGCCTTCAGCCTTGAGCGATTCGGCCAGATCGCTGAGATAGTCGGCATGGTCGCCCTTGCGGTCGCAGATCAGCAGATGCAGGTGCGACTGGGTCACTCCGGCGATCAGTTTTGCCCGTTTCAGGGCGAGGCCCTCCGGCCGGTCCGGCTCCAATACCACCAGAATGCTGCGAATGGCTTGCATGGTCCTCATCTCCCTGTCGATGGCTTATAGCCAAAACAAATGTAGTCCCGATTTCGCTTTGGTGTTCTTGACATATATCAAGCGGCCCAGGCTGGTCGTCGCTTCCTGCATTCGTATAATGCTCCGCCTTCGGGAGCCCGGCCAGCGTGGCCCCCAGCATGATGAGAGCCGCTTGTGAACCTGCCCGAGATCCATGACTTCCTTGCCTGTCGTACCCCCGATGCCTGGGTGGCGGCGGCATTGGCCGATCAGGAAACCCTGCTGATCGACCACAAGAACAACGAGTACAAGGCGGCGTCCACAGCCATGGCGTTAATGGCCAAGTATTCGACCCGGCTGGATCTGATCAACTTCATGTCCCGTCTGGCTCGTGAGGAGCTGGTGCATCACGAGCAGGTGCTGCGCATCATGAAGCGCCGCAAGATCGACCTGAAACCCGTCTCGGCATCGCGCTACGCGTCCGGCCTGCGCAAGTTCGTGCGCGCCCATGAGCCGCAGAAACTGGTGGATACGCTGGTGGTGGGGGCTTACATCGAGGCGCGCTCGTGCGAGCGTTTCGAGGCACTGGTGCCACATCTGGATGAAGAACTGGCGAAGTTCTACGGCGGATTGCTGAAAAGCGAGTCCCGTCACTATCAGGGCTACCTGAAGCTGGCCTATCAGTACGGCGAGGCGCGGGATGTCGACCACTGCATCGAGAAAGTTCGGGTGGCTGAGCAGGAGCTGATCGAGTCACCCGACGAGGAATTCCGCTTCCACAGCGGCGTGCCCGCCTGATGAATGGAAAAAGCGCCCCGAGGGGCGCTTTTTCGTTGGGAGCGGGGGAGTCAATCCAGGTTGAATGGGGCCTGTTGGAAACCCCGCTCGTCAACCTGAAGTGCCCAGCCTTGCCGGTCCCAGTCGCCGAGGACGATGCGCCGGGCCGGTTGACCGTCCAGTTCCAGTTCGTGAGTGCCGGGGCGATGGGTGTGCCCGTGGATCAGGGTCCTTGCACCGAACTGGCGGAGCATGCGTGGAATTTCTTTCGGAGTGACGTCGGTGATTTCCACGGCTTTCTGCCGCGTCTGCATGCGGCTTTCCTTGCGTAGCTTGCGCGCGAGCTTGTGGCGCGTCGCCAGTGGCAGGTTGCGCAGGATGAACAGGCTCACCGGATTACGCAGCCACCTGCGCAGCCGCATATATGCCTCATCCTGAGTGCACAGGCTGTCGCCGTGCATCAGCAGAACCGCCTCGCCGTTCATCTGCACCAGGCTCGGGTCCTTCAGCAGGGTGCAGCCGGCTTCGCGGCAGAAGGTCCCGCCGATCATGAAGTCACGGTTGCCGTGCATGAGGAAGATACGGGTACCGCTATCGGCGAGCTTGCGCAGGGCTTGGGCGATCGAACGCTGGAAGGGTGTCATCGCGTCGTCACCGATCCAGGCTTCGAAGAAGTCTCCGAGGATGTAGAGAGCTTCGGCCTGCGGCGCTCGGGTCTGCAGGAAATGAAGAAACGCCCGGGTAATGTCCGGGCGTTCCTCTTCGAGATGCAGATCGGAGATCAGCAATATCACTCGGCGATCTCGGCCTTCTCGATGATTACGTCATCGACCGGGACGTCCTGGTGGCCAGCTTTCATGGTGGTGGCGACGCCCTTGATCTTGTTGACCACGTCCATGCCTTCTACCACTTCACCGAACACCGCATAGCCCCAGCCCTGTACGGTCGGCGCGCTGTGGTTGAGGAAGGTGTTGTCGGCAACGTTGATGAAGAACTGGGCAGAGGCCGAGTGAGGCTCCATGGTGCGGGCCATGGCGACGGTGCCGACCTTGTTGGACAGGCCGTTGTTGGCCTCGTTCTTGATGGGCGCACGGGTGGATTTCTGCTTCATGCCCGGCTCGAAACCGCCGCCCTGGATCATGAAGTTGCCGATTACACGGTGGAAGACGGTGCCGTCGTAATGGCCGGATTTCACGTATTCCTTGAAGTTGGCCACGGTTTCCGGGGCTTTGTCTTCGAAGAGTTGCAGGGTGATGACGCCGTGGTTGGTGTGCAGCTTGATCATTTGGCTATTCGCTCTATCGAGAAATCCAAGGCCTGTCAGGGGATTGACAGCTTCGGCTATGATAAGCGCTTTGATTTGGCCGGCCTACCCTGAGCCGCGCACCAGCCAGATGTAAGGACCCCATGAGCAAGCCAGAGACTCCCGCCGCTTCCAACTTCCTGCGCCAGATCGTTCAGGCGGATCTGGACGCCGGCAAGCACACCAAGATCGTCACCCGCTTCCCGCCGGAGCCCAATGGCTACCTGCACATTGGTCATGCCAAGTCGATCTGCCTGAACTTCGGCCTGGCCAAGGAATTCGGCGGTGATTGCCATCTGCGCTTCGACGACACCAACCCGGCGAAGGAAGACCAGGAATACATCGACGCCATCGAGAGTGACGTGAAGTGGCTGGGCTTCCAGTGGGCCGGCGAGGAACGTTACGCGTCGAACTATTTCGACCAGCTGCACGACTGGGCCATCGAGCTGATCAAGACCGGCAAGGCTTTCGTCTGCGACCTGTCGCCAGAAGCGGCGCGTGAGTACCGCGGCAGCTTGACCGAGCCGGGCAAGAACAGTCCGTTCCGCGACCGCTCCGTGGACGAAAACCTGGACCTGTTCGCGCGCATGAAGGCCGGTGAGTTCCCGGACGGCGCCCGTTCCCTGCGCGCGAAGATCGACATGACTTCGCCGAACATGAACCTGCGCGATCCGATCCTCTATCGCATCCGCCATGCCCATCACCACCAGACCGGTGACAAGTGGTGCATCTACCCGAGTTATGACTTCACTCATGGTCAGTCGGATGCCATCGAGGGCATCACTCACTCCATTTGCACCCTGGAGTTCGAGGATCACCGCCCCCTCTACGAATGGTTCCTGGAGAACCTGTCGGTTCCGGCACAGCCGCGCCAGTACGAGTTCTCGCGTCTGAACCTGAACTACACCATCACCAGCAAGCGCAAGCTCAAGCAGTTGGTGGATGAAGGCCATGTGAACGGCTGGGACGATCCGCGCATGTCGACCCTGTCCGGTTATCGCCGCCGGGGCTATACCCCGGAGTCGATCCGCAATTTCTGCGAAATGATCGGCGTGAACCGTGCCAGCGGCGTGGTCGATGTCGGCATGCTGGAATTCAGCATCCGCGACCATCTGGATGCCACTGCGCCGCGTGCCATGTGCGTGCTGAAGCCTCTTAAAGTGGTTATCACCAACTACCCGGAAGGCCAGGTCGAGAGCCTAGAGCTGCCGCGCCATCCGAAGGAAGACATGGGCGTGCGCGTCCTGCCGTTCGGCCGTGAGCTGTTCATCGATGCTGGTGACTTCGAAGAAGTCCCGCCTGCCGGCTACAAGCGCCTGATCCCGGGTGGCGAGGTGCGCCTGCGTGGCAGCTACGTGATCCGCGCCGACGAGGCCGTCAAAGATGCCGATGGCAACATCGTCGAGCTGCGCTGCTCCTATGATCCGGAAACCCTGGGCAAGAACCCCGAAGGCCGTAAGGTCAAGGGTGTGATCCATTGGGTGCCGGCCGAGGGCAGCGTCGAGTGCGAAGTGCGTCTGTATGACCGCCTGTTCCGTTCGGCGAATCCGGAGAAATCGGAGGAGGGCGGCAGCTTCCTCGACAACATCAACCCGGATTCCCTGCAGGTGCTCAGTGGTTGCCGTGCCGAGCCTTCGCTGGCTCAGGCCCAGCCGGAAGATCGCTTCCAGTTCGAGCGCGAAGGCTACTTCGTTGCCGACCTGAAAGAGACCCAGCCCGGCAAGCCGGTATTCAACCGCACCGTGACCCTGCGCGATTCCTGGGGGCAATGATGGCGCTGTCGATCTACAACACGCTCAGCAAGACCAAGGAACCGCTGCAGCCGCTGGTCGGCAACCAGGTGCGCATGTATGTCTGCGGCATGACGGTCTATGACTTCTGCCATATCGGCCATGCCCGCGTGATGGTGGCCTTCGACGTGGTGGCGCGCTGGCTGCGTCATCGTGGCTACGACCTCACCTACGTGCGCAACATCACTGACATCGACGACAAGATCATCCGTCGCGCCAACGAGAACGGTGAGCCGTTTGAGGCGCTGGTGGATCGCATGATTGCGGCGATGCATGAGGATGAGGCGCGCCTCTCCGTGCTGCGTCCGGACATCGAGCCGCGTGCCACCGGCCACATCGCCGGTATGCACGAAATGATTCAGACCCTGATCGACAAGGGGTTCGCATACGCGCCGGGGAATGGCGATGTGTACTACCGCGTCGGCAAGTTCCAAGGTTACGGCAAGCTGTCGCGGCGCAAGATCGACGAACTGAAGATCGGCGCCCGCATCGAAGTGGATGAAATCAAGGAAGACCCGCTGGACTTCGTGCTCTGGAAAGGCGCCAAGCCGGGCGAGCCGAGCTGGGATTCTCCGTGGGGTGCAGGTCGTCCGGGCTGGCATATCGAGTGCTCGGTGATGTCCACCTGCTGCCTGGGCGAGACGTTCGACATTCATGGCGGTGGGCCGGATCTGGTGTTCCCGCACCACGAGAATGAGATCGCGCAGAGCGAGGCGGCCACCGGCAAGCTCTACGCCAAGTCCTGGATGCATGCCGGGGCGGTGCGCGTGGATGGCGAGAAGATGTCCAAGTCGTTGGGCAACTTCTTCACCATTCGTGAGGTGCTGGAGAAGTATCATCCCGAGGTGGTGCGTTATCTGCTGGTGTCCAGCCATTACCGCAGCCCGATCAACTATTCCGAAGAGAGCCTCAAGGAAGCGAAGGGCGCTCTGGAGCGCTTCTATCACGCCCTCAAGGGGTTGCCTGAGGTTGCGCCGGCTGGCGGTGATGCCTTCGTCGAGCGCTTCGCGGCAGCTATGGATGACGACTTCAACAGTCCGGAAGCCTGTGCTGTGCTCTTCGAGATGGTGCGTGAGGTCAATCGACTGCGCGATGGCGACCTTCAGGCTGCCGCTGCCCTGGCGGCGCGACTGAAGGAGCTGGCCGGCCTGCTCGGCGTGCTTCAGTTGGAGCCGGATGCGTTCTTGCGCGCGGGCGCCGAGGGCAAGGTTGATGCCGCGGAGGTCGAGGCGCTGATTCAGGCGCGGCTGCAAGCGCGTTCGGAAAAGAACTGGGCTGAATCCGACCGCATCCGTGACCAGTTGACCGCCATGGGCGTGGTGCTGGAAGACGGCAAGGGTGGCACTACCTGGCGCCTGGCCGACTAAGCCGGGTTGCCCAAATAAAAAAGGCCGCATTTCGCGGCCTTTTTCATGTCTGCTTGCCTCAGGCGTGGAGTGCCTCTGCGGCGTACAGCGTGTTTTCCAGCAGGCAGGCACGCGTCATGGGGCCGACGCCGCCCGGAACCGGAGTGATCCAGCTGGCGCGTTGTGCGGCCACGTCATACTCCACATCGCCTACCAGCTTGCCGTCGTCCTGACGGTTGATGCCGACGTCGATGACGATGGCGCCGGGCTTGATCCATTCGCCCTTGACCAGCCCAGGCTTGCCGGCGGCCACGACTACGAGGTCCGCGTTGGCCACGTGGCCAGCGAGATCCTTGGTGAATCGGTGGGTGACGGTCACGGTGCAGCCGGCCAGCAGCAGTTCTAGGGCCATGGGGCGGCCGACGATGTTGGACGCGCCTACGACAACTGCGTTCATGCCATAGAGGTTCGCGCCGGTGCTCTCCAGCAGGGTCATGATGCCCTTGGGTGTGCAGGGGCGGAGCAGGGGAATGCGTTGGGCGAGGCGGCCGACGTTATAGGGATGGAAGCCGTCCACGTCCTTGTCGGGGTGAATGCGTTCCAGCAGTTGCGAAGCATCCAGGTGTTCCGGCAGCGGCAGTTGGACCAGGATGCCGTCGATGGCCGGGTCTTCATTGAGGCGGTCGATCAATGCCAGGAGTTCGGCCTGACTGGTGCTGGCGGGCAGGTCATGCGCTTCGGAAAGAAAGCCGACTTCCTCGCAGTCCTTGCGCTTGTGCGCGACGTAGACCTGGGAGGCGGGATCGCTGCCGACCAGAATCACGGCGAGGCCGGGGACGCGAAGTTCCTGCTGGCGACGCTCGGCGACACGTTGGGCTATCTGCTGGCGGAGGCGGGCGGCGATCGTTTTGCCGTCGATCAGTTGTGCGGTCATGACGCTAGATTAACCATCGGGAAGGCCTAAAAAGGGCGCGTATTCTCGCATGGAGGGGCGGGCGGGCAAAGGCGGCTGGTCAGCATTTTCCCGTAAGCCCTTTATCTTTCTGATTTTTTTCAATTTTCCTGTTGACGAGGGGTGGGGCTGGCTATAACATGCGCCCCGCTTGTCGAGCACAGCCTGTCGCTGGGTAAGATGGCAAGGCTGGATCCAGGTGATTCAGTCCAGGCCAAAGCTTTATAGTCTGCTCGCAGATATAAGCGCCCGTAGCTCAGCTGGATAGAGCATCCGCCTTCTAAGCGGATGGTCGCAGGTTCGAGTCCTGCCGGGCGTGCCAATTGGCACATTTGGCACAAGCAATGCGATATGGTGGGCGTAGCTCAGTTGGTAGAGCACAGGATTGTGGCTCCTGGTGTCGTGGGTTCGATTCCCATCGTCCACCCCATATTCGAGAAGTCGCCAGGCCACGCGCCTGGCGATTTTGTTTCAAGCGTTGCCTCTCGCGGACGTGGTGGAATTGGTAGACACACTGGATTTAGGTTCCAGCGCCGCAAGGCGTGAGAGTTCGAGTCTCTCCGTCCGCACCATGATGTTCGAGTCGTATTGAATAGTGGATGCCCGCGGTTCTTGGCGATTCAGGTTGTTGAGCGGTGACCAAAGGTCTCCGCTGCCGATGCAAATCGGCAAATGCGTAATATGGTGGGCGTAGCTCAGTTGGTAGAGCACAGGATTGTGGCTCCTGGTGTCGTGGGTTCGATTCCCATCGTCCACCCCATATTCGTGAAAACGCCAGGCTTGATGCCTGGCGTTTTCATTTCCGGCTCAGCCTTTCGTGGGCGTGCCTTTCGCAGTGAGGGAATCGGGCCGATGCCTGCCACTCAAGGCTGCTGATTTCCGTTTCTTCTATCCCTTCCTTTTGCCGGCTGTTTCTGCTGGGTGACTTCTGCAAATCGACCCACTAGAATGCATGCCCTTGATTCTGGGGCCGGAACGGCCGGCTAATGTCTGTGCAACGAGGAATATCCATGCAAGTTTCTGTAGAAAGCACCTCCGCTCTTGAGCGCCGCATGACCATCGGCGTGCCGGCCGAGCGCGTCGAGGACGAAGTGACCAAGCGCCTGCAGCAGACTGCCCGCCGCGCCAAAGTTGCCGGCTTCCGCCCGGGCAAAGTGCCGATGAGCGTCATTCGCCAGCGTTTCGAAGATTCCGCTCGTCAGGAAGTACTGGGCGATCTGATCCAGTCCTCCTTCTATGAAGCTGTTGTCGAGCAGAAGCTGAACCCGGCTGGTGCTCCGGCCGTCGAGCCGAAAGTGTTCGAGAAGGGCAAGGATCTGGAATACATCGCTACCTTCGAAGTATTCCCCGAGTTCCAGGTTTCCGGCTTCGAAGGCATCGCCATCGAGCGCCTGCAGGCTGAAGTTGGCGACGCTGACGTCGACAACATGCTGGACATCCTGCGCAAGCAGAACACCCGCTTCGAGGCTGTTGAGCGCGCTGCCGAGAATGGCGACCAGCTGAACATCGACTTCGTCGGCAAGATCGATGGCGAAGCCTTCGCTGGCGGTACCGCCAAAGGCACCCCGCTGGTGCTGGGTTCCGGTCGCATGATTCCGGGCTTCGAAGAGGCTCTGGTAGGCGTCAAGGCTGGCGAAGAGCGCGTGATCAACCCGACTTTCCCGGCTGACTACCAGAACCTGGATCTGGCCGGCAAGACTGCCGAGTTCACCGTGACCGTCAACAGCGTTTCCGCTCCGCAACTGCCTGAGCTGAACGACGAGTTCTTCTCCCTGTTCGGCATCAAGGAAGGCGGTCTGGAAGGCTTCCGCACCGAAGTTCGCAAGAACATGGAGCGTGAGCTGCGTCAGGCCACCAAGTCCAAGGTGAAGAACCAGGTAATGGACGGCCTGCTGGCTGCCAACCCGGTCGAAGTGCCGAAGGCTCTGATCGGTAACGAAGTCAACCGTCTGCGCGTTCAGGCTGTCCAGCAGTTCGGCGGCAACATCAACCCCGAGCAACTGCCGGCTGAGCTGTTCGAAGAGCAAGCCAAGCGCCGTGTCGCGCTGGGCCTGATCGTTGCTGAAGTGGTCAAGCAGTTCGAGCTGAAGCCTGACGAAGCCCGCGTGCGTGAGCTGATCGAAGAGATGGCTTCCGCTTACCAGGAGCCGGAGCAAGTCGTGGCCTGGTACTACAAGAACGACCAGCAACTGAACGAAGTTCGTTCTGTTGTGCTGGAAGAACAAGTTGTAGATACTGTCCTGCAGAAGGCCAACGTAACCGACAAGTCGGTTTCCTACGAAGAGGCAGTCAAGCCGGCAGAAGCTCCGCAAGCCGACTGATTGTTCCGCCTCCTTCGAGTACACCATAAGCCAGCCTCCGAGCTGGCTTATGCGTCTTTAAGACATGACTATTCAATTAGGGAGTGATCGCCGGACATGTCCCGCAATTCTTTTATGCAGCAAATGCCTGACATCCAAGCCGCTGGTGGCCTGGTGCCGATGGTCATCGAGCAGTCCGCCCGTGGCGAGCGCGCTTACGACATCTATTCGCGCCTGTTGAAGGAACGCGTGATCTTCCTGGTGGGCCCGGTCGAAGACTACATGGCCAACCTGGTGGTGGCGCAGCTGCTGTTCCTCGAGGCCGAGAACCCCGACAAGGACATCCAGCTCTACATCAACTCCCCGGGCGGTTCGGTTACTGCCGGCATGTCGATCTACGACACCATGCAATTCATCAAGCCCGACGTTTCGACCCTGTGCATCGGTCAGGCGTGCAGCATGGGTGCGTTGTTGCTGGCTGGCGGCGCGGCAGGCAAGCGTTACTGCCTACCGCATTCGCGGATGATGATTCACCAGCCGCTGGGCGGCTTCCAGGGCCAGGCGTCGGATATCGAGATTCACGCGCGTGAAATCCTGACTATCCGCGAGCGCCTGAACAAGATCCTGGCTGACCACTGTGACCAGCCAATCGACGTGATCGCCCGCGATACCGACCGCGACAACTTCATGAGTGGCGACGAAGCAGTCAAATACGGCCTGATCGACCAGGTGCTCAACAAGCGCCAGATCGCGGGCTAAGCCCATCCGCAGGACCGCGGCCGGAGAATATCCGGCCGTTTCGCGGGGTTGAAAATGCCCGCATTTGCCTTCATCTTGTGTTTCACGCCTACCCGATTGGATCGATCGAATGACTGACACCCGCAACGGCGAGGACAACGGCAAACTGCTTTATTGCTCCTTCTGCGGCAAAAGCCAGCACGAAGTGCGCAAACTGATTGCCGGTCCCTCCGTATTTATCTGCGACGAGTGCGTCGACCTGTGCAATGACATCATCCGCGAGGAGGTGCAGGAAGCCCAGGCCGAGAGCAGTGCGCACAAGCTGCCCGCGCCCAAGGAAATCCGCAACATCCTCGACCAGTATGTAATTGGCCAGGAACGTGCGAAGAAAGTGCTCGCGGTAGCGGTGTACAACCACTACAAGCGCCTGAACCAGCGTGACAAGAAAGATGATGTCGAACTGGGCAAGAGCAACATCCTGCTGATCGGCCCTACCGGTTCGGGCAAGACCCTGCTGGCTGAAACTCTGGCTCGTCTGCTGAATGTTCCCTTCACCATCGCCGACGCCACCACCCTCACCGAGGCTGGCTATGTGGGTGAGGACGTCGAGAACATCATCCAGAAGCTGCTGCAGAAGTGCGACTACGACGTCGAGAAGGCCCAGATGGGTATCGTCTATATCGACGAAATCGACAAGATTTCCCGTAAGTCGGATAACCCGTCGATCACCCGAGATGTTTCGGGCGAAGGCGTGCAGCAGGCACTGCTGAAGCTGATCGAAGGCACCGTTGCCTCGGTTCCGCCGCAGGGCGGGCGCAAGCATCCGCAGCAGGAGTTCCTGCAGGTCGATACTCGCAACATCCTGTTCATCTGCGGTGGTGCATTTGCCGGCCTGGAGAAAGTGATCCAGAACCGTTCCACCAGAGGTGGCATCGGCTTCAACGCCGAGGTCCGCAGTAAGGACCTGGGCAAGAAGGTGGGCGAAGCGCTCCGCGAAGTAGAGCCGGAAGATCTGGTGAAGTTCGGCCTTATTCCCGAGTTCGTGGGTCGTCTGCCGGTCATCGCTACCCTCGACGAGCTGGACGAAGCTGCTCTGATGCAGATTCTCACCGAGCCGAAGAACGCGCTGACCAAGCAGTACACCAAGCTGTTCGAAATGGAAGGCGTGGACCTCGAGTTCCGTCCCGACGCACTCAAGGCCGTTGCCCATCGTGCGCTCGAGCGCAAGACCGGTGCCCGTGGCCTGCGTTCCATCCTCGAAGGCATTCTGCTCGACACCATGTATGAGATTCCCTCTCAAACAGATGTAAGCAAGGTAGTCATCGACGAAAGTGTCATCGAAGGATCGTCCAAGCCTCTGTTGATCTACGAGAACAACGAGCAGCCTGCCAAGGCGGCGCCTGACGCTTGATGAAACAAAGGGGCCTGCGGGCCCCTTTGCATTTCCTGCCTCAAAGCTTGTTTTTTCCCGGGCCTAACCCCATCTTAGGGCCAAGGGTTTTCCCATCTGTTTACGGCCTTAGGGCCGCCGTAGAGCTGATACCATGAATACGACTGCTGAATTACCTCTCCTACCATTGCGCGATGTCGTGGTCTATCCGCACATGGTCATCCCGCTTTTCGTAGGGCGTGAGAAATCCATCGAGGCGCTCGAGGCCGCGATGACGGGGGACAAGCAGATTCTCCTGGTTGCCCAGAAGAACCCCGCCGATGACGATCCGGGCGAAGACGCCCTGTATCGCATGGGCACCGTCGCTACCGTGCTCCAGCTGCTGAAATTGCCGGACGGCACCGTGAAGGTGCTGGTAGAGGGCGAGCAGCGTGGCTCGATCGAGCGTTTCATCGAGGTGGATGGGCATTGCCGTGCCGAAGTCAGCCTGATCGATGAAGTCGATGCGGGCGAGCGTGAATCCGAAGTATTCATCCGTAGCTTGCTCAGCCAGTTCGAACAGTACGTGCAACTGGGCAAGAAAGTGCCGTCCGAGGTGCTTTCCTCACTGAACAGCATCGATGAGCCGGGCCGCCTGGTCGACACCATGGCTGCTCACATGGCGCTGAAGATCGAGCAGAAGCAGGAAATTCTCGAGCTGACCGACCTCTCCGAGCGGGTCGAGCATGTGCTGGCACTGCTGGATGCCGAAATCGACCTGTTGCAGGTCGAGAAGCGTATCCGCGGCCGCGTCAAGAAACAGATGGAGCGCAGCCAGCGCGAGTACTACCTGAATGAGCAAATGAAGGCCATTCAGAAAGAGCTGGGCGACATCGACGAAGGCCACAACGAAGTCGAGGAGCTGAAGAAGCGCATCGACAATGCCGGCCTGACCAAGGAAGCACTGGCCAAGGCCAATGCCGAGCTGAACAAGCTGAAGCAGATGTCGCCGATGTCTGCCGAAGCGACCGTAGTACGCTCCTACATCGATTGGCTGGTCAATGTACCGTGGAAGGCCGAGAGCAAGGTTCGCCTCGACCTGGCCAAGGCCGAAGATATCCTCGACGCCGACCATTACGGCTTGGATGAGGTCAAGGAACGCATCCTCGAATACCTTGCCGTGCAGAAGCGCGTGAAAAAGGTAAAAGGCCCGGTTCTTTGCCTGGTTGGCCCGCCCGGCGTCGGCAAGACCTCGCTCGCCGAGTCCATTGCCCATGCCACCAATCGCAAGTTCGTGCGCATGGCCTTGGGTGGCGTGCGCGACGAAGCTGAAATCCGTGGCCATCGCCGCACCTATATTGGTTCCATGCCGGGTCGCCTGATCCAGAAGATGACCAAGGTTGGTGTGCGTAACCCGCTGTTCCTGCTCGACGAGATCGACAAGATGGGCAGCGACATGCGCGGTGATCCTGCGTCTGCGCTGTTGGAAGTGCTCGATCCGGAGCAGAACCACAACTTCAACGACCATTACCTGGAAGTCGACTACGACCTCTCGGACGTGATGTTCCTCTGCACCGCCAACTCCATGAACATTCCGGCCCCGTTGCTGGATCGTATGGAAGTGATCCGTCTGCCGGGCTACACCGAAGACGAAAAGGTCAACATCGCCGTCAAATACCTCGCGCCCAAGCAGACCAAATCAAATGGGCTGAAGAAGGGCGAACTGGAGTTCGACGAGGCAGCCATCCGCGACATCATCCGCTACTACACCCGCGAAGCTGGTGTGCGTAGCCTTGAGCGCCAGATTGCCAAGGTTTGCCGCAAGGCTGTGAAAGAGCATGCCCGCGAGAAGCGCTTCGCAGTGCAAGTTACTGCTGAGTCCCTCGAACACTTCCTGGGCGTGCGCAAGTATCGCTACGGACTGGCCGAGCAACAGGATCAGATCGGTCAAGTGACTGGCCTGGCCTGGACCCAGGTTGGCGGTGAACTGCTGACCATCGAAGCGGCGGTCGTTCCTGGCAAGGGTCAGTTGACCAAGACCGGTTCGCTGGGTGACGTGATGGCCGAGTCCATTACAGCGGCCCTGACCGTGGTACGTAGTCGTGCGAAGAGTCTGGGTATCCCGGCAGACTTCCACGAGAAGCGCGACATTCACATCCACATGCCGGAAGGTGCCACTCCGAAGGATGGTCCCAGCGCCGGTATCGGTATGTGCACGGCTCTCGTTTCGGCCATGACGCAAATTCCGGTTCGTGCAGATGTGGCCATGACCGGGGAGATTACTCTGCGTGGCCAGGTACTCGCGATTGGTGGTTTGAAAGAGAAACTACTGGCCGCGCATCGTGGTGGAATCAAGACCGTGATCATTCCCGAAGAGAATGTGCGCGATCTCAAAGAAATTCCCGAAAATATCAAGCAAGACTTGGCGATTAAACCGGTTAAATGGATTGACGAGGTCCTGCAAATTGCGCTGCAATACGCCCCGGAGCCCTTGCCCGATGCGGCTCCGGAGATGGTTGCAAAGGATGACAAGCGCGAGACTGATTCCAAGGAGCGAATCAGCACGCATTAGCCGGGGGGCTTTCTTGACACATTTTTCGAGCCCTTGTTATAAAGCGGCTCTTATGTGTTAGCAGGCCATCCAGCACCCGCTTTGCTTACACCAAACAACTAAGAAACAACTCAACAGAAATAAGGGGACTTAAGAGTGAACAAGTCGGAACTGATTGATGCTATCGCCGCATCTGCTGACATCCCGAAAGCTGTAGCTGGCCGCGCGCTGGACGCAGTTATCGAATCCGTTACTGGCGCTCTGAAGGCTGGTGACTCCGTGGTGCTGGTTGGCTTCGGTACTTTCGCTGTTAAAGAGCGTGCTGCTCGTACTGGCCGTAACCCGCAGACTGGCAAGCCGATCAAGATCGCTGCTGCCAAGATCCCTGGCTTCAAAGCTGGCAAAGCTCTGAAAGACGCCGTCAACTAAGCGTCTTTCGGGCTCTGCCCGACCGGGTCGGGTTCAACCTGGCTCGATAGCGGAGCGGTGGAATCAGGGAGTTTCTTCCTACCACCAGAGAGGTCGAATCTCAGACTCCGCAAGCTACGAGAAGGCGCATCCTAGGATGCGCCTTTCTCATATTCGGATACTCTACCCGCGTTACTCGGCTGCGACTCAATGCGGCCGTTTCTGGGGGACCCATGCTGCAGAACATACGGGACAATTCACAGGGGTGGATTGCCAAAACCATCATTGGCGTCATTATCGCGCTGCTGGCGCTGACCGGCTTCGACGCCATTTTCAATGCCACCAGCAATCGCCAGAACGCGGCTGAGGTCAACGGTGACGAAATCACCCAGGACCAGCTGAGCGAAGCAGTGAACATGCAGCGCCGTCAGCTGCAGCAGCAGTTGGGCAAGGACTTCGATGCCTCCCTTCTGGACGAAAAGCTGCTGCGCGAAGCCGCACTGAAAGGCCTGATCGAGCGCAAACTCCTGCTGCAAGCAGCCGGTGATGCCGATTTCGCTTTCTCCCAAGGCGCCCTTGACCAACTCATCCTGCAGACGCCGGAGTTCCAGGTGGACGGCAAGTTCAATGCCGACCGCTTCGATCAGGTCATCCGCCAGATGAACTACAACCGTCTGCAATTCCGTCAGATGCTCGAGCAAGAAATGCTCATTGGCCAACTCCGTGCGGGTCTGGCCGGTAGCGGCTTCGTGACCGATGCGGAAGTTGAAGCCTTCGCCCGCCTGGAAAAACAGACCCGCGATTTCGCGACTCTGACCCTGAAGGCCGATCCGGCTGCCGTCAGCGTTTCCGATGAAGAGCTGAAGACCTACTACGACGCTCATGTCGACCAGTTCAAGAGTCCCGAGCAGGTTGTGATCGAGTACGTCGAGCTGAAGAAGGCCGCCTTCTTCGACCAGGTCGAAGCCAAGGAAGAAGACCTCAAGGCGCAGTACCAGAAAGAGATCAGCAACCTGGCTGAGCAGCGTCAGGCCGCCCACATCCTCGTGGAGGTCAGCGACAAGCTCAACGAGGAGCAGGCCAAGGCGAAGATCGAACAGGTCAAGCAGCGCCTGGACAAGGGTGAAGATTTCGCCGCACTGGCCAAGGAGTTCTCCGATGACTCCGGCTCCGCCGCCAACGGTGGTGACCTGGGCTTCGCAGGCCCCGGCGTATACGAGCCCGCCTTCGAAGAGTCGCTGTATGCGCTGAAACAGGATGAGGTTTCCACCCCCGTACGTACCCAGTACGGCTGGCACCTGATCAAGCTGCTGGGCGTGCAGGAGCCGGAAGTCCCGAGCTTCGAAAGCCTCAAGCCGAAGCTGGAGCACGACATCAAGGCCCAGCAGGTCGAACAGCGCTTCGTTGAAGTGAGCAAGGAACTGGAAGACGCCGCGTTCGAGGCTTCCGACCTGGCCCAGCCGGCCCAGGAACTGAACCTGGAAGTGAAGACCAGCGCTCCCTTCGGTCGCGAAGGTGGTGAAGGCCTGACTGCCAACCGCCAGGTCCTCCAGGCTGCTTTCAGTCTGGAAGTGCTGGAAGACGGTGCCAACAGCTCGGCGATCGAGCTGGACCCGGATACCGTGATCGTCCTGCGCGTCAAGGAGCACAAGAAGCCTGAGCAGCTTGGCCTGGACAAGGTCGGCGACAGCATTCGCCAGCATCTGGTAGGCCAAAAGGCCGGCGAAGCCGTCAAGACCAAGGGCGATGCCCTGATTGCCAGCCTGCGCGAAGGCAAGACCCCGGTTGAGCAAGCTCAGGAAGGTCAGTCCTGGAACGTGGTGGAAGCCGCTACCCGCAGCCAGGAAGGCATCGAGCCGCTGCTGCTGCAGACCCTCTTCCGCATGCCGAAGCCGGCCGCCGCAGACAAGCCCGAGTTCACTGGCGTGAAGCTGAACAACGGCGACTACGTGGTCATCCGCCTGAATGGCGTCAATGTTCCGGAAGAGAAGCTCTCCGAGCAGGAAAAGGCGATGTACAGCCGATTCCTCGCCTCGCGCAGCGGTCAGCAGGATTTCGCTTCCTACCGCCGTCAAGTCGAAGAGAAAGCGAAGATCGAACGCTTCTGATCAATACGCTGAAGAAGAAGGCCGCTTATGCGGCCTTTTTCTTTTGTGAGCCCAGCTTCGCTTCGCGAGCAGAGCTCGCTCCTACGGGGCGAATGCGTTTACTAGCGTCCACAAAAAAGCCCGCATGAGTGCGGGCTTTTTTGCACGGGCGACTATCAGTCTTCGATGTTGCCCATGGCGGTGGTATTGAAGCCACCGTCGACGTACATGATTTCGCCGCTGATGCCCGAAGCCAGGTCGGAGCACAGGAAGGCGCCGGCATTGCCGACTTCTTCGATGGTCACGTTACGGCGCAGGGGAGTCTGCTTCTCGTTGGCGGCGAGCATCTTGCGGAAGCTCTTGATGCCGGAAGCGGCCAGGGTGCGGATCGGACCGGCGGAGATCGCGTTGACGCGAGTGCCTTCCGGGCCGAGGCTGCCGGCCAGGTAGCGAACGCCAGCTTCCAGGCTGGCTTTGGCCATGCCCATGACGTTGTAGTTCGGCATGGTGCGTTCGGCGCCCAGGTAGGACAGGGTCAGCAGGCTGCCATTGCGGCCCTTCATCAGTTCGCGACCGCCCTTGGCCAGGGCAACGAAGCTGTAGGCGCTGATGTCGTGGGCGATGCGGAAGCCGTCACGGGTGGTGACTTCGGTGAAGTCGCCGTCCAACTGGTCACCGGGGGCGAAGCCTACGGAGTGCACGATGCAGTCCAGACCGTCCCACTTCTTGGCCAGGGCCTCGAAGACCGCGACGATTTCTTCGTCCTTGGCCACGTCGCAGGGGAAGCACAGCTCGGCGCTGGAGCCCCAGCCTTCGGCGAACTCTTCCACGCGGCCTTTCAGTTTCTCGTTCTGATAGGTGAAGGCGAGCTCGGCGCCTTCGCGATGCATGGCTGCAGCGATGCCCGATGCGATGGACAGTTTGCTGGCTACGCCAACGATCAGTACGCGCTTACCGGCGAGAAAACCCATGTGCTTTCATCCTCTTCTGGTTAATGGGCAGTTTCCGGAGCCAGGAATGCGGCTTCCAGCAACTGCTTCGTATAGCTGTGCTGCGGGGCAGCGAAGATGGCATCGGCCGGACCCTGTTCGACCACCTGTCCGTGCTTGATCACCATCAGATGGTGACTAAGTGCCCGGACCACCGCCAGATCATGGCTGATGAACAGGTATGTCAGGTCGTACTTGGTCTGTAGCCTGCGCAGCAACTCCACTACCTGACGCTGAACCGTCCGGTCGAGCGCCGAGGTGGGCTCGTCCAGCAGGATCAGTGCCGGTTTCAGCACCAATGCCCGGGCAATGGCAATCCGCTGCCGCTGCCCGCCGGAAAACTCGTGGGGGTAGCGGTGCCGGGTTTCCGGATCCAGCCCTACCTCCAGGAGCGCGTCGATGATGGCCTGTTCCTGCTCCGCTTCGGTGCCGATGCGGTGGATTCGCAAACCCTCGCCGACAATGTCGCCCACGCACATGCGCGGGCTGAGACTGCCGAAGGGGTCTTGGAAGACCACCTGCATCTCGCGCCGGAACGGCCGCACATCCTTCTGCGACAGGCCGTCCAGGGACTTGCCCTGGAAGCGGATGCCGCCCCGGCTGCCGAGCAACCGGAGAATCGCCAGGCCTAACGTGGACTTGCCGGAGCCGCTTTCGCCCACGATGCCCAGGGTCTGACCCTGCAGCAGGCTGAAATTGACGCCGTCCACGGCCTTCACATGATCCACGGTGCGCCGCAGCAGCCCCTTCTTGATCGGGAACCACACGCGAAGGTCATTGACCTCCAGCAGTGGTGCTCCCTCAGGGTTCTCTGCTGGCTTGCCCGAAGGCTCGGCGCCGAGCAGTTCCCGGGTGTAGGGATGCTGCGGTGCGTGGAACAGCTCATCACACGACGCTTGTTCGACGATGCAACCGCGCTGCATGACACATACGCGATGCGCAATTCGCCGAACCAGGTTGAGATCGTGGCTGATCAGCAGCAACGCCATGCCCAGCCGCGCTTGCAACTCCTTGAGCAGTTCGAGGATTTTCAGCTGGACGGTGACGTCCAGAGCGGTAGTGGGTTCGTCGGCGATCAGCAGCTCAGGCTCATTGGCCAGGGCCATCGCGATCATCACCCGCTGCCGCTGGCCGCCGGACAACTCGTGGGGAAAGGCCTTCAGGCGCTTGTGCGGCTCGGGGATGCCGACCATCTCCAGCAGCTCCAGGGTGCGCTTCGTGGCTGCCTTGCCGGTCAAACCCTTGTGCAGGGCGAGCACCTCGTTGATCTGCTTCTCGATGTTGTGCAGCGGATTCAGCGAGGTCATGGGCTCCTGGAAGACCATGGCGATGCGGTTGCCGCGAATGCCCCGCAGTTTGCCCTCGGTCAGCTTCAGCAGGTCTTTGCCGGCGTAGTGGATGCTGCCGCTGGGGTGGCGGGCGAGCGGGTAGGGCAGGAGGCGCAGGATGGAATGCGCGGTCACCGACTTGCCGGAGCCGCTTTCACCTACCAGGGCCAGGGTTTCGCCCTTGCGGATGTCGAAACTGACACCTTCGACGACACGCTGGCACTTCTCGCCGCTGACGAACTCGACGGAGAGGTCGCGGATTTCAATCAGGTTCTCGCTCATCTCACTTCCTCGGATCGAAGGCATCGCGCGCGGCTTCGCCGATGAACACCAGCAGGGTCAGCATGGCCGCCAGCACCAGGAAGGCGGAGATGCCGAGCCAGGGCGCTTGCAGGTTGGACTTGCCCTGGGCTACCAGCTCGCCGAGGGAAGGTGCTCCTGGCGGCAGGCCGAAACCGAGGAAGTCCAGTGCGGTAAGGGTGCCGATGGCGCCGGTGAGGATGAATGGCATGAAGGTCATGGTGGAAACCATGGCGTTGGGCAGGATATGGCGGAACATGATGGCGCCGTTCTGCATGCCCAGGGCGCGAGCGGCGCGCACGTATTCCAGGTTTCGACCGCGGAGGAACTCGGCCCGCACCACGTCCACCAGGCTCATCCAGGAGAACAGCAGCATGATGCCCAGCAGCCACCAGAAGTTCGGCTGCACGAAGCTGGCCAGGATGATCAGCAGGTAGAGCACCGGCAGACCGGACCAGATTTCCAGGAAACGCTGTCCGGCAAGGTCTACCCAGCCGCCGTAAAAGCCCTGCAGGGCACCTGCGATCACGCCGATGATGGAGCTGAGCAGCGTCAGGGTCAGGGCGAACAGAACCGAGACGCGGAAGCCGTAGATCACCCGCGCCAGCACATCGCGGCCCTGGTCATCGGTTCCCAGCCAGTTGTCCGACGAGGGAGGCGCGGGCGCTGGCACCTTGAGGTCGTAGTTGATGGTCTCGTAACTGAACGGGATGGGCGTCCAGATCATGCTGCCGCCCTTGGACTCGATCAGTTCGCGGATATAGGGCGTCTTGTAGTTGGCTTCCAGCGGGAACTCGCCGCCGAAGGTGGTTTCCGGGTAGCGCTTGAGGAAGGGGAAGTACCACTGGCCGTCGTAGCTGACCGCCAGTGGCTTGTCGTTGGCGATCATCTCGGCGCCCAGGCTCAGGACAAAGAGGATCAGGAACAGCCACAGCGACCACCAGCCACGCTTGTTGGCCTTGAAACGCTCGAAGCGCCGCTGGTTGATGGGGGAGAGTGCCATGCTCAACCCTCCCGGCTTTCGAAGTCGATACGCGGATCGACCAGGGTGTAGGTGAGATCGCCAATCAGTTTCACGACCAGCCCCAGCAAGGTGAAGATAAAGAGGGTGCCGAAGACCACGGGATAATCGCGGTTCAGGGCCGACTCGAAGCTCAGCAGGCCCAGGCCGTCGAGGGAGAAGATCACCTCGATCAGCAGGGAGCCGGTGAAGAAGATACCGATGAAGGCCGCCGGGAAGCCGGCGATGATCAGCAGCATCGCATTGCGGAACACGTGACCGTAGAGCACGCGGTTCTCCGACAGGCCCTTGGCGCGGGCGGTGATCACGTACTGCTTGTTGATCTCGTCGAGGAAGCTGTTCTTGGTCAGCAGCGTGAGCGTGGCGAAGTTGCCGATCACCAGGGCGGTCACGGGCAGCGCGAGGTGCCAGAAGTAGTCGGTGATCTTTCCGGCGAAGCTCAGTTCGTCGAAGTTGTTCGAGGTGAGCCCGCGCAGGGGGAACCAGTCGAAGTAGCTGCCGCCGGCGAAGAGCACGATCAGCAGGATGGCGAAGAGGAAGGCGGGAATGGCGTAGCCGACGATGATGGCCGTGCTGCTCCAGACGTCGAAGGCGCTGCCGTGGCGCACGGCCTTGGTGATGCCCATCGGGATGGACACCAGGTACATGATCAGGGTGCTCCAGAGGCCAAGGGAAATGGACACTGGCAGCTTCTCGATAATCAGGTCGATGACCTTGGCGTCGCGGAAGAAGCTCGTGCCGAAGTCCAGCTTCAGGTAGCTCGTGACCATCAGCCAGAAGCGTTCCGGCGCGGGCTTGTCGAAGCCGTACATCTTTTCGATCTCGGCCACCAGCTCAGGATCGAGTCCCTGGGCGCCACGGTAGTTGGAACCCGCCGTGGCGACTTCCGAGCCGCCGCCGGAGATGCGTCCGGTGGCGCCACCTGCGGCGGCATCGAAGCCTTCCAGTTTGGCGATCATCTGCTCGACCGGGCCGCCGGGGGCGGCCTGGATGATGATGAAGTTGATCAGCAGGATGCCGAACAAGGTGGGAATGATCAGCAGCAGTCGACGCAGTATGTAGGCGAGCATTTACTGGACATCCGGCTCGGAAGTGGGTTGCTCGGACTGGCTAGCAGTTTCCGTGCCCGGTTTTTGCCACCAGGTCATCAGGCCGAAATCGTAGAGCGGTGTGGTTTCGGGGCGCTGGAATTGGTTCCAGTAGGCGACGCGGTAAGTGTCGACATAATAGTTGGGCACCACGTAATGGCCCCACAGCAGCACGCGGTCCAGGGCGCGAGCGTGTTCCACCAGGCTCTGGCGCGAGTCGGCGCGGATCAGGCCTTCCACCAGTTTGTCGATGGCAGGGTCACGCAGGCCGATGAAGTTGCGGCTGCCAGCGCTGTCGGCGCTGCGCGAATGCCAGTACTCCATCTGTTCGTTACCCGGCGAGTTGGACTGGCCCCAGGTGGCGGGAATCATGTCGAAGTCGCGCGAGCGCAGGCGGTTGATGTATTGGGATACGTCCACGCGGCGGATCTGCAGGTCGATGCCCAGCTCCGCCAGGTTGCGTTTGAACGGCAGGATCACCCGCTCCAGGTTGGCCTGGGCGGTGAGGAACTCGAACGCCAGGGGCTTGCCGTCCGGGCCGACCATCTTGTCGTTCTCGATCTTGTAGCCGGCCTCCATGAACAGCTGGTAAGCGCGGCGTTTCTGATCGCGGATGATCCCGCTGCCATCGCTGACCGGTGGCTGGAAGACCTGGTTGAATACCTCTGCCGGGACCTGGCTGCGCAGCGGTTCGAGAATCTTCAGTTCATCGGCGTCAGGCATCTCGTGGGAGGCCATTTCCGAGTTCTCGAAATAGCTGCTGGTGCGTTTGTAGGAGCTGAAGAAGAGCTGCTTGTTCGCCCATTCGAAGTCGAACAGCAGGGCGATGGCTTCGCGTACGCGACGGTCCTGGAATACCGGTCGACGGATGTTGAAGGCGAAGCCCTGCATACCGGTCGGGTTGTGGTTGGGGATGGCTTCCTTGACGATCTTGCCGGCGCGAAGGGCAGGGCCTTCATAGCCTGTGGCCCAGTCCTTGGCGGAGTACTCCAGGTTGAAGTCGAACTGCCCGGCCTTGAAGGCTTCGAGGGACACCGACATGTCGCGGTAGTAGTCCACGGTGACGGCGTCGAAGTTGTAGTAGCCGCGCGTCACCGGTAGGTCCTTCGCCCACCAGTCCTTGACGCGCTCGTAGCGGATCGAGCGACCAGCGTCGACCTTGGCGATGCGGTAGGGGCCGCTGCCCACTGGCGGTTCCATGTTGGTCTTGCCGAAGTCGCGGCCGTCCCAGTAGTGCTTGGGCAGTACCTGGATCTGGCCGATGATTAGTGGCAGCTCACGGTTGCCGTGATGCTTGAAGTCGAAGCGCACGCGTTGCTTGTCCTCCGCCTCCACCTTGGCGACGTCCGCATAGTAGTGGCGGTACATCGGGTCGCCGTGCTCGACCAACATATTGAAGGTGAAAACCACGTCCTCGGCCGTCACCGGCTGGCCGTCGTTGAAGCGTGCCTTGGGGTTCAGATAGAAGCGCACGAAGCTGTTGTCCGGCGCTTTCTCGATTTTCTCCGCGAGCAGGCCGTATTCGGTGAAGGGCTCATCCGGGGAGTGGAAGGTCAGGCTGTCGTAGATCAGGCCCAACTGGTCGGCGGAGTTGCCCCGTGGGATGAAGGGATTAAGGCTGTCGAAGCCGCCGACGCCGGCGAGTCGCAGGACGCCGCCCTTGGGGGCATCCGGATTGACCCAGGAGAAATTCGTGAAAGTCGCCGGATACTTGGCCGGCTCGTCGTACAGGGTGATGGCGTATTTCGGCTCGGCGATGGCGAACCCGGCCAGGGATAGCAGCAGGGCGCCACAGCCTTGCAGGCAAAGGGTGCGCAGCGTTTTGCTCATCGGGCGTTCTCCGTGGGCTTCAGCCACCAGGCGCGCAGGCCCAGCGTGTAGGGCGGCGTGGTGACGAAGGCGAACCGGTTTCGGTACGCCAGGCGGTGATAGTTGATGTACCAGTTGGGAATACCGTAGTGCTCCCACAGCAGGGTGCGGTCGAGGGCGCGAGCGGCGGCCAGTTGCTCGTCGCGGCTCTGGGCGCCGAGGAGCTTTTCGATCATCTCGTCGACCACCGGGTTGGCGACGCCCGCATAGTTCTTGCTGCCCTTCACGCCGACCTGGCTGGAATGGAAGTAGAGGTATTGCTCCAGGCCCGGGCTCAGGGTCTGCGGCAGGGTCATGAGAATCATGTCGTAGTCGAAGTGGTCCAGGCGCTGTTTGTACTGGGCGCGGTCCACCGTGCGCAGGCTGACGTCGATGCCGATGCTGGCGAGGTTTTCGCGGTAGGGCTGGAGGATTCGTTCAAGGTTCGGATTGACCAGCAGGATCTCGAAACGCAGCGGCTGGCCACGATCGTTCACCAGGCGCTGGCCGGACAACTTCCAGCCGGCTTCGGCCAATAGACCCAGCGCGCGGCGAAGGGTTTCCCGTGGGATGCCACGACCTTCGGTGGTGGGCACCTGGAAGGGCCGGGTGAACAAGGGTTCAGGCAACTCCTTGCGGTGCGGCGACAGCAGCAGCCACTCATGTCCCTCGGGCTTGCCCACGGCACTGAACTCGCTGTTCGGGTAATAGCTGGCGGCGCGCATGTAGGCGTTGTTGAACAGGGTGCGGTTGGTCCATTCGAAGTCGAACATCAGCCCCATGGCCTCGCGGACCTTGCGGTCCCCGAACATGGCACGGCGGGTGTTCATGAACAGTGCCTGGGTCTGCGTCGGGATCTGGTGCGGAATCTCCGCGCGGATCACGTCGCCCCGGGCGATGGCCGGAAAACGATAGCCGTTGGCCCAGTTCTTCGCCTGGTGCTCGATGTAGAAATCGAACTCGCCGGCCTTGAAGGCTTCGAAGGCGACATTGCTGTCGCGGTAGAACTCCACCTCGACCCGGTCGAAGTTGTACTTGCCACGATTGGCCGGGAGCTTTTCACCCCACCAGTCCTTGACCCGCTCGAACACCAGGCCGCGTCCCGGCCTTACCTGGGTGATGCGATAGGGGCCGCTGCCCAGTGGCGCTTCGAAGGTGGTCGCCTTGAAGTCACGCTTCTTCCAATAGTGCTGCGGCAGCACCGGCAGTTCGCCGAGACGCAGTATCAGCAGCGGGTTGCCGGCGCGTTTGAGCACAAAACGGATGCGATGGCGGTTGAGGATATCGACCCGCTTCACTTCCTGGAGGCTGGTGCGGTACTGCGGGTGGCCGTTCTTGACCAGGGTGCGGTAGGAGAAGGCCACGTCGAAGGCGGTGATCGGCTGGCCATCGTGGAAGCGGGCTTCTTCGCGCAGATTGAATACCACCCAGCTCCGGTCTTCGCTGAACTCGACGCTCTTGGCGATCAGGCCGTAGCTGGATGCGGGTTCGTCGCCAGACGGATCGTACTGGCCGGTACCCACCATCAACGGCTCGTTCAGCTCGGTTACGCCGTACTGCAGGAAGTTCGGCGTGGAGACCGGGCTGGTGCCCTTGAAGGTGTATGGGTTGAGCGTATCGAAGTTGCCGAAGGCCATGACCCGCAAGGTTCCGCCCTTGGGCGCATTGGGATTGACCCAGTCGAAATGGTCGAAATTGGCGGGGTATTTCAGGGCGCCGAACTGCGCATAGCCGTGGCTTTCGGTAAGGCTGGCGAAGCAGGGTTGAGCCAGCAGGCCAATGAGCAGGAACGCAAGGCGACGCATCAGGCGGGGGTCCGATCCATGGATATCGTGTCGGGCATGTGGGCGTTGGCCTCGCTGGCGGGATGGCGCGGGCATCGGGCCGGCGAAATCGTGTCGGGGGTCACGCGCCGTGGCTGTCGGCGGTAACGGCTGGCAAGTACAGTAACAGCTTGTACAGGCAAGAAAAAAGGGCCAGCCTGCGGCTGGCTGGCCAGCATTCTGGCCACCATTCGGAAATTTGCGCAGGGGTGCCAATCTTGGGTGAACGCAGCCATGGTCTGCAGTCATGGATCGACCGCCTCAATGAGGCCGAATTGCCCGCTCTGGCCGCGGTGGTGCAGGACCTGCACCAGATGGCCCAACAGGATAAGTCCTCCGTACAGCAGCTGGCCGATGTGCTGCTGCGTGATGCGACCCTCACCTCCAAGGTGCTGAAGGTCGCCAATAGCGTCTATTACAACCCCTCCCAGGAAGCTATTCGCACGATCTCCCGCGCCATCGTGCTGATCGGCTTCGAGAACGTTCGCCTGATCGGCCTTTCGGTCAGCCTGATCGACAGCCTGCTGGCCCGCGGCCCGAGGGAGCAGCTACCCGAGATTCTCGCGCGTTCCTTCCACGCGGCCGTACAGGCTCGCAACATCGCCGGCTACCTCCTTGCGCGCAGCCAGGAGGAGGTCTTCATCGCCGCTCTGCTGCACAACCTGGGTGAGCTGGCGTTCTGGGGTTGTGGTGGCGAGCAGGCCGACGAACTTGCTGCCGCGCTGGCGCAACCGGGTGTCGATGAGGAGCAAGCGGTACGCGAAGTGCTGGGCACCAGTTTTCGTCAGTTGACCCTGGGGCTGGTCCGCAGCTGGAACCTGGGGGAACTGGCGAGCCTGGCCCATACCGGTTCCGCCCAGGGTGATCCGGCGGTGAAAGCCGTGAGCCTGGGGGTTCGCATTAGCGAAGCGGCCTTGCAGGGGTGGGATTCACCCTCCATGGCACAGCTTGTTGAACAACTGGGGGAGCTGGTTGGGCTGAGTCGGGAGGAGGCCATGCAGCAGGTGCTGGCCAGTGCCGATGAGGCGGTCAAGGTGGCGACCACTTTCGGTGCCAGCAAGCTCTGTCACCTGATACCTCACACCGATCCGGATCAGATTCGACTGCAGCGTGAGCAGCGGCAGGCGCGGCTGTTGCAACCGGACCTGCTGGTCATGCAACAGGCCTTGCAGGAGCTGGGCATGCTGGTGTCGCGCAAGGCGGATATCAATCTGGTGCTGGATACCCTGCTCCAGGGACTGCACCAGGGTGCCGGACTGGAGCGGGTGATGGTGGCGGTGCTGACTGACCAGCGCAGTCGCTTCACGGTACGCCGGGCGGTGGGCGAGGGCAGTGAGCGCTGGCTCGACGGCTTCGCCCTGCCCGCCAGCCAAGCCGAGCAAGCCAATCTGTTCAGCTACGTCCTGCGGGCCCGCGAAACCCTCTGGATGGGCGTGCCGGCGAGTTACAGCCTGAATGACCTAGTGACGCGACCGATGCGCGAATGGCTGGGGCAGGGGATGTTCTTCGTCGCGCCGCTGCTGGCGGGCAAGCGCGAGATCGGGGTGATCTATGCCGACTGCCGCCTTTCGGGGCGGGCGCTACGGCACGAGCAGTTCGTGGCGTTCCAGCACTTCGCCCAGGCGGCGGGGCGATGCCTGGAGGCGATGGCGCAGAAGAATCAGGGCAGGTAGACCGTCAGGGTCTGGCCGGGCTTCAGGGAACGGTCGCTGCGGGGGTTCCAACGCTGAAGGTGTTTCATTTCAACGTTGAATCGCTTGGCGATCAGATAGAGGGAATCGCCCTGCTTGACCTTGTAGTAGGTCACCGATTCGCGGCCGTTGCCCTTCGACTTGCCCTTGCTGGCACTGGCGACCTGGGTGGCACCGCCTTCCAGTTTCAGCACCTGGCCAGCCTTCAGGTGGTTGGCCTTGAGGCTGTTCCAGCGCTTGATGTCCTGCACGTTCACCTTGTACTGGCGAGCGATGGACCAGAGGTTGTCGCCACTCTTGACCTTGTGCGTGCGTGCCGGTGTGGGCGTTGGAGCGCTGGCGACGTTCTGGAACAGCGGCCGGTCAGGCTTCAGGCCCGGCTCGACCGGGATGCTCAGTTGCTGGCCCACCCGCAGGTGATTGCCCGACAGGCCATTGATCTCTTTCAGGGTCTTGGCTGTAACGTGGTAGCGATTGGCGATGCCATGCAGGCTGTCACCATTGCGCACGCGGTACTGCTGCCAGTCCACCAGTTCCTGGGGTTTCATCAGCGCGAGGTTGGCGGTGAGCAGCTCAGCCTTGTCGGTGGGGACCAGCAGGTGTTGCGGGCCGTCCATGGTGATGCGTTTCTTGAAGGCCGGATTGAGCTGGTACATCTCATCGGCGTCCATGTCGGCCATCGCGGCCACACGGGAAAGGTCCAGGCGTTGTTGCTTGACCTCCACCACTTCGAAGTAAGGCTCGTTGGCGATGGGGCTCAGGTTCACGCCATAGGCTTCCGGCGCCATCACCAACTGCGACAGGGCCAGCAGCTTGGGTACGTAGTCCTGGGTTTCCTGGGGAAGCGGCAGGTTCCAGTAGTCGGTCGGCAGGCCGAGCTTCTGGTTGCGCTCCATGGCGCGGCTGACGGTGCCTTCGCCAGCGTTGTAGGCGGCGAGGGCCAACAGCCAGTCGCCGTTGAACATTTCATGCAGGCGTTCGAGGTAGTTCAACGCGGCGTTGGTGGAGGCGGTGATATCACGTCGACCGTCGTACCAGTTGGTCTGGCGCAGATTGAAGTGGCGACCGGTCGAGGGAATGAATTGCCAGATGCCTACGGCATTGCTGCGTGAGTAGGCAAAGGGGTTATAGGCGCTTTCCACCACCGGCAGCAGGGCCAGTTCAAGGGGCATGTTGCGCTCTTCCAGGCGCTCCACCACGTAGTGGATATAGAGGCTGCCGCGGTCGCTGGCGGTTTCCAGGAAGGAAGGCTTGCTCACATACCAGAGGCGCTGGCGCTCGATGCGCGGGTTGACGCCGATCTCGTCCTGGAGCTTGAAGCCGTTACGCATGCGTTCCCAGATATCCTGGGGTTCGCGCTCGGTTTGTGCCTCTTCCAGCCACTGAGCCTGTTGCTGCATGGCCAGTGCGCGGTCGGTTTCGCGGCCCTGGTCGTCGTCCTTCTGACCGGTGCCGGCGCAGCCTGCGAGAGTGGCGGCGCACACCACCACGAGCGCGCGTGCGGCTCGTGCCAATGCATCCAGGTCGAAGGTTTTGATCGGCGAAGACAACATTGGCTGAGGGGTTTTTCCGGCAAAAAAGTTCGGCGATTCTAGAAATCGACCTATGGTTGGTCAAGTTTTCACCAGCTCTCCCCAGCCTGACCGAGTGTTCAGAATTGGTCTTTCCAGGCTCGAAGGGTCGCGAAGACCTCGGCCGGCGTAGGGTTATCCCGGCCAGCCCGCTCGTCGGCCATTTGTTTAACGGATGTTTCAGCCACCCGCAGGAAGGGGTTGGTCGCCAGTTCGAGGGCGATGGTCGATGGCAGGCTGATGCCCCCTTGCTCGCGCAAGCGGGTGACCTCGTCGAAGCGATTGGAAGTAGCGTGGTTGCCGGGCTCCACGGCCTTGGCGAAACGCAGGTTGCTGAGCGTGTATTCGTGCGTGCAGAAGACCTGGGTGGCCGCCGGCAGCGCCGCCAGGCGGCTGAGCGAGTGGTGCATCTGTTCCGGCGTTCCTTCGAACAACCGGCCGCAGCCGGCCGCGAACAGCGTGTCGCCGCAGAACAGCAGGGGCCGCGCTACGTCCCCATGGTAATAGGCGATATGCCCCAGGGTATGGCCGGGCACCTCGATCACCCGGAACGCCAGCCCCAGCACCTGTACGGTGTCGCCATCGCCCAGCGCCTCGTCGCGCGCGGGGATTTTTTCTTGCGCCGGGCCCAGTACGCGGGCGCCGGTCGCTTCTTTCAGGCGAGCCACGCCGCCGATATGGTCATGGTGATGGTGGGTGACCAGGATGTCGGTCAGCTTCCAGCCGGGATGGGACTCCAGCCAGGCCAGCACTGGCGCGGCATCGCCGGGGTCGACCACGGCGCAGCAACGGGTTGCGTCGTCCTGCAGCAGCCAGAGGTAGTTGTCGGAAAAGGCGGGGAGGGCATCGATCTGGATCATGAAGGGAGTCGCCAAGCAGAGAGCAATGGAGCATCTTAGGGCTCTCACGCAGGAGATTGCCATGACCGAAAAAGCATTCGCCCAAGCCGATGCCGACTGGCTGGAGCTGATCTCCGGGGCCCGTTCCTGGTTCTGCGGCCCGTTGGGCGGCCTGATGCTGTTCGAAGAGCAGCGCCTGCTGGAGGACGAACTGGCGCGTTACTTCGGCGGCTACCTGGTGCATTACGGGCCGCGTGCGGAATTGCCGCCCGGAGCCAAGCAGATCCAGCGCAGCGTGCATCTTGGGGCACCGCTGCCGGGCGTGGAGATCGCCTGCGAGGAGTCGGCCTGGCCGCTCAGCGAACATGCCGCCGATGTAGTGGTGCTGCAACACGGCCTGGACTTCTGCCTTTCCCCCCATAGCCTGCTGCGCGAAGCCGCGCGCAGCGTTCGCCCCGGCGGCCATCTGATCATCGTTGGGGTCAACCCGTGGAGTGCCTGGGGGGTGCGCCATTACTTCGCGCATGACGCCTTGCGCCGCGCGCGCTGCATCTCCCCGACTCGGGTCAGCGACTGGCTGAACCTGCTGGGCTTCGCGCTGGAGAAACGCCGCTTCGGGTGCTATCGTCCGCCGCTTGCTTCGGCCGCCTGGCAAACACGCCTGGCTCGGCTGGAGCGCTGGGGCGCCGCCGGACAAGGGTTCGGTGCAGGCTTCTATCTATTGGTGGCGCGCAAGCTGGTAATTGGCTTGCGCCCACTGCGTCAGGCCCGGCGAGAGCCCATGGGCAAGCTGGTTCCCATGCCGGTGGCCAAGGTCAGCCGGTGCGATTCGAAACATGAGGCTTAAGTGAGCGATCTGGTCGAGATCTATACCGACGGCGCCTGCAAGGGCAATCCCGGCCCTGGCGGCTGGGGTGCGTTGCTGGTCTACAAGGGTGCCGAGCGCGAGCTCTGGGGCGGTGAGCGCGATACCACCAACAACCGCATGGAACTGATGGCCGCCATCATGGGGCTGGTCGCTCTCAAGCGTTCCTGCGAGGTGAAGATCATCACCGACTCCCAGTACGTGATGCAGGGCATTACCGAATGGATGCCGAACTGGAAGAAGCGCGGCTGGAAGACCGCCGCCAAGCAGCCGGTGAAGAATGCCGATCTTTGGCAGGCACTGGACGAACAGGTCAATCGCCATACCGTGCGCTGGCAATGGGTACGCGGTCATACCGGCCACGCTGGCAACGAGCGTGCTGACCAGTTGGCGAACCGGGGTGTGAGCGAACTCAACACCCGCTAGTACCCATTCACGATCAACTGCGCGTCGGTCCGCGGCGTCAAGAAAAGACTCGGAAAGTCGCTTGCGGCTAACGCGCTTCAGCGCGGCCCGAAGGGCGAGCGAGGCGAGTAATGCTCATTTGCAGCTGTAAACTCCGCTTCCTCCCCTGTTTTTGCCTTGCATCGACCTGGCTCGCAAGATCGTGAGCGGGCTCTTAGAATTGCGACCTTGCGGCAAACCTCCTTCATAGGCCCTGAAT
The DNA here is from genome assembly GCF_029871275.1 of Pseudomonas sp. BN414. Classification (NCBI taxonomy): domain Bacteria; kingdom Pseudomonadati; phylum Pseudomonadota; class Gammaproteobacteria; order Pseudomonadales; family Pseudomonadaceae; genus Pseudomonas; species Pseudomonas sp. BN414. The sequence goes on from NZ_SSOL01000069.1 coordinate 115,230, forward strand.
AATGCGTTTTGTAGTCCTCGATACTGAAACCACCGGTATGCCGGTCACCGATGGCCACCGCGTCATCGAGATCGGTTGCGTCGAGATGGAAGACCGGCGCCTTACGGGTCGTCATTTCCACGTATACCTGCAACCCGACCGTGAGGTGGATGAAGGCGCCATCGCGGTCCACGGCATCACCAACGAGTTCCTGGTGGGCAAGCCGCGCTTCAAGGATGTCGCTGACGAGTTCTTCGAATTCATCAAGGGCGCCGAGCTGATCATCCACAACGCGGCGTTCGACATCGGCTTCATCAACAACGAGTTCGCGCTGCTGGGGCAGTCGGATCGCAGCGATGTCAGCGAGTACTGCACGGTACTCGACACCCTGATGATGGCCCGCGAGCGCCACCCGGGGCAGCGCAACAGCCTGGACGCCCTGTGCAAGCGCTACGACGTCGACAACTCCAACCGCGAACTGCACGGCGCGTTGCTCGACGCCGAGATTCTTGCCGACGTCTACCTGGCGATGACTGGTGGCCAGACCAACCTGTCCCTTGCCGGCGAAGGTGGCGATGGCAGCGGTGGTCGCGCCCAGGCGACACCGATCCGTCGCCTGCCGGCCGATCGCGCACCCAGCCGGGTCATCCGCGCCAGTGAGGAAGAGTTGGCCGCCCACGCCTCGCGCCTGGCCGCCATCGAGAAATCCGCCGGGGCGCCTGCCCTGTGGGTGCAGATGGACGCTCCGCCAGCTTCCTGATTGCGACCTTTACGTACAGCCAGTGGAAACGGGGGTACCGCCCCCGTGATCGAGCTTCTACCCTGAGGGCATAGGCGGGCAGGCCCGCCCCTCAGGGAGCCACAATGTATAAAGAGCTCAAGTTCCCCGTCCTCATCGTCCATCGTGACATCAAGGCCGATACCGTTGCCGGCGACCGGGTCCGTGCCATTGCCCGCGAGCTGGAGCAGGAAGGCTTCACCATCCTCTCTACCGCAAGTTCCGCCGAAGGCCGCATCGTCGCCTCTACCCACCACGGGCTCGCCTGCATCCTGGTCGCCGCTGAAGGGGCCGGGGAAAACCAGCGCCTGCTTCAGGACATGGTGGAACTGATCCGAGTTGCCCGGGTTCGTGCACCGCAGTTGCCGATCTTTGCCCTGGGCGAACAGGTGACCATCGAGAACGCACCCGCCGAGGCGATGGCCGACCTCAATCAGTTGCGCGGCCTGCTGTATCTCTACGAAGACACCGTGCCTTTCCTCGCCCGTCAGGTAGCCCGGGCCGCGCGCAACTACCTGGAAGGGCTGCTGCCGCCATTCTTCCGGGCGCTGGTGGAGCACACCGCGCAATCCAACTATTCCTGGCACACGCCAGGCCACGGCGGTGGCGTGGCTTACCGCAAGAGCCCGGTGGGGCAGGCATTCCACCAGTTCTTCGGTGAGAACACGCTGCGCTCGGACCTCTCGGTATCGGTACCCGAACTGGGCTCGCTGCTGGACCACACCGGTCCCCTGGCCGAAGCCGAGGCCAGGGCTGCGCAGAACTTCGGTGCCGACCACACCTTCTTCGTGATCAACGGCACCTCGACGGCGAACAAGATCGTCTGGCATTCCATGGTTGGCCGCGACGACCTGGTGCTGGTGGATCGCAACTGCCACAAGTCGATCGTCCACTCCATCATCATGACCGGCGCCATCCCGCTGTATCTGACGCCGGAGCGCAACGAACTGGGCATCATCGGGCCGATCCCGCTCCGCGAATTCAGTCGGGAGTCGATCAAGGCCAAGATCGACGCCAGCCCGCTCGCCAAGGGGCGCGAGCCGAAGGTCAAGCTCGCGGTGGTGACCAACTCCACTTACGACGGACTCTGCTACAACGCGGAGATGATCAAGCAGGCGCTCGGCGATTCGGTGGAAGTCCTGCACTTCGACGAGGCCTGGTACGCCTATGCCGCGTTCCACGAGTTCTACGCCGGCCGCTACGGCATGTGCACCAGCCGCGAGGAACGCTCGCCGCTGGTGTTCACCACTCACTCCACCCACAAGTTGCTGGCTGCCTTCAGCCAGGCGTCGATGATCCACGTGCAGGATGGCGGCGCCCGCCGGCTCGACCGGCACCGCTTCAACGAAGCCTTCATGATGCACATCTCCACCTCGCCCCAGTACGGCATCATCGCCTCGCTCGATGTGGCCTCGGCGATGATGGAAGGACCTGCCGGACATTCGCTGATCCAGGAAACCTTCGACGAAGCACTGCGTTTCCGCCGTGCCCTGGCCAATGTGTGGCAGACCCTGGCGGCGGACGACTGGTGGTTCGATATCTGGGAGCCGCCCCTGGTGGAAGGGACCGACGTCGTCAGCACCACGGACTGGTTGCTGCGCCCGGATGCGGACTGGCACGGCTTTGGCGACGTGGCAGACGACTATGTGCTGCTCGATCCGATCAAGGTCACTCTGGTGACCCCGGGCCTGACTGCGGACGGCAAACTGGGGGAGCAGGGCATTCCCGCGGCGGTGGTCAGTAAGTTCCTCTGGGAAAGGGGGCTGGTGGTGGAGAAGACCGGCCTCTATTCATTCCTGGTGCTGTTCTCCATGGGCATCACCAAGGGCAAGTGGAGTACGTTGCTCACCGAGCTGCTGGAGTTCAAGCGCGGCTACGACGCCAATCAGCCGCTGGCCGACGCGTTGCCCTCGATCGCCACTGGCCATGGGGCGCGCTATACCGGCATGGGCCTGCGCGATCTCTGCGACGCGCTGCACGCCTGCTATCGCAACAGCGCCACACCGAAGGCGCTGCGGCGCATGTACACCAAGCTGCCTGAACTGGCGATGAAGCCGGCTGATGCCTACGACAAGCTGGTGCGCGGCGAAGTGGAGCCGGTGCCCCTGGACAAGCTGCAAGGGCGCATCGCCGCCGTGATGCTGGTGCCCTATCCGCCGGGCATTCCGTTGATCATGCCGGGTGAGCGCTTCACCGCGGAAACCCGCGCGATCATCGACTACCTGGAGTTCGCCCGGACCTTCGACGTCAGCTTCCCGGGCTTCGATATCGACGTCCATGGGCTCAACTGTCAGGAAAGTCCTACAGGTCGCTGCTATACAGTGGACTGCATAAAGGAATAAATCGGCTTGCGGGGGAACGCGATGGCGACTGGGGAAGGGGCGAAGCCTCGCGGAAGAATGGGGTTCTGGACCTGCACCGCATTGGTGGTGGGCAACATGATCGGCTCAGGCGTGTTCCTGCTGCCCTCGAGCCTGGCCGCCTACGGTGGCCTCAGCCTGTTCGGCTGGCTGATCTCCAGTACCGGAGCGGTGATCCTGGCACTGACCTTCGCCCGCCTGGCCAGGCTCAACCCCTCGGCCGGCGGGCCTTACGCCTACACCCGCGATGGCTTCGGCAGCTTTGCCGGTTACCTCTGCGCCTGGACGTACTGGAAGGCGGCCTGGATCGGCAACGCGGCCATCGCCGTGACCCTGGTGGGTTATCTGCAGGTGTTCATCCCGGCGCTGCGCGATCCGGTGCTGACGGTGAGCACTGCCATCGGCGCGATCTGGCTCTGCACACTGATCAATCTGCGTGGTATCGGTGCGTTCGGTCTGGCGCAGAACATCCTCACCGCGCTCAAGCTCATCCCGCTGTTGCTGGTGGGGATACTCGGCTGGTTTTCGTTCCATCCCGAATACCTGCGAATTCCCGAGGTCAGCGAGCTGCCGCCGGGCGCTGGCGGATACGCCAATGCCATCGCCACCACGGCGGCATTGACGCTCTGGTCATTCATCGGACTGGAGTCGGCGACCGTGCCGGCGGACGATGTCGACAACCCCAAACGCACCATTCCCCGTGCCACGGTATTCGGCACCCTGGTGGCGGCCGGGGTCTACATCCTCTCCATCACCGCCGTACAGGGCGTGCTGCCGCCGGAAGTGCTGATGCGTTCCACGGCACCTTTCGCCGATGCCGCGCGGGTGCTGGTGGGGGAGTGGGGCTATCACCTGGTGGCGGCGGGCGCGGTGATCGCTTGCCTTGGCGCGCTGAACGGCTGGGTGCTGCTGCAAGGGCAGATTCCCATGGCCACCGCGCGCGATGGCCTGCTGCCCGAGTCTCTGGCGCAGACCAACAAATACGGCGTGCCAGCCCATGGCCTGCTCGTATCCGGCGTGCTGGTCACGGCGTTGGTGCTGGTTGATGGGCGGGGCGACCTGGTGGACGTGTTCAACGTCATCATCCTGCTCGGCACCATGACCGGCGTCGTGCCATACGCCTTCTGCACCGCCGCGCTGCTGCAGCAACTGGCGGTCAAGCCCGGTGATTTCTCCGAGCGCGAGCGTAGCCGGCTCGTGGCCATCGGCGTGCTGGGCTTCGTCTACTCCATCTGGGCGCTTTACGGCACCGGCGAACAGGCGATTTTCTGGGGCTTCCTCGTGCTGATGGCCGGCATCCCCCTCTACACCTGGCGCCAGTGGCGCAATCGGGTTCAGGCCGACGCGGGGGCCGTCAGAGCCAATGGCTGACGGCCCACCAGCCAAGTGTTCCCATCACGATGGTGTAGGGCAGGGCCATCCACACCATGCGGCCGTAGGACAAACGCACCAGCGGCGCAACGGATGAAGTGAGCAGGAAGAGGAAGGCCGCCTGCCCGTTCGGCGTGGCGACACTGGGCAGGTTGGTGCCGGTGTTGATGGCCACCGCCAGGGTGTCGAAATGCTCGCGGGTCATGTTCCCAGCTTCCAGCGCGTTCTTCACTTCGGTGATGTAGATCGTGGCGACGAAGACGTTGTCGCTGATGGCCGAGAGCAGCCCATTGGCGATGAACAGCATGCCCGGCTGCTGATCCACCGGCAGCTCCAGTACCGCGTGGATGATCGGGGTGAACAGGTGTTGCTGCTGGATGACCGCCACCACCGCGAAGAAGGCCACCAGCAGGGCGGTAAAGGGCAGGGCGTCCTGGAATGCGCGGCCGATCTGGTGCTCGTCGGTGATGCCGCTGAAGCTGGTGATCAGCACGATCACCAGCAGGCCAATCAAACCCACTTCTGCCACATGCAGCGCAAGGCAGAGGATCAGGATCAGCGCCGCCGTGCCCTGGACGATCAGCGCCAGGCGCTGGTTCTGGGTGCGCCGCGCGCTCTCTTCAAGGGCGTGATCGGCCAGCACTTTCCGTACGCTGTCCGGCAACTGGGCGCCGTAGCCGAACCAGCGCAGTTTCTCCAACAACACGCAGGTCAACAGCCCTGCTGCCAGGACCGGCATCGACACTGGCGCCACGCGCAGGAAGAAGTCCTTGAAGTGCCATCCGGCTTCGTGGCCGATTAGCAGGTTCTGCGGTTCGCCCACCAGGGTGCAGACGCCACCCAGCGCGGTGCCCACAGCGGCGTGCATCAGCAGGGTGCGGAGGAAAGCGCGGAAGGTTTCCAGGTCCTCGCGGCTGGAACTGGCGACTTCGTGGTCGGAGTCGAGGCTGTGTTCATCGCCGGCGCCGCTGCCGGAGGCCACGCGGTGGTAGACGCCATAGAAGCCGAGCGCAACGCTGATGATCACCGCAGTTACCGTCAGCGCGTCGAGAAAGGCCGAGAGGAAGGCCGCCAGCAGGCAGAACATCAGGGCCAGCAGGGTCTTGCTGCGCACGCCGAGCAGCAGGCGGGAGAACAGCAGGAGCAGCAGGTCCTTCATGAAATAGATGCCCGCCACCATGAACATCAGCAGCAGGATCACCGGGAAGTTGTGCTGGAGCTCCTGGTAAATCGCATCGGGTGTCGCCAGGCCGAGCAGTATCGCCTCCAGCACCAGAAGTCCGCCCGGCAGCAGGGGATAGCACTTGAGCGCCATGCCCAGGGCGAAGATGAACTCGCCCACCAGCAACCACGAGCACACCACCGGACCGAGCAGCCAGAGCACCACGGGGTTCAGCACCAGGAACCCCAGGATTGTCAGTTTGTACCAGTGCGGGGAGTTGCCGAGGAAGTTGCGGCCGAGTGCGGCAGCGGGTGAGGCGGGCATCGAGGTGGTCCTTGAACGTATGGGGCATGATTGGGCGCGGGAAAATGGCAGCCCGGCCTCTGTAGATCAAGCATTTAAGCCGGCTTTTCCATGTGCGGTGGCAATTGCATGGCGTGGCCTGCGTCACAGTGGTCAGCATCGACTTTTACTTCGTGCTTGTTATAGTTGCCGGGCTTCCTGAATGACACTTTTTCTGTGGCGCACGCCGAGGACTGACCCGTGCCTGATTACAAAGCCTTCCGCGTAGAGTTGGCAGACAAGATCGCCCATGTGCAGATCAACCGTCCGGAAAAGATCAACGCGATGAATGCCGATTTCTGGAAAGAGATCGTCGATATCTTCCGTGAGATCGAGGACAACGATGAAGTTCGGGTTGTGGTGCTTTCCGGCGCGGGCAAGCATTTCTCCTCCGGCATCGACCTGATGATGCTGGCCTCGGTCGGCGCTCAGTTGGGCCCGGATGCCGGTCGCAACGCGCGTACCTTGCGCCGCAAGATTCTCGAACTGCAAGCCTCGTTCAACGCGGTCGACAACTGCAGCAAACCGGTGATCGCGGCCATTCAGGGCTATTGCCTGGGCGGCGCCATCGACCTCATTTCGGCTTGTGACATGCGCTATTCGACCGCCGATGCGCAGTTCTCCATCAAGGAAATCGACATCGGCATGGCGGCTGACGTCGGTACCCTGCAGCGCCTGCCGCGCATCATCGGCGACGGCATGATGCGCGAACTGGCCTACACCGGCCGCACCATCGACGGTGAAGAAGCGCTGCGCCTCGGGCTGGTCAACCGCACCTACGCAGACCAGAATGCCCTGCTCGATGGCGTGTTCGGCATCGCCCATCAGATCGCCGCCAAATCCCCGATCGCTGTGCGCGGCACCAAGGAAATGATCCGCTATATGCGCGACCACCGGGTCGACGACGGACTCGAGTACGTCGCCACCTGGAACGCGGCCATGCTGCAATCGGCCGATCTTCGCGTCGCCATGGCAGCCCACATGAGCAAGCAGAAGCCAGAGTTCGCTGACTGATGCGATTCCGCACACTCGCGCGGGAGGCGCATTAAGGCATGGTCACTGGAGTCACTTCGCTGGGGCTGGTGCGCGACGAACTGTTCGCCACCATGGAGCAGGCGGAACAGAGTCTTGAACACTTCATTGCCGAGCGTCAGAACGGCAGCCTCCTGCAGCAGGCCGTGGAGGCCATGCATCAGGTACGTGGAACGCTCAACCTGATCGAGCTGACTGGCGCCGAACTGCTGGCCCAGGAGCTGCTGGACCAGGCCACCGACATTCCCACGGGAGCGGGCGAGGAGCGTGACGTCCAGTTGGCAGCGCTGAGCAATGCGCTGCACGTCCTGCGTCGCTATCTGGAAAATCTCGACCTGCATCGCCAGGAAATGCCGGAGCTGTTGCTACCCGCCATCAACGACCTGCGACAGGCCGGTGGGCAGCCGCCGCTGCCGGAGAGTTACTTCTTCAGCGTCCGCCTGGATCAGGCGCGGCGCATCGCGGTGCAAGCCCGCTTACCGGAAGGCACCGATCCCGATGCCCTGGCCCGGCGTTTCCGTCAGGCGTACCAGCAGGGATTGCTCGGCTTCCTGCGCGGGCACAACGTGCCAAACGCCCTGCGCACGATGGAACGCGCCCTCGGTGGCCTCGAGCGCCTGTACGGCGATCAGTCGCGTGGCCGACTCTGCTGGATCGGCGCGGCGGCAATCGAGTCGCAGCTGGCCGGCCAATTGCTGGCGCGCAAGTCGCGCAAACAGCTGTTCTCGCGTGTGGACCGTGAGCTCAAGTCGCTGTTGGCCAATGCCGCCTACGAGGCGCCGCGCAACCTGCAGAAGGAACTCCTTTACCTGGTTGCGCTGGCTGACAGCCAGGCTCCCCGTTCCCAGGAGCTGCGCGAAGTCTTCGGCATGACCGCGCTGCCCTTCACCGACCAGTTGCTTGAGCAGGAATACCAGCGCCTGTCCGGCCCCGGCCAGGCGGTGATGCGTTCGCTGTCCTCGGCGATCTTCGAGGAGCTGAACAGCGTCAAGGACATGATCGACCTGATCGAACGCAGCACTGCGCCGGGCGAATCCTTCGGGAACCTGCACCTCTTGCTTGGCAAGCTGGCCAAGACGCTGGTCATGGTCGGTCTGAACTCCCCCGGCAATGCCTTGCAGGTGCAGTTGCCGATGGTGGCGGCCTGGGGCGCGGACCAGCCGGTCGAATCCGCTGAACTGCTCAAGCTCGCCGACGCGGTGCTCTATGTGGAAAGCATGGTGGCCGGTCTCGACAGCGGCGAGCGCCGTGGTATCCGTCAGGCCGTCGAGCCGGGACACGAGGCGGAGTCCTTCGCCAATCATCAACTGGCTGAAGCGCGCATCGTGGTGCTGGATGAAGCCCAGGGCGGACTCGCTCTGGCCAAGCGCGCGATCACGGCGTACCTGGAATCCAACGGCGACAAACTGCACCTGGCCAACGTACCGGTAAGCCTGCAGGCCGTGCGCGGCGGGCTGTGGTTCCTCGGTCAGGAGCGCGCCGCCGCCCTGGTCGCGGCCTGCGCTGAGTACATCCAGCAGCAGATGCTGGAAACCTCCCTGATGCCTTCGGAGCAGATGCTGGAGACCCTGGCCGATGCACTGACCAGCCTCGAGTACTACCTCGAGGGCGGCGCCGGCATGCGTCGCGGCTTCCAGACCGATGTACTCGACTTGGCCGCCAATAGCGTGCGCGCCCTCGGCTTGCCGGTGGCGGCCTGATATGGCGGGCGAACGTTGGCAGTCGGGATTGCTGGATGCTTCCGCGTCCGGTGGTTGGGCGGTGGCGCATTGCCGGCAACAGTTCCTCACCGACAGCAATGGCGTGCTCTTTCCCCGTGAGTGGCTGAAGCGCCAGGAATTGCCGGTGCTGGCCGAACACGGCATCGGTCACTTCGACGGTGACCCCATCTACCTGCTGGAGCTGGCTCACCCGACCGACGTGGCGGGCTGCTTCTGGCAGGGCCTGCGTCAGGTGATGCTGCAGGGCGACCCGGATACCTTCCGCATGCTCGGTTACGCCAGCCAGATCGGCACCTGGGCGGACCAGAACCGCTATTGCGGCAGCTGCGGCCAACGCATGGAGCAGGTCGCGGGTGAGCGTGCGATGCGTTGCCCGAGCTGCGAAGTCCACCACTACCCGCGGCTGTCGCCGAGCATGATCGTGCTGGTCAGTCGGGGCGATGAGTTGTTACTGGCGCGTTCGCCGCGCTTCGTCAGTGGCGTCTACAGCACGCTGGCGGGATTCGTCGAGCCCGGCGAGTCCGTGGAAGAGTGCGTGGCTCGCGAAGTGCGGGAAGAGGTGGGCGTCGAGATCGGCAACATCCAATACATCGCCAGCCAGAACTGGCCTTTCCCACATTCGCTGATGCTCGGCTTCCACGCCGAATACCGCAGCGGTGAAATCGTGCCGCAACCCGGCGAGATCGAAGATGCCCGCTGGTTCCCCGTGGATGCGCTACCACCATTGCCGGCGCAGCGCTCCATCGCGCGTTACCTCATCGACCTATACGTGGCGCGCCGCCTCGGCTTAGCCGATCCAGTGCTGCCACACTAGGCGCGCGGTCAGCGCCAACACCACCAGAATGAATACCGGGCGGATGAATTTGGCACCGCCCTTGATGGCGGTGCGCGCGCCGAGGAAGGCGCCGACCATCAGCGCCACCCCCATGCTGATGCCCAGGGCCCAGACCACCTGGCCGGCGGCGATGAATACCACCAGAGCCATGGCATTGCTGACGAAGTTCATGCTGCGGGCGACACCGCTGGCACGTACCAGATCCAGTGGATAGAGCAGCAGGCTGCTGACGGTCCAGAAGGCGCCGGTGCCGGGACCGGCCACACCGTCGTAGAAGCCGAGGCCGAGCCCTTGCGGCCATTGGCGGCCACGGGGAATCAATGCGTCCTGGCTATGCTCGGCATCCGGGGTCTTGCCGAACAGCAGGTACAGGCCACATCCAAAGACCACCACTGGCAGCATCTGGTTGAGCCATGCGGCGGGAAGCCAGTGGACGATCACGGCGCCCAGTGCCGCGCCAATGGCTGTGGCGATCAGTGCATTACGCCACTTCGACGGGTCGAACAGCTTGCGCCGGTAGAAGGTGTAGCTGGCGGTGGCGGAGCCGAAGGTGGCGCAGAGTTTGTTGGTGCCGAGCACCAGGTGGGGCGGCAGGCCGGCAGTGAGCAGGGCAGGGATGGTCAGGAGGCCGCCACCGCCGGCGATGGCATCGATGAATCCGGCAAGAAAGGCAACGGCGGCGAGAATCGCCAGGGTGGCGGGATCGACCGCCAGCTCGAAGGGGATTGGCATGGAAAACGAGGTCCGTGTCTACAACTGCCGCGTGGCTTGTGGCTGCGGCTTTGGGAGTTGCGCATAATGCCGGCATTTTCACGCATAAGGAATGGGCTCCATGCAGTATGACGGCCTGGCCTGGGCAACCGCCCTGCTGGCAGTGTTGGTCGCGGTTGTAGCCGGACGCATCCTGCTCGACCGTAGCTGGTTTCTCGGCTGGCTTCGCGGCACCTGCGGCCTCGCTTTCCTGGCGCTGGCGCTGCTGGTCGCGCTGGTGGCGCGGGACCTGTGGAGCTACAACACGCTTCCCGAGGACAAGCCGCTGGTGACCCTGAACTTCAAAGCCATGGGCCCGCAGAGCTATCAGGTCACCTTGCTGGAGGGCGCAACCGAGCGCGAGTTGCTGCTGGACGGCGACCTATGGCAACTGGATGCCCGCATGTTCAAGTGGAAGGGGCTTGGCAATCTGCTGGGGCTGCAGCCGGGCTATCGCCTGGAGCGATTGTCGGGCCGCTTCCTGGCCATCGAGCAGCAAGCCCTGGCCCAGCATCCGCGTGCCCAGTTGGCGAGCAGCCCATATGGCGTCGATCTCTGGCGCTGGCTGCGCCTGGCCCAGCGCGACTTCTTCCTGTTCGTGCCGGAAGCGCAACGGGTGACCTACCTGCCGATGGCTGACGGTGCGGTGTATTCCGTGAGCCTGTCACCCACTGGCCTGCTGGCCCAGCCACTGAATCCGGTGGCCAAGGAAGCGTTGAAAGACTGGCGTTGATTGCCGCATTTGTAGGAGCGAGCTTGCTCGCGAACAGCCCGGGTAGACCTTTTCGCGAGCAAGCTCGCTCCTACATGTTCGGCCAGGCGCAGTCCGGTAGGGTAGGTAGCGCTTTTTTCATCCACCAGCGGCGCTATGCCGGACCTCGGATGGTGGACCGGTGGAGCGTGGTCCACCCTACGGCTGAAGTTCGTCCTTGGGTGTCGGGGCCAGCGGGAGCGCAGTCATTCGCATGTTCGATCCCACGGAATTACACACATGAAAAAGGGAGCCCTTGGGCTCCCTTTTTCGTCAGCGTGATCCTCAGGAGAGGAAGCCGCCGTCGACGTTCAGCGCAACGCCGGTGGTGTAGCTGGAGGCATCGCTGGCGAGGTAGAGCACAGTGCCGGCCATCTCGCTCGGGTCGGCCACGCGCTTCAGCGGGATGCGCTGCAGGGCGACGTTGAGGATTGCGTCGTTCTTCACCAGGGCCGAGGCGAACTTGGTATCGGTCAGGCCCGGCAGCAAAGCGTTGCAGCGGATGCCGAACTGGGCGCATTCCTTGGCGAAGACCTTGGTCATGCTGATCACAGCGGCCTTGGTCACGGAGTAGATGCCCTGGAACTCGCCCGGCGAGACGCCGTTGATGGACGCGACGTTGATGATGCTGCCACCACCGTTCTGCTTCATCAGCTTGCCGCCTTCGATGGACATGAAGTAGTAGCCACGGATGTTGACGTCCACGGTCTTCTGGAAGGCCGACAGGTCGGTGTCCAGCACGTTGCAGAACTGCGGGTTGGTGGCGGCATTGTTGACCAGGATGTCGAGACGGCCGAACTTCTCGCGGATCTCGGCGAAGACGCTCTGGATCTGCTCCATCTCACCGATGTGGCAAGCGATGGCGGTGGCCTGGCCGCCTTCGGCGATGATGGCGTCGGCGACGGCCTGGCAGCCCTCGATCTTGCGGCTGGACACGATTACGTGGGCGCCTTGCTGGGCCAGCAGTTTGGCAATGGCTTCACCGATACCGCGGCTGGCGCCGGAAACGAAGGCGATCTTGCCGTCGAGGTCGAACAGGTTGGTCTTGGACATGGGGTTCCCCTTGTTGTAAGCCGGTTTACAGCCGTGATTGGTTGATGACCTGCAGGCTCATCTGCTCCAGCAGCTTGTTCATGTGGATGAACTGGGCGAAGCGTTTGTCCTGGGTCTGGCCATGGAAGTAGCGGTAGTAGATCTGCTGCACGATGCCAGCCAGGCGGAACAGGCCGTAGGTGTAGTAGAAGTCCAGGTTGGTGATGGGCGGCAGGCCGGCGCGCTCGGCGTAGTAGTCGGCGAACTCCTGGCGGGTCAGCATGCCCGGCAGGTGGCTCGGCTGGCGGCGCATCAGCTGCACGGGGGCCGGGTCCTTGGCTTCGATCCAGTAAGCGAGGGTATTGCCCAGGTCCATCAGCGGGTCGCCGATGGTGGTCAGCTCCCAGTCCAGCACGCCGATGATCTGCATCGGGTTGGCCGGATCGAGGATGACGTTGTCGAAGCGGTAGTCGTTATGGACGATGGCCGGTTTGTGGTGGTCGGCAGGCATCTTGTCCTTGAGCCAGGCCTTCACCGGCTCCCAGGTCGGGGCGTCCGGAGTCCGGGCCTTCTCGTAGCGGTCGCTCCAGCCGGTGATCTGGCGCTGAACGTAACCTTCCGGCTTGCCCAGGTCACCCAGGCCGCAGGCGTTGTAATCGACGTTGTGCAGTTCGACCAGCTTGTCGATGAAGCTCCGGCATAGTTCGCGCGCCTGGCTTTCTTCGAGCTTCATGTCGGCCGGCAGGTCGGCACGCAGGATCACGCCCTTCACCCGTTCCATCACGTAGAACTCGGCGCCGATCACCGACTCGTCGGTGCAGTGCACGTAGGCCTTCGGGCAGTAGGGAAAACCGGCATTGAGCTGGTTGAGGATGCGGAATTCGCGGCCCATGTCATGGGCGGATTTCGCCTTGTGGCCGAACGGCGGACGACGCAGCACGAATTCCTGGTCCGGGTATTCCAGCAGGTAGGTCAGGTTGGATGCGCCGCCCGGGAACTGGCTGATGCGCGGGGTTCCGGTCAGACCTGGAATGTTGGCCTTCAGGTATGGATCGATAACGGCTGCGTCGAGCTCTTCGCCTTCGCGGATACGGGTGGACTGATCAGTAAGCGCCATGCTTATCCCTTCTACTTATGATGGGGGCCCGAGACTATTCGCTAATCTAATGCCGCCTGGGCGGCGTCACAAGCCGAACGAGCCGTTATAGACAAAGGTGTTGCAGCACAATCAGGCTGCCTGATTCGCCCGTACCGAATGCATCGGGCGAAAAAAAACCGGAGCCCTGGGACTCCGGTTTCTTGTTCGTGATCCGAGCGTTGAGCTTAGACCGGGAACAGTTCGCCGAGCTTCATCGCCAGCATCATGTCGCCTTCGGCGCGCAGCTTGCCGGCCATGAAGGCCTGCATGCCGTCGGTTTCGCCGGTCATGATGCCAACCAGGGTGGCGCTGTCCATGATCAGGGTGACGTTCGGGTTCGGGGCATCACCTTGCTGTACGTCGCAGGTGCCGTCTTTGACCACCAGGTAGTGGTTGTCGCCATCTTCGATGTTGAACTGGAATACCAGGTCCAGGCCAGCGGCGGCACCGGCGTTGAACTTGGACTGCATGGTTTTGACGATGTCAGCAACGTTGGTCATGGTGTTTTCCTTTTTCTAGGGTTTTATCCAGCGGCCTTTCCGGCCGCGGTGGGCCGGACTCAGCGATAGGTGATGAGCTCCGGCGCCTTCAACAGTTCCAGATGCACATGACTGTTGAAGGAAGCCAGGGTCACTTCGCTGCCTCGGAACTTGAGGCGGCTGAGCGAAGTGTTGACGATCTGCCAGTTGAGGCCGAAGGCGCTGTCGGCCGGGATGCCCGCGACCAGGTGGAGCAGGGCGGTGATGGTGCCGCCCGAGGTGAACACGGCAATGTTCTGCTTGCTGTCCGCGTCGGCGAGAATGCGTTCAAGGCCGCCACGGACCTGCTCGACGAAGGAGGCCCAGCTCTGCAGTCCCGGTTTTTCGTATTCGCCGGAAACCCAGCGCAGTACCAGTTTGGAGAACAGGCGCTGGAACTCGGCCCGGTTCTGCGCGCCGTTGCGCAGTATGTGCAAGGCTTCGGGTTCTTCTGGAAGAAGGTCCGGGAGCAGGGAGCGAATCACCGCGTCGGCATCGAACTCGTTGAAGGCCGGATCGATCTGTACCGCAGGCGCGCCGAGGCCGGCAGCGTCGAACTGGGCGAGTGCGGCCTGGGCGGTATGCTGCTGGCGGCGGAGATCGCCGCTGTAGCAGCGATCCAGGCGCAGGCCCAGCTGGGCAAGGTGGGCGCCGAGTACCTCGGCCTGGCGGATGCCGGTGGGCGAGAGGACATCGTAGTCATCGGCGCCGAAAGAGGCCTGGCCATGTCTTATCAGGTAGATACTGCCCACGTACTGGCGTCCCGTGAGGTTGAAAGTTCCGCGAGGGTATGAGGAAGCCCGGGGGCTGTCAACGAAAAAACATACGCTTGTTTGAATGCATTCCCACTGTTTATGGAGACGTTTCCGTTGGCTGGCGGGCCAGGGGTGGCGCCGTTATGCTTGCTGCTTTTGGCGCCGCTGAAAAGCCCGGCGCCAGGTGGGATAACAAGGGGGATTCAAGTGGAGTTCTTTGCCGAGTACGCAGGCTTTCTGGCCCGGACCGTGACCGTGCTGGTGGCCATCCTCGTCGTGCTGGTGGTCATCGCGGCATTGCGTGGCCGCAACCGTCGCGTAGCCAGTGGCCATCTGGATGTGCGCAAGCTCAATGACTTCTACAAGGACCTGCGCGAGCGCCTGGAGCACTCGGTGCTGGACAAGGCGCATGTGAAAGCCGCGCGCAAGGCCGAAACCAAGGCGGCGAAAATCGCGAAGAAGCTGAAGAAGACAGCCGAAGCGAAGCCCCGGGTCTTCGTGCTGGATTTCGATGGCGACATCAAGGCTTCGGCGACTGACCACCTTCGTCATGAAGTGACGGCATTGCTGTCCATGGCAACGAGCAAGGACGAAGTCGTGGTGCGACTGGAAAGCGGCGGCGGCATGGTGCACAGCTACGGCCTGGCTTCTTCGCAGCTCGCGCGCATTCGCGATGCCGGCGTACCGCTCACTGTCTGCGTGGACAAGATCGCGGCCAGTGGCGGTTACATGATGGCGTGCATCGGCAATAAGATCCTCGCGGCGCCGTTCTCCATCATCGGTTCCATTGGTGTCGTGGCGCAGTTGCCCAACGTGCACCGCCTGCTGAAGAAGCACGATATCGACTTCGAGGTGCTCACCGCCGGCGAGTACAAGCGCACGCTGACCGTGTTTGGCGAGAACACCGAGAAGGGCCGGCAGAAGTTCCAGGAAGACCTGGAAACCACCCATGAGCTGTTCAAGGGCTTCGTCGGGCGCTATCGCCCGCAGCTGCATATGGCCGAGATCGCTACCGGTGAGGTCTGGCTGGGCATGGCGGCGCGGGACAAGCAACTGGTGGATGAGCTGAGTACCAGCGACGAGTACCTCGCTGCGCGCGCCAAGGAAGCGGAGCTGTTCCATCTGCACTTTGCCGCTCGCAAGAGCTTGCAGGAGCGCGTAGGACTTGCCGCCAGCGTGGCGGTCGATCGCGTGCTGCTGAGCTGGTGGGAGCGTCTCAGCCAGCAGCGCTTCTGGCAGTGAACCTGATCGCTGCCCAGGCATTCTGATCGTCTCCGGTGCGGCGTCTCGACTCCTTCATGTCGAGTCGCCGCGCTTCCGTCGCACGTTTCTTCGCTGCACTTCCCTCTGCATGATCTAGGCTAACTCCTGTTTCCGATGGAGATCTGCTGCCATGACTGCCGATAGCGGGAGTGACACGAGCAAGCGCAAGGAAACCCGGCTTTTCCTGTTCCTGGTTGCCTGCCTGTTTCCCATCCTTTCCGTGATGATCGTCGGCGGCTACGGCTTCATCGTCTGGATGTACCAGATGATCGCCGGGCCGCCTGGTCCGCCTGCGTAACGCGCCCGCCGCGCTCCTCGCCCGTCGCCAGATCGACTCCCATGAGGCCAAGGACGATGCCGGAACCTCTGCACATCGCCAGTCTGATCGTACATCTCCATCCCCACCTGCTTGCCGCGGTGAAGGACAACCTGCGCCGGATACCGGGCCTTGAGCTCCACCAGGAAAGCCCCGAAGGGAAACTGGTGGTCGTGCTCGAAGCAGCGGATGAAAGCAGGATTCTTGCGACCCTCGACAGCATTCAGAACCTGCCGGGCGTGCTCAACGCCGCGCTGGTCTATCACGAAATCCTCGACGATCCGGAGCTCACCGAACTGACCGTGGACGGCAATCACACCGGAGATGCCTGATGAAACTCACTCGCCGTGAATTCGCCAAGGCCAATGCTGCTGCCATCGCGGCTGCGGCTGTCGGCCTGCCGATCTTCAGCACCGCCAGCAACCTCATCACCGAATCGGACATGACCCGACTCGAATGGAACAAGGCACCCTGCCGATTCTGCGGCACCGGCTGCGGGGTAATGGTTGCCACCCGCGACGGCAAGGTCGTCGCGACCCACGGCGATATCAAGGCCGAAGTGAACCGAGGCATCAACTGTGTGAAGGGCTACTTCCTGTCGAAGATCATGTACGGCAGCGACCGCCTGACCGAACCGCTGCTGCGCATGAAGGATGGCAAGTTCGACAAGCAGGGCGAGTTCCAGCCCATCAGCTGGGACCAGGCATTTGACATCATGGCGGAGAAGTTCAAGGCCTCCCTCAAGGCCAAGGGGCCAAGCTCCATCGGCATGTTCGGCTCCGGCCAGTGGACGATCTGGGAAGGGTATGCCGCGAACAAGTTGTTCAAGGCCGGATTCCGCTCCAACAACATCGACCCCAACGCCCGCCATTGCATGGCCTCCGCCGTGATGGGCTTCATGCGCACATTTGGCATGGATGAGCCAATGGGTTGCTATGACGATATCGAGGCCACGGACACCTTCGTGCTCTGGGGTTCGAACATGGCCGAGATGCATCCGGTGCTCTGGTCGCGGGTCACCGATCGCCGGCTCAGTGCGCCCCAGGTCAAGGTCGCGGTGCTGTCCACCTTCCAGCACCGCAGCTTCGATCTCGCCGACATCCCGATGGTGTTCAAGCCGCAGAGCGACCTGTTCATCCTCAACTACATCGCCAACCACATCATCCAGAGCGGCGCGGTCAATCAGGACTTCATCGACAAGCACGTCAGGTTCGCTCACGGCGCCGAAGACATCGGCTACGGCCTACGGCCCACCGACCCGCTGGAACAAAAGGCGAAGAACGCGGCCAAGGCCAACACCTGGTCGGACATCGGTTTCGATGAGTTCGCCGCCTACGTCAAACCCTACACCCTCGAACGTGCGGCCAAGGAGTCCGGGGTTTCCACTACGCACCTGAAAGCCCTGGCCGAGATGTATGCCGATCCGAAACGCAAGGTGGTGTCGTTCTGGACCATGGGTTTCAACCAGCACACGCGTGGGGTCTGGGCAAACAACCTGATCTACAACATTCACCTGCTCACCGGGAAAATCAGTGAAGCGGGTAACAGCCCGTTCTCCCTCACTGGCCAGCCGTCCGCCTGTGGCACTGCCCGTGAAGTCGGCACCTTCTCCCATCGCCTTCCCGCCGACCTGTTGGTGGCCAATCCGAAGCATCGGGAAACCGCCGAAAAAATCTGGAAGGTTCCAGCCGGCACGATCCAGGAAAAGCCAGGTTTCCACGCGGTCGAGCAGAGTCGGATGCTCAAGGATGGTGTGCTCAACGTCTACTGGCAGCAGGTCAGCAACAACATCCAGGCGGGCCCGAACCTGATGCAGGAAACCCTGCCGGGCTGGCGCAACCCGGACAACTTCGTGATCGTTTCCGACGTCTATCCGACCACGTCGGCCCAGGCCGCGGATCTGATCCTGCCCAGCGCCATGTGGGTGGAGAAAGAGGGTGCCTACGGCAATGCTGAACGCCGTACGCAGTTCTGGCATCAACTGGTCAGTGCGCCGGGGCAGGCCAGGTCCGATCTCTGGCAACTGGTCGAATTCTCCAAGCGCTTCACCACCGATGAGGTCTGGCCAGAAGAGTTGCTGGCCACGGCGCCCGGACTCAAGGGCAAGACGCTTTTCGAGGTGCTCTTCAAGAATGGCCAGGTCGATGCCTATGGCTCAGAGGAGGTCGCCCAGGGCTACGCCAATGACGAAGCCAAGGCGTTCGGTTTCTACCTCCAGAAGGGCCTGTTCGAGGAGTACGCCAGTTTCGGTCGAGGCCACGGGCACGACCTGGCTCCCTTCGACGCATACCACGAGACGCGCGGACTGCGCTGGCCGGTGGTGGATGGCAAGGAAACCCGTTGGCGCTACCGGGAGGGGCACGATCCCTATGTCACCAAAGGCAGCGGCGTGCAGTTCTACGGCTACCCGGACAAGAAGGCGATCATTTTCGCGCTGCCTTACGAGCCGCCAGCCGAGATGCCGGACCAGGAATTTCCCTTCTGGCTAAGCACCGGGCGGGTGCTGGAACACTGGCACACCGGCACCATGACGGCGCGCGTTCCCGAGCTCTACAAGGCGGTTCCCGATGCGTTGGTCTACATGCATCCCGACGACGCGCGCGAGCTGAAGCTGCGCCGTGGCAGTGAAGTGAAGGTCATCAGCCGACGCGGCGAGATCCGCGCGCGGGTGGAAACGCGTGGGCGCAACAAGCCACCGCAGGGGCTGGTGTTCGTACCGTTCTTCGATGCCAACAAGCTGATCAACAAGGTCACCCTGGATGCCACTGACCCCATCTCCAAGCAGACCGATTTCAAGAAGTGCGCGGTCCGCATAGAACTGGTCAGCCTGGCGTGAGGACGCAGACATGAAACGGATCACACCCGCGCTCCTCGCCCTGCTGTGCAGCCTGACGGTGTCGGCCGCTGACCCTGGTTACCCGCTGGATGCTCCGGCTCCCGACGGCCGCCGCCCCGGCGGAAGCCTGGCCGAGTCGCAGCCAGCGCCACCGTTGGCCAATGACGAGAACAAGGACCTGCGACGTGAACGCAACTATCCCGAACAGCCGCCAACCATTCCCCACAGCATCCGGGGCTATCTGATCGACATCAACAGCAACAAGTGCCTGACCTGCCATAGCCGGGCTGCAAGCGCCAGGACGCAGGCGCCGATGATCAGCATCACCCATTACATGGACCGGGACGGCCAGGCGCTGGCCGCAGTGGCACCCAGGCGCTACTTCTGCACCCAGTGCCACGTGGTGCAGAAGGACGTGCAGCCCCTGGTCGGCAACACCTACGAGAACATCGACCAGTTGCTCCAGAAGACAGAAAGCACCGGCAAGAAGCCCTGAGGAGCCGCCATGAAAGCACTTTTCGCCTGGTTCCTCGGGTACTGGAGCATCCTGCGCCGACCCAGCGTGCACTACAGCCTGGGCTTTCTGACCCTGTCCGGATTCATCGCCGGGATCATCTTCTGGGGCGGCTTCAACACGGCGCTGGAGGCGACCAATACAGAGAAGTTCTGCATCTCTTGCCACGAGATGCGGGACAACGTCTTTGCGGAACTCAAGGACACCATCCACTACACCAATCGCTCCGGTGTGCGCGCGACGTGTCCGGACTGTCATGTGCCGCACAAGTGGACTGACAAGATCGCGCGCAAGATGCAGGCCTCGAAGGAGGTCTGGGGCAAGGTCTTCGGCACCATCGATACCCGCGACAAGTTCCTGGCCTTGAGACGTGAACTCGCCGAGCACGAATGGGCGAGACTCAAGGCCAACGATTCGCTGGAATGTCGCAACTGCCACAACTTCGACTACATGGACTTCACCCGCCAGGGGCAGCGTGCGCGGCAGATGCACTCCACCGCGCTGGCTTCCGGCGAAGCCACCTGCATCGACTGTCACAAAGGGATCGCGCACCACCTGCCCGACATGACGGGCGTTAAAGGGTGGCAGTAGCGGCCGCGATCGCTGGAAATCAGGCCAGCTCGGGTAGCAGCACGTCGTGCCACAGGGATTGTTCGTACTGCGGTTTGAAGAATCCGAAGTGACCGATGTTCTTCTCCCCCACATCCGCCGGGGCAATGCGCTTGAAGCGCTTCTCGGCCTGGCGATAGAAACTGTGCAGCGACTCCGTGTTGCGTCCAGACATCATCTCGTCGTCGGTGAAGGAGATGGAGGTGATGGGCGTGCGCACTGCGGAGTAGGCGTCCCGCACCTCCGCGCCTTCGGCACCCACGGCATATTCCGGATCGAGGCACCAGCGACGCCACTGATTGATCACGCCCTTGGGCAGGTCACCCACCATGCCCAGACGCTTGCCGGGGAAGTAGCCGGCCAGGGGGGTGACCAATGGTGCGACCAGGAACCACAGGAGCCAGACGCGGCGGCGCAGTTCAGCAGTATTTTCCCGCCAGTAGCCGCTGCCCGTGGCAATGGTCAGCACTTTGCTGATGCGCTCCGCCCCTTCCACAAAGGGCAGGATCTGTCCTCCCAGGCTGTGGCCGATCCAGTACAGCGGCTTGCCGCCTGCGGCATTGACCACCAGCGAGAGCATGGTGCTGCAGTCATGGCGGGCCCAGTCGAGGATGTCCACGTTCAGGTCACGCAGATGGCCATTGCGCGACTGGCCCATCCCGACGTAGTCGAACGTGGCGACCAGGTAGCCACGTTCTGCCAGCCAGGTGGCGAAAGGAGCGTAATAGCGTTGCGGTACACCCATGGCAGGTACTATCAGCACCGCGGCCTGGACTTCGCCCTTGGGGCGGAACCAGTTGGCGCTGATGAAGTGGCCGTTGCCGTTGTCGATTCGGGTTTCTGTCGAGCTGATCATGGCGTCCATCCTGACGTGGAGAGGCTTTTGGAAAAGCGTGAACCCGGGCAGTATACGAAAGCTAGAAAAGTATTCTAGAAAAATATTCTAGTTTCATCAGAGGACATTCATGGGCCGTCCCTCCCGCAAAGACGACATTCTCCAGGCCGCCCTGGCCTGCTTCGGCGAACAGGGGGTGGATGCCACCACCATCGAGATGATTCGCAATCGCTCAGGCGCCAGCATCGGCAGTCTCTATCACCACTTCGGCAACAAGGAGCGGATCATCGCCGCGCTCTACCTCGAAGGGGTCAGCGGCTATGCGCGACTGCTGGAAGCAGGTTTCGCCAAGGTGGACAGTGCCGAGGGGTGCATCAAGCTGCTGGTGGGTTGCTATGTCGATTGGGTGCTGGCGAACCCGGACTGGGCGCGTTTCATCCTGCATAGCCGGGGGAGGGTGGAGGCGAGCGAGCTGGGCGAGCAGCTCCGCGAAACCAATCGCCTGCACCACGGGCGTATCGAAGAGGTCCTGCGGCCATACCGCGAATCAGGTGCCTACCGTGAGATGCCCCGCGACTGCTTCGTTTCAGTCGTCATCGGCCCGGTCCAGGACTTCACCCGCAACTGGCTGGCCGGGCGCACCCGCACGAGCCTGGCTGATTGCCGCGAGCTGTTCATGCAGGTGGCGTGGGATGCGGTTCGTGCGTAGTTCATGGGGGTGATGTATTTGTGGGAGCGAATTTATTCGCGAATGAATTCGCTCCCACTGCCCAACAAAAAGCCCCGCAATTGCGGGGCTTTTTGTGGGTGCATCACTCAGGCCGTGCGACGGCGGAACAGCGGCAGGGGCTGGTCGCTGGACGCCTGATAGACCTCGGAGAACTCTTCGAAGGCCTTGAGGGCGTCCTCTGGATCCTTGTCCGCACGCAGGGCGAAGGCGTCGAAACCGCAACGCTTGAGGGCCCAGAGCTGATCCCGCAGTACATCGCCGATGGCGCGCACTTCACCTTTGTAGTCATAACGCTGGCGCAGCAGGTAGGCGGTGGAGGAGTGGCGGCCGTCGGTGAAGGCCGGGAAATTCAGGGCGATGACCTGGAAGTGCTCCAGATCACCGGCGATTTCCTCGATTTCCTCGTCGCTGTCCAGCCAGACACCAAGGCCGCCGTCACGGGCTTTCAGGGCGTGGGCGTGATCGCGCCAGAGTGCCAGCGGGATGATGATGTCGTCGCAGTTGGGAATGCCGTCCAGGGTCGAGTCCTTGGCCAGCAGGTGCCAGGTTTCGTCGATCACCTGGCCGTTCTTAATGATTCGCTGCATAAACGCGCTCCTTGAACGGATCGATACCGATACGGCGGAAGGTGTCGAGGAATTGCTCGTCCTCGGTGCGCTGTTCCACGTAGACCTTGATGATCTTCTCGATCACATCGGCCATTTCGTCCTGGGCGAAGGATGGGCCGAGGATCTGTGCCAGGCTGGCATCACGGCCGGCGCTGCCGCCGAGGGAAACCTGATAGAACTCCTGGCCTTTCTTGTCCACGCCGAGAATGCCGATGTGGCCGACATGGTGGTGGCCGCAGGCGTTCATGCAACCGGAGATGTTCAGGTCCAGGTTGCCGATGTCGAACAGGTAGTCCAGGTCGTCGAAGCGACGCTGGATGGCTTCGGCCACCGGGATCGACTTGGCGTTGGCCAGGGAGCAGAAGTCACCGCCCGGGCAGCAGATGATGTCGGTCAGCAGGCCCACGTTCGGGGTGGCGAAGCCGAGCTCGCGCAGTTCGCCCCACAGGGTGAAGAGCTGGGACT
This sequence comes from Pseudomonas sp. BN414, assembly GCF_029871275.1. Classification (NCBI taxonomy): domain Bacteria; kingdom Pseudomonadati; phylum Pseudomonadota; class Gammaproteobacteria; order Pseudomonadales; family Pseudomonadaceae; genus Pseudomonas; species Pseudomonas sp. BN414. Next base: position 137,930 of record NZ_SSOL01000069.1, read on the forward strand.
GCTCGACATCCGCGAGGATGATGTTCTGGTTATGGCTGTTGCGCACTTCACCGAAGCTGTAGCGATCGGCCAGGTCGGCGATGGCGTCCAGCTGTTTGTCGGTGACGTCGCCCGGGGCTACGCCGGTGGGCTTGAGCGACAGGGTCACAGCCACGTAGCCGGGCTTCTTGTGGGCCACGACGTTACGGGTGCGCCAGCGGGCGAAGCCGGGGTGCTCGGCATCCAGGGCGGCGAGGGCGGCGTCCTGGTCTTCCAGTGCCTTGTAGGTCGGATCGACGAAGTGCTTGGCAACGCGAACCACTTCGGCTTCGGTCAGGGTGGTGGGACCGTCTTTCAGGTTGGCCCACTCGGCATTCACGCGCTCGGCGAAGACTTCCGGGGTGAGTGCCTTGACCAGGATCTTGATGCGCGCCTTGTACTTGTTGTCGCGGCGGCCATAGCGGTTGTACACCCGCAGGATGGCGTCGAGGTAGCTGATCAGGTGCTGCCAGGGCAGGAACTCGTTGATGAAGCTGCCCACGATCGGGGTACGGCCCAGGCCGCCGCCGACGGATACACGGAAGCCCAGCTCGCCAGCAGCGTTCTGTACCGCTTCCAGGCCGATGTCATGAACTTCGATAGCGGCGCGGTCGCTGACGGCACCATTGACGGCGATCTTGAACTTGCGCGGCAGGTGGGAGAATTCCGGGTGGAACGTCGACCACTGGCGGATGATCTCGCACCAGGGGCGCGGGTCGACGAGTTCGTCACGGGCGACGCCGGCGAACTGGTCGGTGGTGGTATTGCGGATGCAGTTGCCGCTGGTCTGGATAGCGTGCATTTGCACGGTGGCCAGCTCGGCGAGAATTTCCGGCACATCTTCCAGCTCCGGCCAGTTGTACTGGACGTTCTGGCGCGTGCTGATGTGGGCGTAGCCCTTGTCGTAGTCGCGAGCGATCTGCGCCAGCTTACGCACCTGGACCGAAGAGAGCAGGCCATAAGGCACGGCAACGCGCAGCATCGGCGCGAAACGCTGGATGTACAGGCCGTTCTGCAGGCGCAGCGGGCGGAATTCTTCCCCCGAAAGCGCGCCTTCCAGATAGCGGCGGGTCTGATCGCGGAACTGCTTGACGCGGTCCTCGACGATCCGTTGATCGTACTCGTCGTATACGTACATGAAATGTCCTGTTATCAGGCTGCTTACAGCTTTTCTGCGCGCACGGCCGCGCACTCCCCGCGGAGCCGGAGGAAGATACCAGTTCGGGGTTATGCGCAAAAGTGATGTTTGAGTATATGTAAAGAACCAAAGGTTATTACTTTTGGAGGGTGCATAACCCTTCGGCTTGAGCCGCCGCAGGGGGTGGTCTTTACTCGTTGTGCAAGCCGCCTATAACCACAACAAATGGGGGACGCCATGACCGAACATTCCGAGGACGCCAGCCGCGACAGCAAGGTTGATGCCTGGGCCATCTTCTTCCTGATTCTGATCGCCGTTTCCACTGCTGTTTTCTGGGTCAGCCACCAATAAATGATGCGCGAAGCGGGCCGGCGAGAGTCGGCCCGCTTCGTCGCGTCCGATTGCCCCGCAAGAAGTGGTTATACTTCGCCGCTGCTTTTTCAGGGTGATCGAATGAAAGGTCGCTACTCCTCCCTTCTCCTTGGCTTCTGCCTGGTGTTCAGCCAGTCGCTGAGCGCCGCTTCCGTGGTGTTTCTCAATCCCGGCCGGACCAACGAACCCTTCTGGGTCAGCTATGTGCAGTTCATGCAGGCCGCTGCCCGCGACCTGGGCATGGATCTCGAGGTCCGTTACGCCGAGCGCGACCTGAACCGGATGCTCGATCAGGCTCGCGAAGTGCTGCAGGGCGAGAATCGGCCCGATTACCTTCTGTTCGTCAACGAACAATACGCGGGGCCGGAAATTTTGCGCCTGGCTCGCGGCAGTGGGGTCAAGCTGTTCTCGGTGAACAGCAACCTGACTCCTGACCAGCAGACGCTCACCGGCGGCACCCGGGAGCGCTATCCCGACTGGATCGGCAGCATGGTCGCGAATGATGAGGAAGCCGGCTACCTGATGGCGCGCACGCTGCTGGACCTGCAGGCGCAGCGCGCACCCGGCCAGCCTTTCGATGTGCTGGCATTTTCCGGCGTGAAGCAGACACCCGCCGCCCAGCTACGCGAGCAAGGCCTGATGCGTGCCCTGGCTGAGGTCCCCAATGCCCACCTGCGGCAACTGGTCTACAGCGAATGGAATCGCGAACGTGCCCACACGCAGGCGCTGCAATTGTTCCAGCGCTATCCCGACGTGAAGGTGGTGTGGTCGGCCAACGATGAGATGGCCTTCGGCGCAATGCAGGCTGCCACTGAACTTGGGCATGCACCTGGAAAGGATGTGGTGTTCTCCGCCTTGAACAATTCCACGGAAGTCCTGCACACCTATCTCGATGGAAAGATCAGCGCGCTGGTCAGCGGCCACTTCACCCTGGGTGGCTGGGCCATGGTGCTGATCCACGACTATGACGCCGGGCTGGATTTCGCCAGGCACGGTGGCAAGGACCAGGAAGTGCGGTTGTTCATGTCGCTGGATCGGAACCGGGCGACACGCCTGCTACGGCATTTCGAGCGGCAAGGCTTCGAGCTCGATTTCCGCAAGTTCAGCCTGGTCGGCAAGAAGGGGGCCGGCGCGTATCGATTCTCCCTCGAGCCGCTGATCGATTGAGGCTCATATGCCTGCGAAGTGCAGTATCAGCTTCACCAGCCCATACAGCACCAGCGCGAAGATCGCCGTGAACAGCACGCCCAGGATGATGAAATGGCTGGGCTTGCCGCGGCTGAAGTCGCGAGCGCGATTCTTCCCGCTCTGCACGCCAAAGGCCGCAGCCAGCACGCTTTGCAGCATTTCACGGAAAGTCAGGGGTTGATCGTGGTTCTTGTCGTCCATGGAGCACCTCCTGGCCTGAGCTTAGCTCGTTGGCCCGGAATTGCCGTGGGTTGTTTCACGGCGCGGTGCGGTGCAGGCGACGCGTGTTGACCAACTTCACGGCGCGGGCGCGCAGCTGACCGCAACCACCCTCGACGTCCTGTCCGGCGGAGTTGCGGACCTTGGTAAGTACGCCGCGGCTGTGCAGGTAGCGCACGATCTGCACGATACGGTCGCCGTCCGGACGCTGGTACTCGTCCGCGTCCAGGCTGTTGTAGGGGATGAGGTTCAGCACCGCGTATTTGCCCTTGAGCAGGCGCAGGATGCCGTCCATTTCGCCCTGGCTGTCGTTGATGCCCTTGAGCAACGTCCATTGGTACTGGATGGGGTAGCCAATAGTGCGGGCGTAGCCTTCGCCCAGCTCCACCAGTTCGTCCGGCGTGATGCGCGGCGCCTTGGGCAACAGCTGCTCGCGCAGATCGGCGCGGGTGGTGTGTAACGACAGGGCAAGGGCCGGTTTGACCCGCTCGCGAGGCAGGCGCTCGAAGACGCGCATGTCGCCGACGGTGGAGAACACCAGATTCTTGTGGCCGATGCCGCCGTCGGTGCCCAACAGATCGATGGCTTCCAGCACGTTCTCCAGATTGTGGGCCGGTTCGCCCATGCCCATGAACACGACCTTCTTCACTGGTCGGAAGCGGCGGGCGAGGGCGACCTGGGCGACGATCTCGGCGCTGCCCACCTGGCGCAGCAAGCCGCTTTTTCCCGTCATGCAGAACACGCAACCCACGGCGCAACCCACCTGGGTGGAGACGCAGAGACCGTCGCGGGGCAGCAGCACGCTTTCCACCATCTGGCCATCGCCAAGCGTCACCAGTAGGCGAGCTGAACCGTCGGTGCCGGGGTGCTGAGAATCCAGGCGCACCAAAGCGTCCAGCTGTTCGGCCAGCGCGGGCAGGCCGTCACGGACGCTCAGGGGCAGGAAGTTTTCAGTGTGTTGGCGCCGGGTGCCGGCATCCAGGGGCTTGCCTTGCAGCCAGGCACGCACCACCCGTCCACGGTGGACGGGGAGGGCGCCGAGGTCGGCCAGGTGCTGGTGGATATCGCTGATACGCATGGGGCGCGCATCCTACCACTGTCCCCGAAACCCTGGCAGACCCGCCAGGCGCCCGGTTCTAGGACTTCAGGGAGCCTCTACGCTGATGGCGAATGCGGAGGTCATCCGGATGACCACTTCCTGGTTGAGGTAGGACGGCTTGAGATCGATGTCGGGGCGCACTCTCACGACCTTGCGCGTGCCATCGTCGAACTCAAGGGTGGCCGTGTGCTGCGTGGTGTCGATGGCCTTGACCACCGCCGTGACTTCCACGGTATTAGCCGCCAGAATGCCCGGCTTGTCGCCTTCGGGTGCAGTTGCCACCAAGCCCGCAGCCCCGTCCTCGTGGGGCTCATTGGGCGCGCGCAGCTGGATGACGCGCTCGTGGGTCACCACCGCATTGACCCGGTCACCGACTTTCAGCTGCGGGAAATTGCGCATTTCCGGCACCGCGTTGAAGGTCTGGCGATTGCCCTTGTCGTCTTCGAGGGTAAAGGTCCGTTTCTGATGGTCGATGGCGGTGACGACCGCCGAGACTCGTTCCGTCTCGGTGACGACGCTACCGGGTACACCCTGGGCGTAGGCTTCACCTGTGCTGGTGGTCGCTTCCAGGCCGTCGTTCTCGGCATGGCTGCTGCAACCCGCGAGCAGGCTGATTGTCATCACGAGCGCAGGGATGTGGCGGGAATGGGGCATATCGTGTCCACCTTGTCTATCGGGTTCCATGTGGGTTGGATGCGCGGCTGGTGGTCGTCCATCTTCATCCGGGCATCCCGCCTGGTCGGCTTATTCAGCGTAGGCGAGGCGGCGACATTTGCCTCCGTGGTATTCTGGCGCGCTGTTCGATCCAGTGATCCAGGAGCTGTAAATGAAGTTCATCCATCAACGTGAGCACCTCAACGAGGGAGACCTGGTCGTCATCCAGTGCTCGCAGACCTGCAACATCCGCCTGATGAACGATGCGAACTTCCGCAGCTTCAAGAATGGTGCCCGCCACAATTACATCGGCGGCGCGTTCGATCGCTTCCCGGCAAAGATCGCGGTCCCCAGCACCGGCTTCTGGAACGTCACCCTCGACACCGTCAGCCGCCGCGCCATCAGCGTGACGCGCAAGCCCAACTTCGAGTGGTCAATCAAGTTTGTGAGGCGTACCAAGGGTTGATCCCCAGGTATGAAAAAGCCCCGCCAATGCGGGGCTTTTTTTCGTTTTCGGCTTTGGGCTTTGGGCTTTTCTTGTGGGATCAGTTCTCGTATCCCAGATTCGGCGACAGCCAGCGCTCGCTCACGGTCTGGTCCTGGCCCTTGCGTTTACTGTAGCTCTCGATCTGGTCGCGCTCGACTTTGCCGACGGCAAAATACTGCGCGTCCGGGTGGGCGAAGTACCAACCGCTGACGGCAGCTGCCGGGAACATTGCGTAGTGCTCGGTGAGGGTGACGCCGGAAGCGCCTTGCGGGTCGAGCAGGCGGAAGAGGGTGCCTTTCTCGGTGTGGTCCGGGCAGGCCGGGTAGCCGGGAGCAGGGCGAATGCCCTTGTACTGCTCCTTGATCAGCGCCTCGTTGGTCAGTTGCTCGTCGGCCGCATAGCCCCAGTATTCCTTGCGCACGCGCTCGTGCAGCCATTCCGCGCAGGCTTCGGCCAGGCGGTCAGCCAGTGCCTTGACCATGATCGCGCTGTAGTCGTCGCCCTTGGCTTCGTACTGCTTGGCCAGTTCTTCGGCGCCGATGCCGGCAGTGGTGATGAAACCGCCCACGTAGTCGGTGATGCCGCTCTCTTTGGGTGCGACGTAGTCGGACAGGCAGAAGTTCGGCTTGCTGTCGGGCTTGATGGTCTGCTGGCGCAGGTGATGCAGTCGGGCGAGGGGCTTGCCGTGGCTGTCGTAGACCTCGATGTCATCGTGATCTACCTGGTTGGCCGGCCAGAAGCCGAACACCGCACGGGCCTTGATCTGCTTGCCGTCGATCAGCTGCTTGAGCATGGCCTGGGCATCGTTGAACAGCGAAGTGGCCGCTTCGCCCACGACCTCATCGGTGAGGATGCGCGGGTACTTGCCGGCCAGGTCCCAGGAAATGAAGAAGGGGGTCCAGTCGATGTACTGGGCCAGCACGGCCAGGTCGATGTCCTCCAGTACCTGGGCGCCGGTGAAGCTCGGCTTGGCGGCGCGGTAGCTGTTCCAGTCGAACTGCGGCTTGTTGGCCAGGGCGTCGGCATAGGCCAGGCGCTCGGTGCGGGAGGCACGGGCGGCAGTGCGCTCGCGGACTTCGGCGTACTCGATGCGGGTCTTCTCGACGAAGCCGGCCTTGAGTTCCTTCGACAGCAGTTGGGTGGCAACGCCCACGGCGCGAGAGGCGTCGGTCACGTAGACCACCGCGTCATTGCTGTACTGCGGGTCGATCTTCACGGCGGTATGGGCTTTGGACGTGGTGGCGCCACCGATCATCAGCGGCAGGTTGAAGCCCTGGCGCTGCATTTCCTTGGCAACGTGGACCATCTCGTCCAGCGACGGGGTGATCAGGCCGGAAAGGCCGATGATGTCGCACTTCTCGGCGATGGCGGTCTGCAGGATCTTCTCCGCCGGCACCATCACGCCCAGGTCGACGATGTCGTAGCCGTTGCAACCCAGCACCACGCCGACGATGTTCTTGCCGATGTCATGCACATCACCTTTCACGGTGGCCATGAGGATCTTGCCCTTGGCTTCGGGCTTGTCGCCTTTTTCCTCTTCGATGAAGGGGATCAGGTGCGCCACGGCCTGCTTCATCACGCGGGCCGACTTGACCACCTGGGGCAGGAACATCTTGCCCGAGCCGAACAGGTCGCCGACCACGTTCATGCCGCTCATCAGCGGGCCTTCGATCACTTCGATCGGACGCGCGCATTGCTGGCGGCACTCTTCGGTGTCTTCGACGATGAAGGTGGTGATGCCCTTGACCAGCGCATGTTCCAGGCGCTTGCCGACGGGGTAGCTGCGCCACTCTTCGTTCTCGGCTTCCTTCACCGCGCCGCCGCCCTTGAAGTTGTCGGCGATGGCCAGCAGGGCCTCGGTGGAGTCGGGGTTGCGGTTGAGCACCACGTCTTCGACTTTTTCACGCAGCTCGGCCGGGATCTCGTCATAGATTTCCAGCTGGCCGGCGTTGACGATACCCATCGTCAGGCCGTTCCTGATCGCGTGGTAGAGGAATACCGAGTGGATGGCCTCGCGGACCGGGTTGTTGCCGCGGAACGAGAACGACACGTTGGACACACCGCCGGACGACAGCGCGTAGGGCAACTGGTCGCGGATGTAGGCGCAGGCTTCGATGAAGTCCACCGCGTAGTTGTTGTGCTCTTCGATGCCAGTGGCGACGGCGAAGATGTTCGGGTCGAAGATGATGTCTTCCGGCGGGAAGCCCACTTCGTTGACCAGGATGTCGTAGCTGCGCTGGCAGATTTCCTTCTTGCGCGCGGCGGTGTCGGCCTGGCCGACTTCGTCGAAGGCCATGACCACCACGGCGGCGCCGTAGCGCTTGCACAGGTTGGCGTGATGCTTGAACTGCTCGACGCCTTCCTTCATGGAAATCGAGTTGACGATGCCCTTGCCCTGAATGCACTTCAGGCCCGCCTCGATCACTTCCCACTTGGAGGAGTCGATCATGATCGGCACGCGGGAGATGTCCGGCTCGCCGGCGATGAGGTTGAGGAACTTCACCATCGCCGCCTTGGAGTCGAGCATGCCCTCGTCCATGTTGATGTCGATCACCTGGGCGCCGGCTTCCACCTGCTGCAGGGCGACTTCCAGGGCTTCGGTGTAGTTCTCCTCGCGGATCAGTCGGGCGAACTTGGCGCTACCGGTGATGTTGGTGCGCTCACCGACGTTCACGAACAAGGAGCTGCGATCGATGGTGAACGGCTCCAGGCCCGAGAGGCGGCAGGCCCGGGGAATTTCCGGGATGACGCGTGGCGGGTACTTGGCCACGGCCTCGGCAATCGCCTTGATGTGCGCCGGGGTGGTGCCGCAGCAACCGCCGATGATGTTGAGGAAGCCGCTCTTGGCGAACTCTTCCACCACCTCGGCCATCTGTTCCGCGGTTTCGTCGTACTCGCCGAAGGCGTTGGGCAAGCCCGCGTTGGGGTGCGCGGAAACATGGGTGCCGGCCTTGGCCGCGAGTTCGGCCAGGTAGGGGCGCAGCTCGGCGGCGCCCAGGGCGCAGTTAAGGCCGACGGAAATCGGCCTGGCATGGCTCACCGAGTTCCAGAAGGCTTCGGTGGTTTGTCCGGACAGGGTGCGGCCGGAGGCGTCGGTGATGGTGCCGGAGATCATGATCGGCAGTTCGAAGCCGATTTCCTCGAAGACGCCCTGCACGGCGAAGATCGCCGCCTTGGCATTGAGGGTGTCGAAGATGGTTTCGATCAGGATCAGGTCGGCACCGCCCTCGATCAGGCCCTTGGTGGCCTCGGTGTAGTTCTCCACCAGTTCGTCGAAGGTGACGTTGCGGTAGCCGGGGTCGTTGACGTCCGGGGAGATCGAGCAGGTGCGGCTGGTCGGGCCGAGTACGCCGGCGACGAAGCGCGGGCGATCCGGGGTTTCCAGGGTCTTGGCGTCGGCGACCTTGCGGGCCAGTCGCGCGCCTTCGACGTTCAGTTCGTATACCAGCGATTCCATGCCGTAGTCGGCCTGGGACACCTGGGTGGCGTTGAAGGTGTTGGTTTCCAGGATATCGGCGCCGGCGTCCAGGTAGGCTTTTTCGATGGCGCCGATCACGTCCGGGCGGCTCAGGATCAGCAGGTCGTTGTTGCCCTTGACGTCCTGCGGCCAATCCGCGAAGCGCTCGCCACGGTAGTCCTCTTCCTGCAGCTTGTAGCTCTGGATCATGGTGCCCATGCCGCCGTCGAGGATCAGGATGCGCTCTTTGAGCGCCTGTTGCAGGGCTTGCTGGCGGGCGATGCGGTCGGACATGGGAACTACCTGAGGGGTGGCGTGAACAAAGGCGAGGATGATAGCAAAACCTTAGTATTTTTTAGCTTGTTCGCCGTTTCCATGAATTCTGTTCATGTTGGCGGCGGGGTCGGTTCGCCGACCTGTCCCGTAAGTCAGTAGAATCCGCACATTTGCTCCTCATGGATCGAGTCATGTCGTTGCGTGCCCGTGTCGCCCTGTTTGTTCTGTTCATGCTGTGGATTCGCCCGACAGTGGCTGAGGAGCTCTCCTACAGTCGCGACGTCCAGCCGATCTTCACCCAGAAGTGCGTGGCCTGCCACGCCTGCTATGACTCGCCGTGCCAGCTCAACCTGGGCAGTGCCGAAGGTGCCGCGCGGGGCGCCAGCAAGCTGCCGGTGTATGACGGGGGCCGTACCAAGGCTCAGGCGACCACCCGCTTGTACTTCGATGCGCAGGGCGCCGAAGCCTGGCGGCGCAAGGGCTTCCATTCCGTGCTCGACGCCAATGGCGCCCAGGCTGCCCTGATGGCAAGGATGCTGGAGCTGGGTCGCAGCAATCCGCCGAAGGCCAATGAGAAGCTTTCCGTCGAGCTCGACATCAGCATCAACCGCCAGAACCAGTGCCCCTTGCCGGGAGAGTTCGACGACTACGCGCGTAAGCACGCACAGGCCGGCATGCCGTTCGCCGTCACTGGTCTCAGCGAGGCGGAGTACCAGACCCTGCAACGCTGGTTGGCGCAGGGCGCGAAGGTGGAGGAGCAGGTGGTGCAGCCCAGCATTGCCGAGGCTCGTCAGGTAGCCAAGTGGGAGGCGCTGTTGAACGCGCCGGGAGCGCGGGAAGTGCTGGTCGGTCGCTGGCTGTTCGAGCACCTGTTCCTCGCGCATCTCTATTTCGAGGGCGATGAGCCCGGCCACTTCTTCCAGCTGGTGCGCTCACGTACGCCTAGCGGCCAGCCCATCGACCCCATTGCCACGCGCCGCCCCAATGAAGACCCGGGCAACACCTTCTACTACCGCCTCTGGCCCATCCAGGGCGTGATCGTGCACAAGACCCATATCACCTATCCGCTGAGCGCGAAGAAGCTGGCGCGGGTCAAGGAGCTCTTCTATTCCGGTGACTGGGTGGCGGATCAAGTGCCGGGCTACGGCGCCCAGCGCCGTGCCAATCCTTTTGAAACCTTCCAGGCCATCCCGGCACAGGCGCGCTACCAGTTCATGCTGGATAACGCCGAGTATTTCGTGCGGACCTTCATTCGCGGCCCGGTGTGCCGGGGCCAGATCGCCACCGACGTGATTCGCGACAACTTCTGGGCGTTGTTCCAGGCACCGAGCCATGACCTGTACATCACCGATGCCAGCTACCGCGAGCAGGCAACCCCGCTGCTGGCGATGCCGGGTCAGTTCGATGAGATTGGCGACCTACCCGGTCTGTGGCGCGCCTACCGCAACAAGCGCAACGAGTACGAAGCGCTGCGCATGGAGGCCTACGCCGATGCGCCGGTGCCGAGCTGGTCGCATATCTGGACGGGCAACGACAACGCGCTGTTGTCCATTTTCCGCCAGTACGACAGCGCCTCGGTGCGCAAAGGGCTGATCGGCGAGATCCCGCAGACTATCTGGTGGATGGACTACCCGCTGCTCGAACGCACCTATTACCAGTTGGTGGTCAACTTCGACGTGTTCGGCAATGTTTCCCACCAGGCGCAGACACGTCTGTACTTCGATCTGATCCGCAACGGTGCCGAGGTCAACTTCCTTCGCTTGATGCCGGCCGAGTCTCGCACCGCGCTGCTTGGCGACTGGTACCAGAACAGCGGCAAAGTGAAGATGTGGCTGGACTACCAGAGCATCGACAGCGACACCCCCAGCGCGCTGGCGCTGCCCGAGAAGGACCCGAAACGTGCCTTTGCCCAGGAACTGCTGACTCGCTACGCGGGCCTCAATGCGCGGCCCGATCCGATCAACCGGTGCCAGGACGGGCGTTGCTACAGACCGGGCATAGCGCCTGATCTGCAGGATGCAGAGCAGGTACTCAGCAGGCTGGTGAGCCGGCCGGCCGCGGGGCTCAAGGTGATCGATCAATTGCCGGAAGCGACGCTGCTCCGGGTAGAACTGAGTGACGGCCGGCGCGAGGTCTACAGCCTCTTGCGCAACCGGGCCCATAGCAATGTGGCCTTCATGCTGGGCGAGGCATTGCGCTACCAGCCGGGCCTGGACACGCTGACGTTGTATCCGGGCGTGCTGTCCAGCTACCCGAACTTCATCTTCAGTCTCAAGGCGGGAGACGCCGAAGCCTTCGTTGCTGCCCTGGAACAGGCGAAGGATGGAGCAGCGTTCGACAAGGTGCTGGAACGCTGGGGCATCCGTCGCACTCACCCGCAGTTCTGGACTTACTTCCATGATCTGGCGGGCTACATCCGCGAAACCGAGCCCATCGAGGCCGGCGAACTGGATATGAATCGCTATCAGAACCTTTGAGACACTGGACGAGAATAATTCCTACCAAATTGGTAAGGCTTTAACCCCCGTTCCCCTTTGGCGTACACTGCGCCCATGTTTGCGAGGAGTTGCCATGAGCGCCATCACCATTACCCAAGCTGCCCAGGATTATCTGGCTGACCTGCTGGAGAAGCAGAACACCCCGGGCATCGGCATTCGTATCTTCATTACCCAGCCCGGTACCCAGTACGCCGAAACCTGCATTGCCTACTGCAAGCCGGGCGAGCAGAAGCCCGAGGACAATGCGGTTGCGCTGGCTTCTTTCACCGCCTGGATCGATGGCGTGAGCGAACCCTTCCTGGATGACGCCGTGGTGGATTACGCCACCGACCGTATGGGCGGCCAGCTGACCATCAAGGCGCCGAATGCCAAGGTGCCGATGGTCAATGAAGACAGCCCGATCACCGAGCGCATCAACTATTACCTGCAGACCGAAATCAACCCCGGTCTGGCCAGCCACGGCGGTCAGGTAAGCCTGGTGGATGTCGTTGAAGAAGGCATCGCCGTGCTGAAGTTCGGCGGCGGTTGCCAAGGCTGTGGCATGGTCGACATGACGCTGAAGGATGGCGTCGAAAAGACCCTGATGGAGCGTATTCCGGAGCTGAAGGGCGTACGTGACGTCACCGATCACAGCAACAAGGAAAACGCCTACTACTGAGGTAGTGGCGATATGAAAAAGGCGACCCCCGGGTCGCCTTTTTCATGGTCGGCGTTCAGCTTAGACCGGGCAGCCGGCAGGCTTCAGGACGCGTTGAGCGGAGGCGGGGAATTTCGCCAGTTTCGTCTTGGGGCGAATGGGGCGCCGCACCAGTTCGCCGCCGCAGTTGGGGCAGGTGCCGTGCAGGTGCTGGTCGGTGCAGTCCCGGCAGAAGGTGCATTCGAATGAGCAGATCAGCGCCTGCTCGGAGTCGGGGGGCAAGTCCTTGTCGCAGCATTCGCAGTTGGGGCGTAGTTCGAGCATGGCCAGGTCCTCAATCGGTGGTGGAGCGTCCGAAGCGTTCCGCGTATTCCTGCGGGCCCACGGACAGGTGCTTATGAAAGGTGCGCCGGAGGTTTTCCGGGTGGCCGAAGCCGGTCAGGCGCGCCACGGTGGCGATGGAGGCCTGGGAGTCTTGCAGTAGGGTGCGGGCCGCTTCCAGCCGAACCCGTTCCACATACTTTCCGGGCCCCACGCCCAGTTCCTGAGCGAAGGTGCGCGACAGGCTGCGCGGTGCCATCTTCGCCTGGGCGGCCAGCGCTTGCAGCGACAGGTCGGCGCCCAGGTTGGCCGGAATCCATTCCAATAGAGCCGCCAACTTGGGCGTGCGGCTGGGTTCCGGCGTTAGCAGTGCGCTGAACTGCGTCTGACCTCCGGGGCGTCGCAGGAACAGGACCAGCCGCCGGGCGATCGCCAGTGCCATCGGACGGCCTAGGTCGGCTTCCACCAATGCCAGTGCCAGATCGATGCCGGCGGTAACGCCGGCCGAGGTGAAGATGTGGGGGTCGCCATCCTGGCCTGTGGGGTCATAGGTGTGCAGCCGATCGCCGTGCACGTCGACTTCCTCATGGCAGCTCAGCGCTGCTACGTCCGCCCAGTGGGTGGTGGCCTGGCGGCCATCCAGCAGTTCCGCTGCGGCCAGGATCAGTGCGCCCGAACAGATTGAGCCGAAGCGCCGCACCTGGGGCTCCGCATTCCGCAACCAATCCAGCAGTTGCCCTTCCTTGCATTGGCTTCCCATGTCCATTCCGCCAGGAACGAGCAGCGTATCCAGGCTGGCCGGGTCCACCTCGCGCCACGCCCGATCGGCCACCAGGGCGAAGCCGGCGGAGGTCTTCACCGGTCCCGCGTTGGGGCCCAGCACGTGGATTCCATAGCAAGGCGGAAGGCCATGGCGTGCACGCTCGTCGTTGGCTGAGGCGAACACCTGCAGCGGACCGGTCACGTCCAGGCTCATGACGTCGGCGAAGGTGAGGCAGGCGATGTGGCGGATAGCGTCCATGACCGGCTCGGCAGGAAAGATGGCTCCAGTCTGCTGCGAGCGTGTTCTGGCGACAACGACAATAAGCCCACAAATCTCGCCAAAAGGCTCAACCGCTCGTTTGTCGGGTCTGGAGAAACTGAAGCAGGGCGACTTCTTCCGGGCTCATGCCCTTGCGCTTGCGTGGTCGCTTGCAGCCGACCAGTTCGCCAGTGAGGAAGGCGTCGACTACGGCGGGATGGATATAGCACTTGCGGCAAATGGCCGGGGTGTTGCCCAGGCGTTGGGCGACCTGTTTGACCATCTCTGTTACGTGCTGGGTGGGATTTTCCGGGGTGCTTTGGGCTACTTTGCGCAACGCTTCCAGAGCCAAGGCGCTGCCGGCCCAGGTTCGGTAGTCCTTGGCCGTGAACTCGCCGCTGGCCTGGCTGCGCAGGAAGTCGTTGACGTCATGGGAACCGACCGAGTGCCGTTGGCCGTCTTCATCGAGGTACTGGAAAAGCTGCTGCCCGGGTAGGTCCAGGCAGCGTCGAAGGATCCTTGCCAGGCGTGGGCTGGTCAGGCTCACGTCATGCTCGATGCCGCTCTTGCCCTTGAAGCTGAAGCGGATCTGGCTGCCGTTTACGTTGATGTGGCGATTGCGCAGGGTGGTCAGCCCATAGGATTTGTTCTCCCGTGCGTAGCGTCGATTGCCGACCCGAATCAGCGTCTCATCAAGCAAGGCGACGACGGTGGCCATGACCTTGTCTCGCCCCATTCCCGTTTCGCCGAGGTGCTTGTCGATCCTGGCGCGCAGTTGGGGCAGTGCGCTGCCGAAACTCAGCAGGCGCTCGTACTTGGCGCTGTTCCGGTTCTCGTTCCACAAGGGGTGATAGCGGTACTGCTTGCGCCCTCGGGCGTCTCGACCGGTGGCCTGGAGATGCCCGTTCGGGTCCGGACAGATCCAGACATCACGATAGGCAGGCGGGATGGCGAGCTGATTGATGCGGTGCACCTCGTCCGGGTCGTGGATCCGCACGCCGTCCGGGTCGAGGTAAATGAAGCGTCCGCGCAGTCGGCGCCGTCGAATTCCGGGCATCCCGTCGTCGACATAGCGCAACCGCGCGGGCAGGTCGATGGGGCAGTCCGGGTTGTTGCGTTCTGTCATGGGCGGGTCGCCGAGGCCAGGCGCTTGCGGCCGATGGACATTGACCAGGTGTCGTTGTTGCAATGCTGGCAGGACGGCTTTTCGCCGGCGCGTTGCTGGCTGGTCATGCCGCAATGGTTGCAGGAGTAGAGGCCGTCGGAGGGAATCCGCGCGTGGTCACGACGCAGACAAGGTGGCAGGACGGAAAGGCCGGGGCGCGTTTCGCTCTCGTCGAAATAGTAGAGGCTGACATCACCATTGACCTCGAGTATCCCCAGGCGGACCTGACCAAGGTGCTCGACATTCTGTCGACGCAGCTCCATGAAGAACTCGTCACTGGCGATGTTCTTCCGTCCGAGCGCTTCGGTGTCGTAGAGCCCGTCCTTGATGATCACCACCGGCTTGCCTTCCATCCAGGCGCCAAATTGTGCGTTGCGCTCCATGGCGTAGGTGGTGAGGCGATAAAGACCGAGCAGTGTGACGAACACCGCGAGTATGGGCAGGAGCGGGACATCCTCGTAGAACGACACATCGCCGGCGGCGGAGCCGAGGGTGAGGATGACCAGGACTTCGAACAGCGAAATCTGGCGGACACCGCGCCGTCCTGAGAGTCGGAGGAACGCGAAGACGACGATGAAGGCGAACAACGACCGCAGCATCACTTCGCCGAGGAATCCGAGGGGAAACTCGTGGAGCAGCATGCGTTGCCAGTCGAATGGATTCATCCAGTCCGCTCCTTGCGCGCAGCAGGGCTTTACGGGGCAGTACTGGGATAGACCGTGGATTCAGGCGACTTGCGCCATGCATTGGCCGGGCGGCACGAGCGAGGAGGGGGAAGCGTGGGGGAAAACTTGCCGGAGCGAGCAGGTCAGGCCTGCTCGCCGCGCATTGGGCACTGGCGCTGAAGCCTTTACTCAGGCATCGACCAGGGTTCGAGGTCGTAACCCTTGCGGCTCAGTTCCTCGCGGGATTGTTCGAGGATGCTCGCCAGTTGTTCCGGGTCGGAATAGGTGCTGCTGGGAATCTTCGAGCGGCCGAGAAGACGGGTGTTGGTACGGTCGATCACGCTGATGCTGAGTTCGCCGGTGCCGTCTTGCAAAGCCCAGGCAACGCACTGGAAGGGTTTGAATGCACGGCCGGTAATGATCAGTGCTTCGTTGAAACGCAGCGGAGTATTCATGGGAGGGGGTCTCTCCATATTGTGCCCAATGAAGGTGACGGCGCAGCTTCAGACCTTTATTGCACCGTCGTGAATGTGGATGGCGAGACTCGACCGATAAGTCACAGCACGTCGTGAAAAACTAAGTTTTTGTCGCTGAAATGAATGGGTAAGCGATTTTTGTACCGGCCGTTGTGCGTTTTTCTCGTGGGACTGGGTATACAGGGTGCACTCGGCATTGTCCCGAATCGGGTCCGATTCCTCTCGCGATGTACCGCCCGGGCTCCTGCCAGTATCATCAACGGCCGTTCTAGGTTGCTTACAGCGAGTGTTGCCGTGCCCGTCCTGAGCCGTCTGTTTCGTCCCATCCTTGTGGCCACTTGCATTGCCGTGTTGGCCGGCTGTGGCGCTCAGCCGCTGTCACCGAAACTGCGCTCGGGGCCGGAACGGGTGGAATTGAGCGGTGTCCCGTTCTTCGCTCAGAACGCCTATCAGAGCGCGCCGGCTTCATTGGCGGCCTTGCTGACCCAGCAGGGTGACGAGGTCACGCCGGGCATGATCGAAAAGGAACTGCAACTGCCGCAGAAGGAAGCTTCCCTCCGCGAGGGGCTGGCGGAGACGGCGCGCAAGCATGGTCTTGTGGTCTATCCACTGGGTAGCCGGATAGACGATCTGCTGGAGCAAGTGGCGGCGGGCAATCCGGTGCTCGTGCATCTGCGCGAAGGGTTTGGCTGGATGCCGTCCTGGCGCTACGCGTTGCTGATCGGTTACGACCGCGCCAACCAGCAGGTGCTGCTGCGTCATGGCCACAAGCGCCGCGCCCTGATGAGCTTCCGTGAGTTCGAGTCGGGTTGGGCGGAAGCAGGTCATTGGGCAGTGCTGGTGCAGGCGCCGAATCAGTTGCCGGCATCGGTGGAGAGGGCTCGCTGGCTGAAGGCGGCCGATGAGCTTGCTGCGGCTGGCCAGGTCAATGCCGCGAAGATGGCGCGCTTGCAGATGCCCTGATCGGCAATCGCGGAAATAAAAAACGGCGCCCCAGGGCGCCGTTTTCATTTGCAGGCGGATCAGACGCCCAGCTTGTCGCGCATGGTGTAGTACCAGGCACCCATCGCGGTGAAGGGCACGCGGAACACGCGGCCACCCGGGAAGGGGTAGTGCGGCAGGCTGGCGAAAGCGTCGAAGCGCTCGGCCTGGCCACGCAGGGTTTCGGCGATCACCTTGCCAGCGATGTGGGTGTAGGTGACGCCGTGGCCGCTGCAGCCCTGGGAGTAGTAGATGTTGTCGCCGATCCGGCCGACCTGGGGCAGGCGCGACAGGGTCAGCAGGAAGTTACCGGTCCAGGCGAAGTCGATCTTCACGTTCTTCAGCTGCGGGAAGGTCTTCAGCAGCTTCGGACGGATGATGGCTTCGATGTTCGCCGGGTCACGGGCACCGTATACCACGCCGCCGCCGTAGATCAGGCGCTTGTCGCCGGAAAGACGGTAGTAGTCCAGCAGGTAGTTGCAGTCCTCGACGCAGTAGTCCTGCGGCAGCAGGGACTTGGCCAGTTCATCCGACAGCGGCTCGGTGGTGACCACCTGGGTGCCGCAAGGCATGGATTTGCTGGCCAGTTCGGGAACCAGGTTGCCCATGTAGGCGTTGCCGGCTACCACCACGAATTTCGCCTTCACGCGGCCTTTCGGGGTGTGGATCACCGGATTGGCGCCACGCTCGATGCGGGTCGCAGGGCTCTGCTCGTAAATCACGCCACCCAGGGACTCGATGGCTGCGGCTTCGCCCAGTGCCAGGTTGAGCGGATGGATGTGACCGCCGCTCATGTCCAGCATGCCGCCAATATAGTTGTCGGTCGCCGCCACTTTGCGGATGCCCTTGGCGTCCAGCAATTCCAGTTGGTTGTGGCCGAAGCGCTCCCACAGTTTCTTCTGGGATTCCAGGTGCGCCATCTGCTTCTTGGTGAAGGCTGCGAACACGCCGCCATCCTTCAGGTCGCACTGAATGTTGTACTTGCTGATGCGGTCGCGAATGATGCGGCCGCCTTCGAATGCCATGTCAGCCATCAGCTTGGCGTTCTTCGGATTCGCGGTGCGCTCGATAGCATCGATGTCGCGGCTGTAGCTGTTGACGATCTGGCCGCCGTTACGACCGGATGCGCCGAAGCCCACCTTCGCAGCCTCGAGGACGGTGACCTTGAAACCGTTCTCCAGAAGGAAGAGGGCGGTGGAGAGACCGGTGTAGCCTGCACCAATAATGCAGACGTCGGTTTCGATCTCACCTTGCAGTTCAGGGCGTGCCGGTACCGGGTTGGCCGAGAACGCGTAATAGGACTGGGGGTAGGGAGTGTGCGTCATAATGGAATCTCTGTTTTTTATTTTTTACAGATGTGGTGATCCTACCTGAGTTGAAACGGGCCGGCTAGCCTCTGTGCAAAATATTCAACGAGGCACTGAACAGTAAAAAATCCACTTTTTCAGAGAGTTAGCGGAAAAAGGTGTTGACAGGAAAAACTCAGTCCGTAGAATGCGCACCCATCGAAGGCACATAGCTCAGTTGGTTAGAGCACCACCTTGACATGGTGGGGGTCGTTGGTTCGAGTCCAATTGTGCCTACCAAATCGAAAGCCGCATTGCGCGGTGCAGAAAAGGCAATCCGAGAGGGTTGCCTTTTTTGTTTGCCCCTAGAAAACCTTCACAATTTACAGGCCTCGTTCACACGGGGCAATGTGAACGTCTGCTTTCACTGCCTCCAAGCCCCTCCTTCACAGCTCTCAGTGTGAAAACTGGTAGCTAACTTATTGATCCTCCTAGGGAATCCCCCACCTAGTTAAGGTGGGACTCATTGCATTCGCCCCGAATCGCTGCGCTCAGGTAGCTCTATCCAGCTGAGCTATGTGCCTTCGATGGGTGCTAGAAGCTCGTATGCAATGCGTAATCCTTCATCCCCCATAACGCCATGGGCGAGACGCAACCAACGCTGATACGAGAGCGTAGGGGCTTGCTTGGCCGCTCAATGCTCATTGCTTTGCAATGGCAAATCCTGGGCTAGCTGCTGGTGGGGTAGGGAGGGGGATATGGGGGAGCTTCCTATATGTACATTGCCGCTCAAGATTTTCTAGAAGAAATTCCGTGTCTTGTGCGTGATGGCTATATGCTCTCGCAGGGATGGATGGGGGTGGTGATATGGGCTGGAAACTCTTCGGAAAGGGAGCGGCCGCTGCTGCTGGGGTGGCTCTTGTGGCGGGTGTGGCGCTGAGTCAGCTTTATGGGGTGAAGGTGACAGCTAGCCTGAGCGGTCAGGACGATCATTGGTGTCCTTCGGAGTCGCCTATTCAGATTTCAGTGAGCAATTACACCTTTCAGAGGGTTGCTCGGGTCACTGTCAAATTGGAGGGTTGGCGAGATGGGGATAGTCGAAACATTCTTGATGGTAAAGGGTATGCATTCACAGGGGTGGTAAAGCCCTTCCGCTCCCGAGTGGGGTGCTTCAGCGATGCTGCATTTGGGTCTTTCAAGCGAGGTCCGGGAGTTAAACTGGGTGATATGTTGGACGCAACCAATCGGTATAAGCGTTTAGCGGAAGGTGTTGAGCTGGTGGTAGTGGATTATCAAGTTACTTTTTTGTAGCCCGTTGCAATGTTTGTGAATCGGGTATATAAAGCCCTTCGGGCAAACGGGCCCTGTGAAGGTTGATCGAAGATCAGCAATCACCAACTGTACTCGATGGCAAGCATCGGGCATGAGGTGTAAGTACCTTAGGGCGCAGCCTTGAATGGCGTAGTTCTAAGTGAAAGCTCTAAGTGACTACGGCACAGTTGGTAGAGCCCCGTCATATGTCGACGCATAGGCATAAGCCATATCCAAGCAGGGGCTTAGTACGCTTGGACGGGAACCACTACCGAATAGTTGGGCAATGTCGGGCGTGGCCCCCATTGAAGAAAGGCCTAGCAGGTGACTGTTGGCGCACCCTAAAAGGGCAGTTAGATTCATCTAACGCATAGGTCAGAAGTGGTCATGCCTTCTGAAAGGCTATGCTGCCCCTTTGTCTTAATAAATAATTCCTCTCAATTTACCGCTTTCAGTGGATGGATAGAGTTCATCCTATCTAAGTCCTTCTGATAGTCCGCAGCAATCTTTGCTTCTACCGCTATATGTCTTTCTACTTCTGCCTTAGGTGGCCTACCTACTGGTCGAGTAATGCCTACAGCCTTGAGCAGTTCCTTTACCGCAGAGTAGTTATGTTCTTCGGTGCCTTTCTTCAAGACTTCAATAGCAACATCTTGCCATGGACTTGCCCCTATCAAACCGGACACCGGTACCCCGTTAAGTTGATGCCTCAGCCAAGCGTCTGAACTCCCGAGGTGAGCGGTAGTTCAGTGCGCTGTGCGGATGTTCCTCGTTGTAATGCTCGAAGGCGATGGCCAGGTTGCGCAGGGCCGTCGCTCGATCGGGCTTGGGCATGTGGCGGATATAGTCGCGCTTCATGGTCTTCACGAAGCTCTCCGCCATCCCGTTGCTCTGTGGGCTGCACACCGGTGTTGTCAGAGGTAGCAGGCCGATCTGCCGGGCAAAGACCCGGGTCTGTTCGGCGGTATAGGCCGAGCCGTTATCGCTCAGCCATTGCACCGGCGACGCAGGCAGCTCGCTACCGAAGCGTTGCTCGACGGCTTCCAGCATCACGTCGCGGACATCGTCGCCACTGTAGCCGTGTGGGCTGGCCACCCAACTGATGGCTTCGCGGTCGCAGCAGTCCAGAGCGAAGGTCACGCGCAGTTTGTCACCATCCTCGCAGCGGAACTCGAAGCCATCCGAACACCAGCGGGTGTTGCTTGTATCCACGGCGACACGACCTTCGTGACGCCGCGCCACACCCGGCTGCTTGCGACGGCGTTCCAGCAACAGATCGTGATCACGCATGACGCGGTAAACCCGCTTCACGTTGACCGGTGGCAGGGCCTGTTGCTCATGCTGCCGACGCAACAGACCCCAGATCCGACGATAGCCATAGCTGGGCAGGGCGCCGACTGCCTGCTGGATCTGCTCGACCAAGGTCACATCGTTGAACGCTCGGCGCCGACGAGGCCGCAGCCCTGGAGCGGGTTGTTTGAGTCGAGCCGTCAATTGCGAGCGCGCCACACCGAGACTCTCACTGACCGCCTTCACTGGTCGTCCCCCGGCAACAAGGGTGAGTGCGCAATCCATTTTCGCGAGCGGGCGATCTCCACCGCTTCCTTGAGGATCTCGGCCTCCATGGTCTTCTTGCCCAGCATCCGTTGCAGTTCGCGGATCTGCTTGAGGGCATCGGCCAACTCGGAGGCGGGCACCACCGCTTCACCGGCACTGACCGCCGAGAGGCTGCCGTCCTGGTAGAGCTTGCGCCAGTGGAACAGTTGGTTGGGGTTGATGCCGTTGCGCCGGGCCACCACCGAGACGCTTTGCCCGGGCTCGAGACTCTCGCGCACCATGGCCAGTTTTTCCTCGACGCTCCAGCGGCGACGCCGCTCCTGGCCGAGCACTTCGATGGTTTTGTCTTTGCTGGTAGTCATAAACACAGTCGTTTGCCTATCCCTTATGGTAAGGGGGAAACGGTGTCCTGTGTTTCAAGGGGCTCGTTCA
>NZ_SSOL01000070.1:0-148857 GCF_029871275.1 Pseudomonas sp. BN414
GTCACCACCTTCAAGGACGAAGCCGAAGCCCTGGCGATCGCCAACGACACCGAGTTCGGCCTGGGTGCCGGTCTGTGGACCCGCGACATCAACCGCGCCTACCGCATGGGCCGTGGCATCAAGGCCGGCCGCGTGTGGACCAACTGCTACCACCTGTACCCGGCGCACGCCGCGTTCGGGGGCTACAAGAAGTCCGGCGTCGGCCGCGAAACCCACAAGATGATGCTCGACCACTACCAGCAGACCAAGAACCTGCTGGTGAGCTACGACATCAACCCGCTGGGCTTCTTCTGATCCCCGCCACCTGAATAAAAAACGCGGCCTCGGCCGCGTTTTTTATTCCTGTAGCACGAACCTCTTCCCGTAGGTTGTGGCAGAGCGCAGCGAAGCCCAACGTGCCAGAGTCAACCCCCGATTGTTGGGCTTCGCTGCGCTCTGCCCAACCTACCCGCACATCCTCACCCCCGGGCGCTAAATCTGTAGGGGCGAATTCATTCGCCAAGCAGGCCGAAGGGCTGCCCTTCGAACTCCGAGCAGGTGCATTCACCCTCTCCCCCGGCCCCTCTCCCTGAAGTGGAGAGGGGTGACTCGCGCCTGCTCCACCCTGCCCCACAGAAAGTATCCAGACTTCAGCGCTCATCCCCGCGCCACTGCCGCGGGCTCACGCCAAACCAGCGGCGGAAGGCGCGGGAGAAGGCGCTGGTTTCGGAGTAGCCGAGCAAAGGCGCCAGCTCGGAGATGGGCCGCTGCCGTTGACGCAGGTAATGCAGCGCCAAATCTCGGCGGGTCTGCTCCACCAGTTGACTGAAGCTCAGGCCCTCTTCGCGCAAGCGGCGCTGCAGGGCCGCCGGGGTCAGCTCCAGTCGCTCGGCGATCTGCTCCAGGCAGGGCTCGCCCAACGCCAGGGCCAGGCGAATCTGCGTGCCGGCTTCCTCCAGCAGGTTCGGCCCCGCGCCCTGCTCGCCCAGCCTGCGAATCACATCCTGGAACAGGAACAGCAGATTGGGATCACGCTCGGGCATCAGTCTGCCCTGCACATCTCCTTTGGGCACCAGCAGGAAATTGCAGGGCCGGCCGAACTGCACCGGCGCACCGAATGCCTGGCTATGTTCCTGCCAGCCCTCGGGGCGCTCGTGTTCGAAGGCCACCGCGCGCGGCGCCCAGTCGCGGCCCAGCGCATGACGGACCAGGTTGAGCGCCATGCCCATGGTCAGCTCGGCATCCTGGCGGCGATCGAGGATCGCGCCATGGCGGACCTGGTAATCGAAGCGGTAGCACTCGCCGCAATCCACCAGGCGGATCAGGGTGCTGTGCTGGTGATAGGGGAAGGCCGCGGCGAAGTTCTTCAGCGCCTCTTCCAGGGTGTTCGAGAACAGCCCGACATAGCCCAGCAAGCCGAGGTCGCGGGGTTGGAATTGCTGGCCATAGCGCAAGCCGAAATTGTCGCAGCCGGATTGTCGCGCAGCCTCCTCCAGCACCTGGCAGTAGCTGGTCAGGGCCAGGCTCAGGGTCGGGTGTCGCAGTTGTTCCGGATCGATCCCGGCGCGGCCGAAGATGCGGTCCAGGTCACCGCCGTGGCCGGTGATGAAACGGTCGAGACCGCTGGCGGCAGCCGAGAGCACACCGACGTTGCTCGTGGCGGACGCCTGCAGGCTGGCGCTGGAAAACAGGGACGGATTCATCACGGTCCACCGATTCTTTTTTGAACGGACAAACAAGCAAAACCCATGCCCTCGCCCCGGTCTTCAGCCAGGGCCTCCACAGGCCTTCCAGGACGGCATCTGCGGGCCATTTGCGGGCATTTTCCAAAGATTCGCCCCACGTCGGAGCAGGGCTCGTGGGGCGATGGGTAACAAAGCGACACAACTTGACCGCACAGGCCGCACATGGCCTTCCACGGTCAAGTCCTGCGGAGGGTCGCTGGATAAGATCGAGCCTGGTCATCCACCAACGACGCCCCCAAGGGCGAGGAGTCCTGATGAGCACAACACAACTAAAACCAACGCTCGGCACCTTGCACCTCTGGGGCATCGCCGTCGGCCTGGTGATCTCCGGTGAATACTTCGGCTGGAGCTACGGCTGGGGCACGGCCGGCACCCTCGGCTTCCTGGTTACCGCCCTGCTGGTAGCCACCATGTACACCTGCTTCATCTTCAGCTTCACCGAACTGACCACCGCCATTCCCCACGCGGGCGGGCCCTTCGCCTACAGCCGTCGCGCCTTCGGTGAGAAAGGTGGGCTGATTGCCGGGATCGCCACCCTGATCGAGTTCGTCTTCGCCCCACCAGCCATCGCCATGGCCATCGGTGCCTACCTCAACGTGCAGTACCCGGGGCTGGATCCAAAGCATGCGGCCGTGGGTGCGTACGTCATCTTCATGACCCTGAACATCCTCGGCGTCAGCATCGCCGCCACCTTCGAGCTGGTAGTGACCGTGTTGGCCGTAGCCGAGTTGCTGGTGTTCATGGGCGTAGTGGCGCCGGGCTTCAGCTTCTCCAACTTCGTCCTCAATGGCTGGGCCGGCTCCAATGAATTCAGCGGAGAGGCCATCTCCGGCATCTTCGCCGCCATTCCCTTTGCCATCTGGTTCTTCCTCGCGATCGAGGGCGCAGCCATGGCGGCCGAAGAAGCCAAGGACCCGAAACGCACCATCCCGCGCGCCTACATCGCCGGCATCCTCACCCTGGTATTCCTCGCCATCGGCGTGATGATCATGGCCGGTGGCGTGGGCGACTGGCGCCAGCTGTCGAACATCAATGACCCGCTGCCCCAGGCCATGAAAGCCGTGGTCGGCAACGACTCCACCTGGATGCACATGCTGGTGTGGATCGGTCTGTTTGGCCTGGTGGCCAGCTTCCACGGCATCATCCTCGGCTACTCCCGCCAGTTCTTCGCCCTGGCCCGCGCCGGCTACCTGCCCCGTGGCCTGGCCAAGCTGTCGCGCTTCCAGACTCCGCACCGCGCCATCATCGCCGGCGGCGTGGTGGGCATCGCCGCCATCTACAGCGATGGCCTGGTGAACCTGCAGGGCATGACCCTGACTGCCGCGATGATCACCATGAGCGTGTTCGGCGCCATCGTGATGTACATCATCAGCATGCTCAGCCTGTTCAAGCTGCGCGCCACCGAGCCCAACCTGGAACGCACCTTCCGCGCGCCGGGCTATCCGGTGGTGCCCGCCATCGCCCTGGTACTGGCCGTGGTCTGCCTGCTGGCGATGGCCTGGTTCAACACCTTGATCGGATTCATCTTCCTTGGCTTCATGGCGGCGGGGTATATCTACTTCCAGTTCACCGCCCACCATCGCGCCAGCGCACCGGCCGATGCCCTGCTGAACCGCGCCTGACCCTCTCGCGCCCCAGTGCAAGACGGCTGGGGCGCCTTATCAAGGAGAGCTTCGAGTGAGCAGTTTTTCCCACAGCGTCGGCGGCGAAACCTGGCGCTTCGACAGCCTCAAGGAAGTCATGGCCAAGGCCAGCCCGGCGCGCTCCGGCGACTACCTCGCCGGTGTCGCCGCCACCAGCGATGGCGAGCGGGTTGCCGCGCAGATGGCCCTGGCCGACATTCCCCTGAAGCACTTCCTCGACGAGGCGCTGATTCCCTACGAGGAAGACGAGGTCACGCGGCTGATCATCGACAGCCACGACCGCGCCGCCTTCGACCCGGTCAGCCACCTCACCGTCGGCGGCTTCCGCGACTGGCTGCTCAGCGAGCATGCCGACGAAGCCAGCCTGCGCGCCCTGGCCAAGGGCCTGACGCCGGAGATGGCCGCCGCCGTATCGAAGATCATGCGCGTGCAGGACCTGGTGCTGGTGGCGCAGAAGATCCGCGTCATCACCCGCTTCCGCAACACCATGGGCCTGCGCGGCCGGCTCTCCACCCGCCTGCAGCCCAATCATCCGACCGACGAACCCGCCGGCATCGCAGCGAGCATTCTCGACGGCCTGCTCTATGGCAACGGCGACGCCATGCTCGGCATCAACCCGGCCACCGACAGCATCTCCTCCATCTGCGCGATGCTGGAAATGCTCGATGCGATCATCCAGCGCTACGAGATCCCCACCCAGGCCTGCGTGCTGACCCACGTCACCACCTCCATCGCCGCCATCGAGCGCGGCGTACCGCTGGACCTGGTGTTCCAGTCCATCGCCGGCACCGAGGCGGCCAACGCCAGCTTCGGCATCAGCCTGAAGATTCTCCAGGAAGGCTACGAAGCCGGTCTTTCGCAGAAGCGCGGCACCCTCGGCAACAACCTGATGTACTTCGAGACCGGCCAGGGCAGCGCGCTGTCGGCCAACGCCCACCACGGCGTCGACCAGCAGACCTGCGAGACCCGCGCCTATGCGGTTGCCCGGCACTTCAACCCGTTCCTGGTGAACACCGTGGTCGGCTTCATCGGCCCGGAATACCTCTACAACGGCAAGCAGATCATCCGCGCCGGCCTGGAAGACCACTTCTGCGCCAAGCTGCTCGGCGTGCCTATGGGCTGCGATATCTGCTACACCAACCACGCCGAAGCCGACCAGGACGACATGGACACCCTGCTGACGCTGCTTGGCGTGGCCGGCATCAACTTCATCATGGGCATCCCCGGTTCCGACGACGTGATGCTGAACTACCAGACCACCTCCTTCCATGACGCCCTCTACGCCCGGCAGAGCCTGGGCCTGAAGCCCGCCCCGGAGTTCGAGGCCTGGCTGGAACACATGGGAATCCTGGTGCAGAGCGATGGCCGGGTCATGCTCGGCGACCAGCTTCCGCCGGCCTTCCGTCAGGCCATCGCACGACTGGCATGACCCCGAGGAGAGATGTATGAAAACTCCACGCCCCACCTCCGGCCACACCGCCAACCCTTGGGAAGAGCTGCGCCGCCTCACCCCGGCGCGCATCGCCCTGGGTCGCGCCGGCATCAGCCTGCCCACCCACGCGCAGCTGAATTTCCAGTACGCCCACGCCCAGGCGCGGGACGCGGTACATCTGCCCTTCGACCACGCGGGCCTCAGCGCCTCACTGGCCGAACGCGGCCGTGACACCCTGCTGCTGCACAGCGCCGCAGCGGACCGAGACACCTACCTGCAACGCCCGGACCTCGGCCGGCGCCTGGATTCGGCCTCGCGGGAAAAACTACAGGAGCATGCCCGGGCCAACCCCAACGGTTACGACCTCGCGGTGGTGGTGGCCGACGGTCTTTCCGCCCTCGCCGTTCAACGCCACAGCCTGCCCTTCCTGGAGCGCATGGAAGAACAGGCCACGGCCGAAGGCTGGTCGCTCTCGCCCGTGGTGCTGGTGCAACAAGGGCGCGTGGCGGTGGCCGATGAAATTGGCGAACTGCTCGGCGCAAAGATGGTGGTGATCCTGATCGGCGAACGTCCTGGCCTCAGCTCGCCCGACAGCCTCGGCCTGTACTTCACCTGGGCGCCGAAAGTGGGGCTCACCGATGCCTATCGCAACTGCATTTCCAACGTGCGCCTGGAGGGTCTCAGCTATGGCATGGCCGCCCACCGCCTGCTCTACCTGATGCGTGAGGCCTGTCGCCGTCAGTTGTCCGGGGTCAACCTGAAAGACGAGGCCGAAGTACCCAGCCTGTCCGGGGAGCCGGATCGCGCCCTGGCCGGCAACTTCCTGCTGGCCAGCGACCACCATTGAACCCGCGGCGCAGATGCGCCGCCGGGACAGGTCCACGCCCGCTCAACCACCCTGGGTCGTGGCCTTCAAACCGGTCAGCACCAGCTTCTGGTACAGCTGCTCGCGCAGGCCAGTCGGCGTGAGCAGCCCCATTCGCTCAAGATGTCCGGCAAAGCTGTTCGGGTCGGGCAGGTCGAACAGCGCGGCCCTGCCAAGGTCGATGATCTCCCCGAGATTCAGCTTGCGCTTGAGCCAGCGCAGGGCACGCAGCAGATCCTGTTCCACCGGGGTGAAATCGCAGCCGAGGGGGTATTCGGGAAACAGCTGGGGGAACTCCGCGCGCAACGCCTCCAGCCGCTCGGGCGTGTTCTGCCGCCAGGCCGGTTCCAGAACGAAATCCTCGGGCAGCTTGCCGGCCAGTTGCGCTTCGGCGATCAGCCCGCCCTGGAATCGCGAGTCGGCGATGCGCACCAGGGCGGCAATCACCTCGGCGTCGTTCTTGCCGCTCAGATCGGCGATGCCGTACTCGGTAACCACCATGTCCCGCAGGTGCCGGGGAATCGTGGCGTGACCGTATTCCCAGACGATGTTGGAACTGACCGCGCCGCCCGACTCACGCCAGCTGCGCAGCATCAGGATGGAGCGGGCGCCTTCGAGTTCATGGGCCTGGGCAACGAAATCGTACTGGCCGCCGACGCCGCTGATCACCCGGCCATCTTCCAACTGGTCGGAGGCGCTGGCACCGAGCAGGGTGACGATGAAACAGCTGTTGATGAAGCGCGCATCGCGTCGTTGCAGGCGCTTGAGCGGCTCATCGCCGTAAAGTCGGTTGATCTGGCTGATGGGCCCCATGGAAATGCGCGCACGCCGAGCCTCGCCCAGTTCGCGAAGGCGCTGGTAGAAGACCTGGGGGCCCAGGAAGAAACCGCCGTGCACAAGAATCCCCCCGCTGGCCTTGCCCCAATAGGGCATCAGGTCGGGGTTGTGGATATCGCAGGCACTGCTGCGGCAATTCGGCAGGCGCAGCCGCCCTTCCTCGAAGCGGATGCCTTCGTCGAGCAGGCCATGCTGCTGCAGCCAGGCCAGTCCTTCGGCATCCAGCCCGCGCGGCAATCGCTCGGCCAGGGCGTCGAAATCGACGATCACACCGTTACTGTCCAGCACCCCGGCGTCAGCCAGGCGCTGCAGCTCAATATCTGCGTACACGGGGCGGCGCAGGATGCCTGCCTCCATCAGCACCAGCAGGCCGAACAGGAACATCTCGCTATTGGCGTAAAGACCCCGGGTGAAGGGCGCAAGCCCGCCTTCGCGCTTGATCAGCTCACCCCATCGACCCGGCACATCCATTGCCCCCAGCAGCGCCTGGTAGGCGGCATTGTCGGTATGGCGCGCGAGCAACGCGGCGGTCAGCGCGTCGGCCATCGCGCCGATCCCCGTCTGCAGGGTGCCGCCGTCGCGCACCAGGGCGCTGGCGTGCAGGCCAATGGCGTGGTCCTGGATGCTGACCGGCATGTTCGGCGTGGAGAACAGCCGGCTGCGCTCCACCCGGTCCAGCACCAGGTCGAAGCAGGCCGCGTCCACTTCCGCCGGCCCCGTCATGTAGGGCAGCTCCGCATGTTCCTGGGCGACCATGACGATGGCCTCGCCCCTGGCCCGGCGCTCGCGGAGGCCGGGAAGCAGGTCGAGCGTGACATCGGGATTGCAGCTGAGGCTGAAGCGGCCGGGGCTTTGCGTCCTGGAGGCCACCATCTGGGCGATCAGGTTGACGCCCTTGCGCTGCAGGTCGGCAACCACCTGGCTGTAATTGAGGCTGATGTAGTTCTGCTGGGCCTGCGGATTGTCCAGCTGGCTACCGGGATGCAGGTAGAACTCCTCGATCTGCACATTGGGCGCCAACTCGCCGCAACGGAGGTCGCTGAGGTAGTCGAGTTCGACGTAATCGTCGAAGACACGGCGCAGAAAGGGGCCGCTGAAGCGCTGGTCCAGTTCGCTGGCGGGCTGCGGCTTGGCCAGGGACAAGGCGGTGTAGATGGTCAGCTGCCGCTCCGGCAGCGCCTTGATCCGCTGGTAAAGCGCATTGACGAATCGGTTGGGCTTGCCGAGCCCGAGCGGCAGTCCCAACCGAATGGGGCCATCGATGCGTTCAAGTACCTGCTCAACGGCCTGATCCAGTTCACAACGGAGCATGGCGTCCTCCTTGGCATACAGCGATGAAGGTTGGACCCTGCCAGCGCCGGTATTGCTCACGCCAACCAACCATTCAAACGCTTGCTTGGATTGCGTTTTCCACAATTTCTGGTGCAGCATCAACGACGTTGGCTGGCACAGCATCTGCATCGCCAAAAATGCCCATTCACAGATACCGAGGCCCATCATGCGCATCGTCCAAGCCACCCTGGAGCACCTGGACCTGCTTACGCCGCTGTTCGTGAAGTACCGTGAGTTCTACGGTGAACTGCCATTCCCGGAGTCCTCGAAAAAGTTCCTGGAGAAACGCCTGAGCCGCAAGGAGTCGGTGATCTACCTGGCGTTTCCGGATGACGATGACACTCGTCTCATGGGCTTCTGTCAGCTCTATCCGAGCTTCTCCTCCCTCTCCCTGAAGCGCGTCTGGATTCTCAACGACATCTACGTCGCCGAGGATGCCCGCCGCCAACTCGTCGCCGACCGCCTGTTGCAGACCGCGAAGAAGATGGCGCGGGAAACCAACGCCGTGCGCATGCGCGTTTCCAGCAGCGTCGACAACGAAGTGGCGCACAAGGTGTACGAGTCCATCGGCTTCCGTGAAGACACCGAATTCAAGAACTACATCCTGCCAATCAACAGCGACTGAACCCGCTGCAGGGTCCGGCCAGTGCGCCGGGCCCTTCTCCCCCAGCCAAGCCCTCCAGCAAGAACGCCAGACCAGCCCGAACGCCGACACCCCAGCCTTGCACCAGGTTGGTGCGCGATCTACTCGCATGGGCGTGGACACATCCCGGCCCGGGAAAACAATGGAAACAGTTGCAGCATGCAGGCTGCTCACCATTCGGCAACGGACTCGCCGCTGTCACGGCTCTTGTCCCTATAATGCGCCCAATACCCCGCTCGCCGGCCTCGGTTATCCACAAGGCGCCTCATGGATTTCAACCCGATCGACCTCATCCTCCACCTGGACCAATACCTCAATCTGCTGGTCAGCAACTACGGCACCTGGATCTACGCCATTCTGTTCCTGGTCATCTTCTGCGAGACGGGCCTGGTGGTAACGCCCTTCCTGCCAGGCGACTCCCTGCTGTTCATCGCTGGCGCGGTCAGTGCCGGTGGCGCGATGGACCCGTGGCTGCTGGGCGGCCTGCTGATGGTCGCAGCCATCAGCGGTGACAGCCTCAACTACCTGGTCGGGCGCACGGCGGGCGAACGCCTTTTCAGCAATCCGAATTCGAAGATCTTCCGCCGCGACTACCTGCAGCGCACCCATGACTTCTACGACCGCCATGGCGGCAAGACCGTGACCCTGGCGCGCTTCCTGCCCATCGTACGGACCTTCGCCCCCTTCGTTGCCGGCGTAGGCCGCATGCCCTACCCGCGCTTCCTCGGCTTCAGCGTGCTGGGCACCATCCTCTGGGTCGGCGGTCTGGTGACCCTCGGCTACTTCTTCGGCAACGTGCCCTTCATCAAGCAGAACCTTTCGCTGATGATCGTCGTCATCATCGGCATCTCGCTGCTGCCGATGCTGATCGGCTTCGCCCGCAGCCACTTTCGCCCCGCCAGCAAAGGCGCCGAGCACTCGAGCTGACCGACGCGCCATGTGGTCCTATCGCCGCTGGAGCCGCCAGCGCATCCTCGCCCGCAATCCGGTCCCCCCGCAGCAGTGGGAGGGGGTGCGCCAGCGCCTGCCGATACTCGATGGCCTGGACGAAACCGAAGACCGGCGCCTGCGCGAACGCAGCGTGCTCTTCCTGCATGACAAGCGCATCACCGCCCTGCCCGGCGTCGAGCTCACCCCCGAGGGACGCCTGACGCTGGCCACCCTGGCGCAACTCCCCCTGCTGCACCTGCCGGACCTCGACTGGTACCGAGGCTTCCACGAGCTGGTGCTCTACCCCGACGACTTCGTCAGCCCCCAACGCCACCGCGATGCAGCGGGCGTGGAGCACGAATACGATGACGAGCGCAGCGGCGAGGCCTGGCAATACGGTCCCGTCATCCTCGCCTGGCCGGGCGTGAAATCGAGCGGTGGCTGGGACGGCTACAACCTGGTGATCCACGAACTGGCCCACAAGCTCGACATGCTCAACGGCGCAGCCAACGGCCTGCCCCCGCTGCACCGCGACATGCGCCAATCCGATTGGGCCCTGGCCATGCAGACCGCCTATGACGCGCTGAATGCCCAGCTCGACCGCGACCCCGACGCGGAAACGCCCATCGACCCGTACGCCGCCGAAGACCCGGCAGAATTCTTCGCGGTCGCCAGCGAATACTTCTTCACCGCGCCGGACCTGCTGGACCAGGCCTTCCCCGCCGTCTACCGCCAGCTCCAGGCCTTCTACCGCCAGGACCCGCTGGGGCGACTCAAGCGCCTCCAGGACATCCACCCGGACTATCGCCACGCGACCAATGGATGAGCACAACGGCGTGGCATCGGCCCTGGAATATGCCTATAATCGCGCCCACTTTTTTGGCCCACCCCCTGGGAGTTGACCATGAGCTACAGCAAGATCCCGGCTGGCAAAGACCTGCCGAACGACATCTACGTCGCCATCGAAATCCCGGCCAACCACGCGCCGATCAAATACGAAATCGACAAGGACAGCGACTGCCTGTTCGTCGACCGTTTCATGGCCACCCCGATGTTCTACCCGGCCAACTACGGCTACATCCCCAACACCCTGGCTGACGACGGCGATCCCCTGGACGTACTGGTCGTCACCCCTTACCCGGTCGCTCCGGGTTCCGTCATCCGCGCCCGTCCGGTCGGCGTTCTGCACATGACCGACGAAGCCGGTGGCGACGCCAAACTGCTGGCCGTTCCCCACGACAAACTGAGCGTCCTCTACAAGGACGTGAAGGAATACACCGACCTGCCAGCCCTGCTGCTGGAGCAGATCAAGCACTTCTTCGAGAACTACAAGGACCTCGAAAAAGGCAAGTGGGTGAA
The DNA here is from genome assembly GCF_029871275.1 of Pseudomonas sp. BN414. NCBI lineage: Bacteria > Pseudomonadati > Pseudomonadota > Gammaproteobacteria > Pseudomonadales > Pseudomonadaceae > Pseudomonas > Pseudomonas sp. BN414. The sequence continues at coordinate 10,766 of NZ_SSOL01000070.1, forward strand.
AGTAGAAGGCTGGGGCAACGCTGACGCTGCCCGTGCTGAAATCACTAAAGCGGTTGCGGCCTACCAAAAGTAAGCCCCGACCTCTCATGAAAAGCCGGCCACAAGCCGGCTTTTTTATTGCCTCTGGAAAAGCCCTGCGGGCATCCATGCTCCGTAGCCTGGAGTAGGGTGCGCCGTGCGCACCGGCAGCTTGAGCGAGCACCGAAGCTGATCCTGGAGTCGGTGCGCACAGCGCACCCTACCGGTGAGAAATCCGCTCGCGCCGATTTTGTTACCACTGGCGCCTCCGGGCCGTGAGCGCCGCCCCCGAAGTTCGCCCACCCACTACCCTTCTCAATAACGCGTCAGACCCTTTCCGGGTCAACGTGGGAAAGTCGTACAGCCAGGGTCGGCCCCCCATTCATACGAATGTCGGTGACCGACAATGAGCATGATCAAGGCCTGTCTGCTGCTAGGAGCCTTGTGTGCAGGATGCAACGGCGTAGTGAAACCGGAGTTCGCCAGCTCCACGACCAGCAACTACTTTCCCGTTTTCTCGGGTTTCCCCCTGCCCTACTTCTATATGGCGTCCGCAGTGCAGTGGAACGAGGATTACGCCGTCACCACGGCCCACACGCCCCTCATACCCTACGAGAAGTTTCGCTGTAGCACGGGCTGCGACCTGGTCTTCTTCCGCCACAAGGCCAAAACCCGAATCCCTTCCTGGCGGGCCGCACAACCAGGCGAAAGCATCACCAGCACCGGTGCCAGCCCCTACCTGGTCGCCGCCAGCGGGCAGGGCAAGGTTTACCCCGCCCCCTTCATCAACACCGACGAAGACAGCGGAGAGCTCTATGCCATCCACGATGCGCCCATCGCCAAGGGCATGTCGGGCGGTCCCGTGGTCGCCGGTGACGGCAGTGTGGTGGGTATCAACATGGGGATTTACTCGGTCACCCTGAACGATCTCAGCTACCACCCCGGCGTGAAAGACGCAGAGCGCATCAGCGTATTCATTCCCTACGCGGTAATCCTGCGGGAATGGACGTTGCTGCACGCGCGACTGAAGTCCTTGGACAGACGAAGCGCGTCTATCAACGAGTGACCCGGCAAGGGTCGGACGCCACTCACCGAGAACCCGCCTGCGCAGAAAGCGACCAAGTAGTATTGACCCGGCCCCACCTGCCCCCTACAGTGCACCCCCTTCTATCCCCCCTGGAAGTGCGCAACTTTCAGGGATGCCGTACCGGGACGCTGGAATGGAATCCACCTTCCGCCTTCACAGCACACCTGCGGCTCACTACCGATTTCGCAACCTGTGCTGATCCTATGTTCAAGAACATCCTGGTCGTTTGCGTAGGCAACATCTGCCGCAGTCCGACCGCCGAAGCCCTGCTCAAATCGAAACTCGCCCCACGCGGTATCAACGTCGGTTCCGCGGGCATCCATGCCCTGGCCGGCAAACCCATGGACAGCACCGCCCTCGAAGTGCTGCGCGAGCATGGTGGTGATCACCCCGACCACCAGGGGCGCCAGCTGAGCCGCGAAATGCTGCACCAGTACGACCTGGTGCTGACCATGGAGCAAGGGCATATCCAGCGCATCGTGCAGATGGCCCCCGAAGCCCGTGGCAAGACATTCCTCCTCGGCAAATGGCAGGGCAACCAGGATATTCCGGACCCCTATCGCCAGCAGAAACCGGCCTTCGAACATGTCTATCAGCTGATGGCGCAAGGCGTCGAAAGCTGGTCGCAAAAAATCTAAAGAACTTCTGAAGAAGCGCGCCCCATGACGACCCAGAACAACCTGCAGGTGCAGGACACCCGCGACGACGACGACGAAATCGACCTGCTCGGGCTGCTCGGCACCCTGCTGGACAGCAAGTGGATCATTGTCGGCATCACAGCCTTCTTCACCGTAATGGGTGTTGCCTATGCCGTACTGACGCCGCCGGTGTACCAGGCCAACGCACTGGTGCAAGTCGAGGAGAAAAAGGGTGGCATGGCCGCGATGACCGGCATGTCGGAAATGACCGAAATGTTTGGCGGCACTTCCGCTGCGGTCACCGAGATCGAACTGCTGAAATCCCGCGCAGTGCTGGGTCAGGCAGTGGAGAACCTCAAGCTCGACATCATCGTCGAGCCGCACTACTTCCCGCTGTTCGGCCAGTTCCTGGCGCGCCGCTTCCAACCCGCCAGCGAGCACGAAGTGGCAGAGCCCCTCTTCGGCCTCAGCAGCTTCGCCTGGGGTGGTGAGACGCTGGATGTGTTCCAGTTGGATGTACCGGATGCGTACCTAGGCAAGGGCCTAACCCTGCGCGCCGATGGCAATGGCGCCTTCACTCTGCTCAATGACGACGACGTGCTGCTCACCGGACATGTCGGCGAGAAATTGGAACAAGACGGCTTCAAGGTGCAGATCGCCCAGCTGGACGCCAACCCCGGCAGCCTGTTCAGTGTCGCTAAGCAGCGCCGCCTGACCACGATCCTGAACTATCAACAAACCATCGAAGCAAGTGAGCGGGGCAAAGAGTCCGGCATCATCGGCCTCTCGCTGGAAAGCGAGGACCCGGCACACGCCACCCAGGTGCTGGATGAAGTCAGCCGCCTGTATGTGCTGCAGAACGTACAGCGCAACTCCGCCGAAGCTGCCCAGAGTCTGGAGTTCCTCCAGGGCCAGTTGCCGGAAGTGCGCAAGCAACTGGAAAAGGCCGAAGCCCAACTCAACGCCTACCAGACCAGCGCCCGCTCGGTGGACATCACCATCGAGACCAAGGCAGTCCTGGACCAGATCGTCGCCCTGGAAACCCTGATTTCCGAGCAGAAGCTCAAGCGCGCCGAAATGGAACGCCGCTTTACCCGCCAACACCCCAGCTACCAGGCGCTGATTACCCAGATGGGCCAGCTGGAGCAGCAGAAGCGCGACCTGCAGAAAAAGGTTGAAAACCTGCCGGAAACCCAGCAAGAGCTACTACGCCTGACCCGCGATATGCAGGTCACCACCGAGATCTATACCCAGCTGCTGAACAAGTCCCAGGAACTGGACATTCTGCGTGCCGGCACTGTGGGTAACGTGCGCATCATCGACTCGGCCGATGCCAACATCGAAAAACCCGTCAAGCCGAAAAAGCAACTGATCGTACTGATCGCCACCCTGCTCGGCGGCCTGGTCGCCGTGAGCTATGTGCTGGTGCGCAAGGCCCTGAACCGCGGCGTGGAAGACCCGGACGTCATTGAGCAGATGGGCCTGCCGGTGTATGCCTCCATCCCGCACAGCAAGGAACAGGCCGCCCACGAGCTGAGCTTCAAGAGCAAGGGCAAAGGCACTGCCAGCGCCGGCTCCCTGCTGCTGGCGGTGACCAACCCGGCCGATCTCGCCGTGGAATCCCTGCGCAGCCTGCGTACCAGCCTGCACTTCGCCACCCTGGAGGCGAAGAACAACATCCTGATGATCTCCGGCCCCAGCCCCTCGGTAGGTAAATCCTTCGTCTCCAGCAACCTGGCCGCCATCATCGCGCAGGCTGGGCAGAAGGTCCTGCTGGTCGACGCCGACATGCGCAAGGGCTACATCCACAAGATGTTCCAGCAGGAAGCGGAAAACGGCCTGTCGGAGCTGCTGACCGCGCGGATCAACCTCGACCAGGCCGCCTATGCCTCGGAAGTGGAAAACCTGCACGTGATCACCCGTGGCCAGATCCCGCCGAACCCATCGGAACTGCTGATGCATGCCAACTTCACGCAGTTCCTGGAACAGGCGAGCAGCCGTTACGACCTGGTAATCATCGACACCCCTCCCATCCTCGCGGTAACCGATGCTGCCCTGGTGGGCCGCCAGGCCGGCACCAGCCTGATCGTGACCCGCTTCGGCATGAATGCCGCCAAGGAAATCCTGCTCACCAAGCGCCGCTTCGAGCAGAACGGCATCAGCCTCAAGGGCGCGATCTTCAACGCCGTGGAACGCAAGGCTTCGGCCTACGGCTATTACGGCAATTACGCCTACTATCAGTACGAGTACAAATCGGACAACACATAAGCCTCCCTGCACCGCCCTTTCCCACCCGTGGAAAGGGCTTGTAGAGAACGAGTCCGGTCGCCAGGCACAGACCGACAAATGAGGTGCCCCGCATGGCAGGTAAGCCTGCACCACCGCGCTGGTACCTTATCCAGTGCAAGCCAAAGCAGGACGCTAGGGCAGAAGAACACTTGGTACGCCAAGCCTTCCGGTGCTATCGCCCAACCCAATGCGTCACGCGCCTGCGTGGCGGCCAAAAGCGGGAGAGCGTCGAGTCGCTGTTCCCCGGCTACCTGTTCATCCAACTGGACCAGGTCAACGACAACTGGCACCCCATCCGCTCGACTCGTGGCGTCAGCCAACTGGTGTGCTTCGGTGACCAGCCGGTTGCCATCGCCGACGAGTTGATCGAGCAATTGCAGCAACGCCTGGCCTCCCCACAACCGCAAGAGCCATGCCTGAGCCCTGGCGACCGCATCCGCCTGAAAAGCGCCTGCCTGCAGGAGATGGAAGCCATCTTCCTGGCCAGGGATGGAACAGAGCGCGTACTCATCCTCCTGCAACTTCTGCAGCGCGAACACACACTCAGCGTCCCGCGAAACAGCGTCGATAAGCTTTAGTTCTTGCCGCCCGTCGAATTAGCCGCCACGAGCATTCCCCTCCTTCAGAATTTCCGTGCAATTTCCAGTATCTGAAGCATGGCCTCAGAAGCCGCAGCCCAGAGCAGGCTTGCTCCTACCGAGTCATCAGGCTGTTCGGACACATTTCGAAACGACAGGCAAGTCAGAATTCACTTTGCGACGAGCGGTCCAAGGTGATGAGCTTCACAATCCTGCGCGAATACGTAAAATGCGGCGTCGGAAAATATTCCGATTCAGGATAGGCAGGCTGCTAAGAAGCAGCTCAAGCCCTCAGGGACGACACCCTCCTGTAAAAAGCACAAGCCAGCACAGACTCGGCGCACGCGCTTACAACCAAGCCAGACTACTGCCGCTTCGGGCCCCGCCCGAGGCCAGCCATCGCTTACAGCGATCGTTCTCGGGGAATCAACGATTAACCCTGGGGCGGTAGCGTGCCAAAAGCACGATCGGGCAAAACCGACCCCCCGGTAAACAGGGCAGGGGCCACAAGCCCCGAGGAATCCAGACAGCCTCTGGATCATCAAGGAAGACACAGCGGAATCCGCAGGACAGTAGCCCACGGCCCGCCGCAGGAACGCAGGCGAGCTTCCCGACCGTAGCATTACCATCAGGACAGGTTTCAATCGTGCCCAATCACTTTGAGGCAGCCCCTGCAAAGGCCAAGGGCCATGCCACGCATCGCGCCAGCACAGGCGTATTCGAGCGTGCCGCCAAGGTTCACCGTGGCGCCAACAGCGCACGCACCAGCCATATCAACCTGATCGGCAAGCGTGAAAATCCCGTACCGGAAGGCCGTGGCCTGACGTTCTGGGGCCAATGGGCCGCCGCAATGGGCATGCTGACCTTGCTGCTCTGCGCGCTGGCCGTGGGTAAGACGGGGGAGTTCGAAACCCAATACCGCATCCTTGCCCTTTTCACCCTGCTGGGCTCCGTGCCGGCCTATTCGCTGCTGCGGGTGTACCACAAGCATCATGGCTATCTTGTGGGTGCAGGCAGGCTGCTGGCAGGCTGGCTGGTATTGCTTTCCGGCCTGACGGTCATGGCCTTCCTGACCAAGACCAGCGAACTGTTCTCGCGAGAGGTCATCATCATCTGGGCCAGCGCTGGCTACGTCATCCAGGCCTGCCTGTTCCTGCCGCTGCACGCCTTCTCCCGCCGCTATCACAACAAGCTCCAGTCCGCGCGCACAGCACTCATCATCGGCACCGGCGACCTCGCCCAGGAACTGGCCGATAAACTGGTGCGCAAGCGCAGTGAACCCCTGGTGGGCCTGGTGGCCGCCGACGATCACCCCCACCCGGACGATGGCCTGTACCCCCTCATCGGCAATCTCAGTCATCTGCGCGACCTGATTTGCGAACACCGGATCCGCCGGCTCTATATCGCCCTGCCCCTCTCCGCCGCCGAGCAGATCGAAGGCCTCTACATCGACCTGCTCGATGCCAACGTCGACGTGGTGTGGATCCCGGACCTGCAGAGCCTGAAGCTGCTCAATCACTCGGTGTCCGATATCGACGGCCTGGCGGCGATCAATCTCAATGAAAGCCCGCTCACCAGCTACCCCACGGCCGCGCTGACCAAAGCCGCGCTGGACCGGAGCGTCGCCCTGCTGGCCATCCTGCTGCTCAGCCCGCTGCTGCTAGGCACTGTGCTGGCGGTAAAGCTCTCTTCCCCGGGCCCTGCCCTGTTCAAGCAGAAGCGTCATGGCTGGAACGGCAAGGTGATCAAGGTGTGGAAGTTCCGCTCCATGCGCGTGCATGCCGATACCCAGGTCAAGCAAGCCACCCGTGAAGATCCGCGCATTACCCGCGTTGGCCGCTTTATTCGCCGCACCTCCATCGACGAACTGCCGCAGTTGTTCAACGTCCTGCAAGGCCGCATGTCCCTCGTCGGCCCGCGCCCCCATGCCGTCGCCCACAACGACTACTACACCGGCAAGATCGACGCCTACATGGCCCGTCACCGCATCAAGCCCGGCATCACCGGCCTGGCGCAAATCAGCGGCTGCCGTGGTGAGACCGAGACGCTGGACAAGATGGCAAGGCGCGTGGAACTGGACCTGGCCTACATCAACAACTGGTCGATCTGGCTGGATATCAAGATCCTGATCAAAACGCCATTCACCCTGCTCGGCAAAGACATCTACTAAATCAGGCCCGGCGCCCCCGCTCTGTTTTCGTAGGAGCGAGCTTGCTCGCGAAGCTCTTTCTATCGCGTCACGCAACGCCCAGCTCTTTGTAGGATCGAGCTCGCTCGCGAACTCACGAAGCTCTTTCCATGTGGCCGTACGCAACACCCGCTCCAGGACGGAGCGGCTAGCTCGACCTAAAGGACTAATGCCCCATGCGCTACCCAGACATCCATCATCACGGTGCCGTAACCGGCGTAACCGGCTCTTGCCACCAGCTGCTAATGGACGAACAACACAGCCTGCTAGTGGACTGCGGCCTGTTCCAGGGCGCCGAAACCTCTGCCGAAGGCCGGGCAAGCGCAAACAACCTCGACATCGATTTCGACATCAGCACCCTCAAGGCGCTGCTGCTCACCCACGTACACATGGACCATGTCGGTCGGCTGCCTTACCTGCTCGCCGCCGGCTACAAAGGCCCAATCATCTGCAGCCAGCCTTCCGCACAGCTGCTTCCGCTGGTACTGGAGGACGCCTTCCAGTTCACCTTCGGGCGCGACCGACAGCAACTGCAGAACTACCTCAAACTGATACAGCAACGCGTGATGCCGCTTCCCTTCCGCACCTGGCACAGCCTGATCGACACCCCCGACCTGCAAGCGCGTATCCGCCTGCAGCGGGCCGGTCATATCCTGGGTTCGGCCTACATCGAATGCGATGTGCGCTACCCCAAGCGTGGCGAACAGAAGCGCGTTGTATTCTCCGGCGACCTGGGCGCCACCCATACGCCCCTGCTGCCCGCGCCAAAATCACCCTGGAAGGCCGACATCCTGGTGCTTGAAAGCACCTACGGCGACCGCCTCCATGAAGACCGCCGCACACGCAAACAGCGCCTCAAAGCCATCGTCGAACAAGCCCTGGCCGACAACGGCACCGTACTGATCCCCGCCTTCAGCATCGGCCGCACCCAGGAACTGCTCTACGAACTCGAAGACATCATCCACCACGCAACTTTACTCCCCTCTCCCTCCGGGAGAGGGGCCGGGGGTGAGGGAAGCCAGCCTCGCACCGACATCCCGCTTGCGGGAGAGGGGCCGGGGGAGAGGGAAACCAACGCGCGCAGCAGCTCCACCGAGGAGGACGGAATAGGCCCGGCCACCACCCACTGGCCCACCCTCCCCATCATCCTCGACTCTCCACTGGCCACTCGCTTCACTCGCGCCTACCGCGACCTCCAGCATTTCTGGGACGCCGAAGCGCAAAAGCGCATCAAAGTCGGGCGCAAACCACTGGGCTTCGAACAACTGTTGACGGTGGAGAGCCACGACGCCCACCTGCGCATGGTGCGCCACCTCACCAGCACCGCCCGCCCCGCCATAGTGATTGCGGGTAACGGCATGTGCAGCGGAGGCCGCATCGTTAACTACCTGAAGGCCATGCTGGGCGACAAACGTCACAACGTGCTGTTCGTGGGTTACCAGGCAAACGGCACACCCGGCCAACTGATCCAGAAGTACGGGCCCAGAGGCGGATATGTCGACCTCGATGACGAACGCTTAGATATCAATGCCGGCATTCACACCGTCGGCGGCTATTCCGCCCATGCGGATCAGAAAGGGCTAGTGAACTTCGTGACTCGCATGCGGCACTGGCCGAGCGAGATTCGACTCGTGCATGGCGAACATGCAGCCAAGGCCGCCCTCAGAAAACAACTCACCACGCACTACCAGCAACGCAATACCGCTGCTGCTATACGCGCCCCCATTAGCACATCCGAAGAAGCACTCCCCAAGGACGTGCGGAGCAAGAAATGACGATCAAGACCCTTTGTGTTTTTGGCACACGCCCAGAGGCCATCAAAATGGCCCCCCTTGCACTGGCCCTGGCCGCTGATGAAAGCTTCGACGCCAAGGTGTGCGTGACTGGGCAGCATCGGGAGATGCTCGATCAAGTGCTGGGCTTGTTCGATATCAAACCGGACTTCGACCTCAATATCATGAAGCCCGGCCAGGACCTGACAGACGTCACCAGCGCGATCCTGCAAGGCATGAAAGGTGTCTTTGCCACCTTTAAGCCAGACGTGGTTCTCGTCCACGGCGACACGGCCACTACCTTCGCCGCCAGCCTAGCCGCGTACTACCAGCAGATTCCCGTAGCACATGTGGAGGCTGGTCTGCGTACCGGTAATATCTACTCGCCGTGGCCGGAAGAGGCGAATCGAAAGCTGACCGGCGCCTTGGCCACTATGCATTTCGCCCCTACTGTGACCTCCCAGAACAACCTGCTCCGCGAGGGCATTGATCCCAAGGCGGTCATTGTCACTGGCAATACCGTGATCGACGCATTGCTGGATGTGATCGCCCGGCTCGACAGGGATCCACAACTCCAGGCCCAAGCCGCCAAACCGCTCGAACTCCTGAACCTCAACCGCAAGATTGTACTGGTGACAGGCCACCGCAGAGAAAGCTTCGGTGGCGGCTTCGAGCGCATCTGCCAAGCATTGATGGAAGTTGCCCAACAGCATCCCGAGGTGGACATCGTCTATCCGGTCCACCTCAACCCGAATGTCCGGGAGCCAGTGAACCGTCTGCTGACCGGCATCCCCAATATTCACCTAATGGAACCGCTGGACTACCTGCCGTTCGTGTACCTGATGAGCCGCTCGCACATCATTCTTACAGACTCGGGCGGCATCCAGGAGGAAGCGCCGTCCCTGGGTAAGCCAGTGCTGGTTATGCGAGACACGACCGAGCGCCCCGAAGCCGTTGCTGCTGGCACCGTCAAACTTGTGGGCACCGACACGGCGAACATCGTCCGCGAACTCAACGCCTTGTTGAATGACTCCAACGCCTACCGCGCCATGAGCTACGCCCATAACCCCTACGGTGATGGCGAAGCCTGCAAGCGAATCCTGAACGCACTGCGCGCTACCCATTAAGCAGCCGCCCCAAGAACAGTGGGGCGAAGCATTTGCTTTGATCTTTGTTTTATTAAGGAAGAGAAATGCCTTTCCAGACCATCTCCGTAATTGGCCTCGGTTACATCGGCCTGCCAACCGCCGCCGTCTTTGCCTCGCGCAAGAAGAAGGTCATCGGTGTTGATGTGAACCAGCAAGCGGTCGACACCATCAACCGCGGAGAGATCCACATTGTCGAACCTGACCTGGATATGGTCGTCCATGCGGCAGTCGTTGAGGGCTATCTGCGGGCGACGACGGTTGCTGAACCTGCCGACGCCTTCCTGATCGCCGTACCGACGCCGTTCAAAGGTGATCACGAGCCAGACCTCAGCTACATCGAGTCAGCCAGCAAATCGATTGCGCCGGTTCTGAAGAAGGGCGACCTCGTCATTCTCGAATCCACTTCGCCAGTTGGCGCCACCGAGCAGATGGCAGCCTGGCTGGCCGAAGCCCGCCCCGACCTCACCTTCCCGCAGACCCATGGCGAGGCATCCGACATTCGCGTGGCCCACTGCCCCGAACGCGTACTCCCCGGCCATGTGCTCCGTGAACTGGTGCAGAACGATCGCGTAATCGGTGGCATGACGCCCAAGTGCTCCGAGGCAGCCGTGGCGCTTTACAAGGCCTTTGTGGAAGGCGACTGCGTTATCACCAATGCCCGCACCGCCGAGATGTGCAAGCTGACCGAAAACAGCTTCCGCGACGTCAACATCGCCTTTGCCAATGAGCTGTCCATCATCTGCGACAAGCTGGATATCAATGTGTGGGAGCTGATTCGCCTGGCCAACCGTCATCCGCGAGTGAACATCCTCCAGCCAGGTCCAGGCGTGGGTGGCCACTGCATTGCGGTCGACCCCTGGTTCATCGTAAGCAAGACTCCGGAGCAAGCCCAACTCATCCGTACAGCACGGGAGGTCAATGACAGGAAGCCAGAATGGGTATTGGAGAAAGTCAGAATCGCCGTTGGCGAAATACTCCAACAACACCCGGAAAAAACGGCAAGAGATGTCACCATCGCCTGCTTGGGATTGGCCTTTAAGCCAAACATCGACGATCTACGTGAAAGCCCGGCGGCTGGAATTACACTCGAGATTGCCAGTACGCATCCCGGACCTATACTCGCGGTCGAACCTCACATTGAAGAACTGCCCGCTGAGCTAGCAAAAAAAACAAATCTGGCATCTTTAGAGAATGCACTAGCGGAATCAGACCTTATTGTATTGCTTGTAGACCATTCCGAGTTCAAGAACACTCAAATCCATGGAATGACAAAAGCAAGAATTATCGACACCCGCGGAATTATTTCCAAATAACAGCAACCACTGACCTCCATCAAAACCGCGACACACACTGCTGGAACAGGTTGCCATGCATAAAATAAACGAGAAAACTGATGGCAACCCTTACCAAGAAAAACCCTCCCAAACCTTACCCCCAATAACCTAAAGCACATTGCTAGGCACAAGTACCCAACACTAAACAACATAGCCACCCCAAATGACCAGCAGTAGATCAATCATAAGCTTTGTGGCAATCGCATATATCCTGCTATCCTGCTTCATAACGTTTATTCTTGGAATAGATGCAGACAAGCAAATCGGCATATTGATAACCGGAATTTTCGGAGCATTCGTTTTATTCGAGCTTGCCTCCAGAAGATTTAAAAAGAAACTATCTCCCACGGACGTTCCGATCATAGTTGGAGTGGTCTCCATACTAGCCGCATATGCAATCCAATTTGTCGTATACGGAATAATTCAAAATACGGAAGCACTTACTCTTTTGTGCATCCTGGGGACTATATACTTATTGGACAAAATAAAAAAACACATAGACAAAAAGACAATACTTTTAACACTAAGCTTTGCCACCCTACTATTTTCAGCCGTCACAATTAACAACTCAGTAGGGTACACATTCACAACCGGTGCAGGCGGCATTCTATCTGCATTCGTTTTACTCATATCGTTCTTGGCAGCGGACCAAGCAAAATCAAGAATTTCGAACGCAGCCGCCATCGCAAGTGGAATATTAATAGTTGCAATTTCTATCCGAGGAACAATACTCTCGCTCTTGATCTACATGACATTGAAGTCGGGAGCGAGAAAAGCAGCAATCGCACTAGCCGCGGTCGGCTTGATCATTGGCGTATTGTTTCTGGCAATGCCAGAATCCAGAATATTTGGAATGCATACTAGTGGCCGATTAGTTCACTGGGAAATCATCCTATCAAACTTCGACAGCAGTAAAATACTGTATGGCATGGGAGCTCATAGCTCTACAAACATACTACTGGATATGGGGCTTGAAGAAAGCATGGCCGCCCCTCACAACGAATACATCCGCTACATATTTGACTTAGGCATCTTCGGAGCCATTGCGTTAGCTTGCATACTATTATCTCTATACAGAGCGTGCGCGCCTGACAAAAAATTTTTAGTACTCATACTTGCCCTTCAAATGTTCACCGACAACGTCTTCACGTACTACTTTAACTACTTAATATTTTTCATATTGATCTGCATGTGCTCATCAATGGACACCTCCAAAAAAATAAACCATGATTCTTTTAATTGGCGATAGTATCTGCGGCGGCTTTGGCCAGAGAGATAAAAAATCTTTTGTCCACTATGCTGCAGAACATCTGGGCATATCGATATGGGATGAGTCAGCCAGTGGCATGAGCACTGATGACTATCTGAAATATCTCCACACTGGCATACCAATTTGTCCTGAACAAGCTCCTCCTCTTGAAAATCTCGAGAAAGTAGACTTGGTTGTTCTATCTTTGGCAAATGTCGATGGAAAGATGAGCTTCAAACAACGGAACGCCTGGAGCATTCTTATTCCTCGTCGATACAGACTGGAAAAGATTGACCCACGCCCTTATTACTCTCGGCGGCGATGGAAACGTGTGCTCGAGAAGCTAGACAATTTCCTGAGGCATTACTCCCGCTTCGCTGCGTTTGCCACCGGGAATCTCGAGGTAAATGTTAGCCCTCAACAATCGAAACACAATATCGAGAAAATCCTTAACCGCTTCGCAAACAAAAAAGTAGTCCTGATTTCCACCTCTGTCACGAACGCGTTCTATTTCCCAGGAGCACAGAGTCACTACGATGCAACGGACAACTTCCTGAAAGGCCTGATCTCGAAACGCATCAGATTCTTTGACATGAAGACGAATATTGCCCCAGATGAGCTTCTCGACGACAGATTTCATCTGAACGAAAAAGGCCACAAAAGATTGTGCGCGGAATTTATTGACGCAATCAAAGAACACCTGCTGAAATGATTTTTTACAGCCTTTTCGAAGCAGCCAATAAAATATTGGGGATATTTATTTTTGCCCTTTACGCCCGGGTTTTGGGTGTAGAGTTATTTTCCGCCTTTTCATCAACCCTGATAATATTTGGCTACTTTTTTGAGCTTTCTTTTTTTTCCTACCAAAGTAAGCACCTGGTCGACCACGAGCGCGTTGGCGATAAATATCTGACCTCTGATGAGTTCTACTGCAGAACGAAGGTCATCCTGATCACATCGGCAATAGGGGCGACCCTGTTCCATCTGCTTCAGAACTCAGCAAGCCCACTTGATATAGCGCCACTTCTGGGGGTATTTGCCTGTATACCAGCGACATTCGACTTTGTAGCTTTCAACAAGAAGAAATCAAACTACATTGTGGTCGCTCGCTTTCTGTCCCAAGTCGTCGCCGTCCTGATTCTGTTGATCTTCTATACACAACCTATTCCTCGAACCGAAATTTTCACTGTGAATTTCGCACAAACACTAGTGCTCACAGGAATTGTCGGTGGACTATTGATAAGTTCAAGAGATATACGAATAAAAGATGTGTATCGGGGACTGCTCGCGAGCCGAACAAAGCCCTATGAAATATTTAAAGAACTAACTGAGCAGGCTCCAGTATTCCTATCAAAGTCGGCGACTCTTCTGGTTATTACTGTAGAGCTTCCTCTACTCATGTTCTACGAAAATGAGAGCCACAAGGTATTCTCAGTAGCGAACCGGTTAGCCCTTGTCATTCTTCCATTCGTACATTTCTACCTGAACAGGAATGTCAACAAGATCTATCAGGAAAACACTTTCAGATTTTTCTCGATAAACTCGTTAATCGCAATCCCTCTTATATTCGCCTCTCCAGCAATCAACCACTTCATCCTGGGAAGCGAATATACAAACCATACGTTTACATACAATTTTTTTCTTATAAATATTGGCATACAAGCTGTAACCTCATTTACCTTCATGCTCTCCGTGAAGAATGGAAACAGCAATAAATATCTCGCCGGACTGGCTCTTCCTATTGCATTCGCTATCACATCAATATCGATACTGAACCTTCTCGGAAAGCTCGACCTGGAAAGCTTGATAGCTGTCTTCTATATAAAGAATATCTTGATCATATTTTCGACTTCCGGAATGCGACTCTCACAAACAACCGCATCAGCTGCATTAATTCTGGCAGCACCTGTCTTGAATTACTTTCTATTTAAGATTGGATATTTCGGATGGTTTGACAACAATATACCGAAGCTCCAGTCCTTTTTCCTAGGCATCGCCCAAATGCCGCTCAACAAGTTCAATTAAGCAGCAAAATGAAAGTAAACATTCTTGCAAGACCGGATCATTCGGTAAACATGTATCGAGACCTGAGACGTCTCTCTCCATCTGACAAAATAAATCTGTTCACATTCTACGCAACTAGAAAGGGAAGCTTTCTCAATAAGATTCTTCCTTCTCGCAAAAGTGTACCTGAGTCCGTTCATACTTCGGACCTTCTGACTCTGCTGGCTTACACCAGCAATATGCTAGGCAGGAGACTTGGTTACAACTGGCGTGCAATGGAGACGAGACTTTCAGGATTGTTGCTTCCATCCGCGAAGATACTTGATTGTGATGTACTGCATTATTGGCCATTTTACGGCCTGGGCATGGCCAAGAAGGCAATCTCCGCAGGAAATATAATGACGGTAGCAGAGATATATGAAGCAGAGCCCAGCTTCGTTAACTCAATATATTCCACCGAGTACGATAAATTCGGGTTGCAGACCACAAAGAAGATCAATGAAATGATTGATCAGAATGAAGTCTTTGAGTTTGAAACGGATTTCATCGTCGCCTCTGAGTTCACTAAGTCCTCTTACTCCAGGCTATTCCCCCAGAAAAATTACCACGTGTGCAGCTACGGCCCGGCCGGGCATGACCTCGCACCGACGGCACTGCAGAAAATAGAGAAAAATAGTGCACATGGCACGAAAAGAATCATCTTTGTCGGCCAGGTGTGTGTGGAAAAAGGTGTTCATTACCTGATAGAGGCTGCTAGTCAACTGGATGTCACAGTCGACTTAGTCGGCCCAATTAGACCTGGTCAAGAGGAAGTATTCAGAAAGCTTTTAGCCTCCTCACGAAATACCAGAGCCCTTGGTTCAATGCGCCACCAAGAAGTTCTTGAAGCGATGAAAAACTACGATATCTTCGCGCTTCCTTCTCTCTCGGATAATTACTCGCTCGCTGTTTCAGAGGCACTAAGCAATGGACTGCCAGTCATTGTGACCGAGAACTGTGGAAACAAAGACGACGTACAACTCTATAATCTTGGAGAAGTCGTGAAAGCCGGAGACTCCCAAGCGCTGGCTGATGGAATCACCAAATTAGCAGAATGCTTCGACCACGAGAAATTCAGAGACGGTCTAGTTAATTTCTTTTCTCCGACCAATAAAGAAGAGTACGTGAGATCCGTCAGTAGGACGTACTCAAAATTAATGGACAAAAGATCGTGAGTATAGTCTTCGTTACAAACATCCCGGCACCCTACCGAGAAAAAATACACGAAATCGTCAGCCGTAACCTAGACAGACCTTACTCCGTAGTATTCTGCGCCCCAATAGAGCCAAACAGAAAGTGGAGATTCCCCTTCGGGGACTACAACCACATTTTCTTGACGTCCAAAGCAATTCAGATCAAGGGTCGCCAGATATATCTCTGGTCAAATATTCTTAACGTTTTGAAAATGGAAGACCCGTCCACAGTGGTTATTGGCGGATTTTCTATGCCTATGCTGATTGCGTATTGCTGGGCAAAATTTAAAGGTAGGAAAACAATCGCATTCTCAGATGCCCACCTTGAATTCGAAAAACCATTTAGCAAGTTGCACAAGGCCTTGCGAAAGCTCGCCTACCCCAGAATGGATGCCTATGTTGGCGCAAGTTTGAAGACCCTTGACCTCTTCAGACATTATGGTGCAGCGGACGACAAACTATTCCAATCACATCTTTGTGCTGACAATGAAGTCTATTCTCGAAACTACGTGCCCCCGTCACAACGTAACTACGACATAATTCTTTGCGGGCAATTCGTTAAGGGTAAATTATTTGACTTCTCTCTTCGAGTGATTGAGAGAATGATTGAGAAGAAGAAAGACCTTACCGTGAAGTTGGTCGGTGACGGTCCACTACGAAGCGAGATTCTAAGTAAGATCGAGAGCCTGGGTGTAAAGTATACATACCGTGGCTTCATCGAGCCTACAAAGTTATCCCCAGAGTACTCTTCTGCAAGGATACTGTTCTTTCCGACTGTACGAGATGCCTGGGGTGTTGTCGCAAATGAAGCATGCGCGGCAGGGACACCGGTATTAACCTGCGAACATGCAGGTGTTGCTCACGAGCTTATCAAAGACAATATCAATGGTTTTGTTCTGCCATTGGATGAAGACGTTTGGGCAAAAAACGCCTTGGAACTTTTAACATCTACTGATGCTCTCGATAAATTCTCGGATAACGCCTTAGATCAAGTAAAAGCGTACAACTATGATAACGCTGCGAGCGGGATAATTGCCGCGATCAATCGAAGCACCAGGGATTTAAATTGAAAAGCAAAGTACTATTTCTTGTCCAACTCCCCCCGCCGATTCACGGCGCCTCTGTTGTCAACAAAAGCATTCAAGACAGCGTAGCGATCAACAATTCCTTCTCAACGAAATTTGTCAACATTTCACCAGCGAACGATATTTCCGATATCGGCAAAATATCTCCCAGAAAAATATTGGCATTTCTGGCAATCCTATTCCGAGCCATCACAAGCTTTATCAGATTCAAGCCTGACTTGGTATATATAACACTAAGCCCTCACGGATTGGCTTTTTTCAAGGATGGCCTACTGGCAATTCTCCTGAAATTCTTCGGCGGACGTTTAGTCTTTCACCTGCACGGAAAAGGAATTCGAGAAGAGTCAAGGAAGTCCCGAATCAAGCACTTCTTCTATAAGCATGTATTCAAAAAAGCCGAAGTCATTCATCTAGCAGAAAGCCTACTCCCCGACATCGAACCCGTCCGTGACAGGACTATAGAACCAATGGTAGTTGCCAATGGCATTTGGCCTATTAGCGATAGCTACTTCCTCCCTAAGGAAGAGAAATTCACCTTCATCTATCTTTCCAATCTTATTCGGTCAAAAGGCGCTGACATTCTAATTCGCGCTGCCAGTCTAATTCCGGAAGAATTCCAAGATAGCTTCCAAGTAAAAATAATTGGCAAGAAGGGGGATGAGGCCTATTTCAAAGAGGTTATGAAGCTGATCAACCATAACCCCTACGGCAACATCAGTTTGTTAGGTGCGCTTTACGGAAAAGAAAAGTACGAAGCACTATCCGCTTCGCATGTTTTCGTATTGCCAACGCGCTTCAAAAATGAATGCTTCCCACTTTCCATACTGGAAGCGATGGCAGCTGGTCTTGCTGTGATCTCAACAAACGAAGGCGCGATACCTGAAATAATTACCAGCGGAGAAACTGGTGAGGTTCTTGTGGATTGCACACCTGAAGAGCTAGCTAAAGCGATGATCAAGCACATAAAAGATTCCAACTACTCAAATCGCTGCGCTCAAAATAGCTATAGAGAATTCACAGAAAAATACACAGTACAAAATTTTGAATCAAATCTGATCAAGGCCCTGGAGCAGGCTTCCCAGTAAGCCTTGGAGTTTTGAATCGTGAAAGAATATCTCAAAAAAGTAGCCGACAATATTCCATACCCAATAGGAAGGATGCTTGCTGCAACTCCTATGAGTCTCAGATTAGGCCCCCAGTACAGGAAATTCTCGTCTGAGGCTCAGCGCATTGACGACGAAGTCGTTAAACGCCACTTATGCAACATAAGCAAGATATCGAAATTTGCCTATGAAAACATAGAATTCTTTCGAAACTTCTATGACGAGCACAATTTCAAACCAGCTAATCTTCGCTCCCTCGAAGAGATAAGTGAAATACCAATAATAAAGAAATCAGACCTTCAAAAGTATTCATTGGATCGCCGAAGCGCCCCCCAAAACTCACTCAAAAAAAGCAACACCGGAGGCACAACCGGTCAACCATTGGACTTCTACCTGGAAAGATCAGCCTATGCACGAGAGTGGGCTCACATGCATAAGATCTGGTCACTACTCGGGTACCGACACACAGATGAAAAAATAACAATACGTGGAAAGAATATCGGAAGTGTATATTACAAATACAACTTCAATCAGAACGAGTTCTTAATCAACGCATACGCACCATTGCTTGAAAATATAAATTTTTGTCGCAAGCTAATCATTAATCGAAACATAAAGTGGATACATGGATACCCGAGTTCAGTATTCAGCTTTCTTCGTGAGCTTCAAAGCACAGACTCCGCGCTATTTGAAATTCTCATTGGAAAGGTGAAGGGCGTATTTCTAGGCTCCGAGTACCCTGCACCAATGTACCGGGACTTCATTGAAAAAGACTGTGGGCTGAGAACCATTTCCTGGTACGGCCACTCGGAAATGGCAGTATTAGCGCCAGAACTTGAACCGGGTTCAGGAGTCTATTATCCATTTCATAGTTATGGCTTTGCTGAAGCGATACCTGATGGAAACACCCACCGACTGGTCGCAACGTCAACACATAATTTCTCCTCACCGTTCATACGCTATGACACAGGCGATCTAATAGAGCCCACCATCAGGGATGGCCTACTCGAGTCATTCAGAATCAAGGAGGGGCGTAACAGCGACAGTGTAATTGACCTTAAGGGAAGAAGCATTTCCTTAACAGGCCTTATATTTGGCCGCCATCATCAAGCGTTCAACTCTAGCGAGCACATTCAGGTTCGCCAACCTTTGCCAGGAAAACTCGAAATCCTGATTACATCTAAAGAAGCATGCCCCAATTGGGAAAACCGCTTCGATTTTTCGAATAGTCATTTCGATATCTCTTTCAAGCAAATCAGCTCCCCCATTACCACGCCGCTTGGGAAAGTCCAATTGCTATTGAGATAGAAGAAACGGGTTAGAATTTTAGCGATCTACTTTTGTATGTTGAGTTTGTCCTCAGGATAAAACCAGCCCCCCCCAAAGTTACCCGTTGCAACTATCCAATGAAACCTCGACTTTCAGCTGTTGACTGCACGCCAAAACGATAGACACATAATGACTCTCAAATCTAAGCTCTAGCCGCCGCGCAATCTGATGAAAATAGCCGAAATCTTCTATCACAAATACAAGCATCTTGTTCCCGACAGGCTCCTTTATTGTTCGGATTATTTCAAGCTCGAGAAAATACTCAGAACGGGGGATGACAAGCTTGCTGAAGATGGCCGGAGAGAACGATTAAGACATGTTTTACTGGTAGCATCACAGCACGTTCCTGCATACCAGAATATTCGGCTCTCAAGCACAACAGTGCTAAATGAATGCCCTTACGAGCTCCTTTCTCTTTTCCCTTATACGGAAAAAGACGAAATTATGGACAGCCCTCGTAGCTATCTTCACCAGCATGCAAATCTTTTATTTGCCAAATATGCAACAAGTGGCGGAACAACAGGTAGAGGCGTTGGGATTTGGCGTCCCAAAAAATCTGCAGATATAGAACGGCTGTTCTTCAATGTAAGATGGGGTGTAACAGGGTACTCTGGCGCCAAGTCAAAGGTTCTACGTCTGGCAGCAGAAGGTATCAGGCGTCACAATGAGCATCCTGTGTCTAGACGAGGGAACACGACATTAATGTCCCCTTACCACATAAGTCGAAGACACATAGAATCAATTGCAAAGAGCCTTCAGCAAAGTTCTTTTGATTTTATACATGCATATTCTTCAGTCTTTTTCGAATTCACCTATCTTGCTCGAGAAATCATCCCAGAGAACAAATTTAAGATTTCCGGAATATTCTTGGGATCTGAGCCGACTAGCATAGAACAATTACGAATTATCTATGACTATTGGAAATGCCCTATAATCGTTCACTACGGCTTGAATGAGAGAACCAATCTAGGGTTTTATCGATTCTCCCCGCGCGACCAAAGCATAAGCTACACGCTCGAACCTTTATACTCAGTTTCAGAGCTTTACAACGATAGCTCTGAAATTGTCGGAACGGGTCTGTGGAACACTTTGATGCCCATAATCCGCTACCGCACCAAAGATCACGGAATCTTCCGAGACGGCAAAATTGAGCAACTGATAGGCCGAGAAGAGAATTATTTGATCGACATACACGGCGAAAGAATTTCCGGAATGTCAATTGTCATTGATGAAGTAACCTGGGGACAGGTTCGACAATACCAGATCCAGCAGCGAGTTCCTGGAAAAATAGAAATTTGCGTCGTACCACGATTCGAAAAAATTGAGAAAAACTTCTTATCCTACATATTGAAGCAGCAACTTAATCGCTGGGGCGGGTTCTTTGATATAAGCATCCGCGTCTGCAACGAAATACCACTGACTAAATCCGGCAAGATCAGGCACATCGACGTTCAGATTCCGCCCGAATTGCTGGAATCAAAAAATTCAAATTTTGTATACGACAAGCCAGTAGGAACCTTATGAAGCAAGTAACCCAAACGCTTCGCACAGGAGTTATCGAGATCAACGATGTTCCCGTACCAGCGCTAACCGATAAATTTGTGCTGGTTCGCAATAGCGCGTCCGTGATCAGTGCAGGAACCGAAAAGACCAAGATCGACATGGGCAAGAAGAACCTTCTGCAGAAGGCGAAGGCACGCCCAGATCTTGTGAAGCAAGTGCTGAACAAGATCAAGACCGAAGGGTTGAAGAAGACCCTGCAAACTGTCAACTCGCGCCTGGACTCTCCTTCCCCACTGGGCTACAGCTGCGCCGGTACTGTGGTTGCAGCCGGCGGACTTGTAGAAGGTATACAGCCAGGAGATCGTGTGGCCTGTGGCGGAGCGGACTATGCCAACCATGCTGAGTTTGTCGCAATCCCTCGCAATCTTGTCGTAAAGATTCCCGCGAATGTGTCCGATGAAGAGGCAGCCTTTACAACCGTAGGCTCCATTGCCCTCCAAGGCGTTCGTCTTGCAGAGCCCATGATCGGTGAAACCTTCCTTGTAGTCGGCCTTGGACTTCTTGGGCAAATCACCGTGCAATTGCTGAAGGCTAACGGCTGCAATGTGGTCGGTACAGACCTAGATCCGTCGTTGGTAGCCCGAGCAGAAGGCTATGGTGCGATTGGTGTGCCACCTGGTGCGGATGCTGTCGGAATTTGTAATGCCTTGACAGGCGGACACGGCGTCGACGGCGTGCTCGTTTGTGCCGGTAGCTCCAGCAATACCATTATTGAAATGTGCGGCGCAGTCACCCGCGAGAAAGGCCGAGTAGTCGTAGTTGGCGCCGTGAGGATGGACATTCCGCGCGAAGACTATTTCAAGAAAGAGATCAGCGTCGTCATCTCTCGCTCTTACGGGCCCGGGCGCTACGATCCGTTCTACGAAGAGAACGGCAACGACTACCCGTACGCCTATGTGCGCTTCACCGAGCAGCGCAACATGGAGACCTTCCTCAACCTTGTCTCACAAGGCAAGTTGGATATTAAGAGCCTGATTACTCACCGATTCTCGGTGGATGAAGCAGCCAAGGCTTATCAGCTCATTGAAGGGAGCAAAACTGAGCCCTATCTAGGGATTCTGCTGCAGTACAACCCACAACCGTACAGGGCCGACGATTCTTCGCGCATCAAGGTGACCCCCACCCAGGTTGCCAGAGAAAAAGTAAAGCTGTCCTTTTACGGTGCCGGCAACTACGCCACGGCCAGTCTGCTGCCACCTATGCAGGTCAGCAACAAGGTTACTTTCACTGGTCTGGTTACCGCCAGCGGTCGTTCTGCACAAGGCGTCGCCAAGCAGTTCGGCTTCGAATTCTGCGCCAGCAGTTTTGCTGAACTACTCCAAAGCGATACAGATGCCATTGTTGTTACCACGAGACATGACACCCACGGCGTCGCGGTGCGCGACGCGCTGAATGCCGGTAAGCATGTGTACGTGGAGAAACCTCTGGCCATGTCGGTGGCGGAGCTTTCGGAGATCCATCAAGCCTACGCTGGTTGCGGTAAAGCCCAAGTGATGGTTGGATTCAACCGTCGCTTTGCTCCCGCCACACGCCAGGTCATCGAGCACTTCTCCAGCGTGAAGAGCCCGTTGATTGTGAATATCCGCATCAATGCCGGATTCATCCCCGCCAATCATTGGATTCAGGACCCACAAGTAGGTGGTGGACGAATGATTGGTGAGGGTTGCCATTTCATCGACTTGGCCTCGGCTTTGGTGAGCAGCAATGTCAAAACCGTTTATGCCGTAGGTAGCAGCAAAGCAGAAAAATCTGCATTGCTTAACGACAACCTTTGCCTGGCACTGACATTCGAAAATGGCAGTGTGGCAAACATCACTTACACCGCCGACGGCTCCAAGGCCATGGCAAAAGAATACATCGAAGTATTTGGTGGAGGTCGCTCGGCGCAGATCCAGGATTTCAAGGAAGTCTTGCTGTACAGCGGGGACAGTAACGTTGCGCGTAACAAGCTTGGGGTACAGGACAAGGGGCAGAAGCACATGATTGCGGCCTGGCTGGCAGGCCTCCAAAGCGGCAAAGCATGTGTCGATTATGAGTGTCTGATGGCAACCAGCCTGGCCACGGTGATGGCTGTGGAATCTATGGGTATCGGCATGCCGCTGTCTGTAGATAGTGCCGTGCTGGCCGCTGAATAAGCAGGAGAGTCAGGGGGTAGCAATACCCCATTGTTCGCTATGGACAAGCTAATTTCGCTCAACTCAAAGTTACTGGACTCCATTCGCGCTGAGCAATTTGCCGGTTACGACCCTTTCGATTCGCTAAACAGTCGTTTGCTGCAAGCCACACCACTCTATCGCAGCGAGTGGGTGAGACTCGCGTGGCTGCAGTTGGGTAAACGGTCCCCGGTGAACCTTCGCCGCCTGCTATGCGTGCCCAAGAGACGAAATCCGAAGGGTGTCGGTCTGTTCATCTCCGGCTTGTTGCAGGACTACCAGCGTACCGGCGAGGAGCCCTTCCTGCAGGAAGCTCGCGACTTGGCCTCATGGCTACTGGCTCAGCGCAGTGGCTCCCAAGAGTGGAAACACAGTTGTTGGGGATATCACTTCGACTGGCAAGCGCGCGCATTTTATGTACCGGCAGGTAAGCCGAACATCATCACAACCTGCTATGCCGCACGGGCGCTCTTCGAACTTGGCAAGGTTGATGGCAATAACGCGTTGATTGAGACAGCGCTGGATGCCGCGCGCTTCATCACTACCCACCTTTACACCGAGGCTGATGGACGCTGCTTCTACGCCTACATCCCTGGGGAACGAGCATTCGTGCACAACGCCAGCCTCTGGGGTGCGGCCTGGTGTGCATTTGCTGGGAAGCAGTTGGGTGATTCGGCGTTGATTGAGCAAGCAATGCGTGTTGCCCGCCAATCAGTACAGGAACAAGCCGCAGACGGCTCGTGGGTGTATGGTGCCCGCCACCATCATCAGTTCATCGACGGTTTCCATACTGGCTACAACCTTGAGGCCCTCTGCCTCTTGCGTGATGCACTGGGCACGTCCGAGTTCGATGGTTGCATCGCCAAAGGATATCGCTACTACGTCGACACCTTCTTCACA
Organism: Pseudomonas sp. BN414; assembly: GCF_029871275.1. Taxonomy (NCBI): domain Bacteria; kingdom Pseudomonadati; phylum Pseudomonadota; class Gammaproteobacteria; order Pseudomonadales; family Pseudomonadaceae; genus Pseudomonas; species Pseudomonas sp. BN414. Next base: position 34,436 of record NZ_SSOL01000070.1, read on the forward strand.
GAGGATGGTACGGCGAAGTACTACAACAACGGCGTGTACCCTATCGACATGCATAGTTTTGCCCAGGCCATTTTCACATTGCTAAAAGTCGGGGGAGCACCCGCTGATATTGCGCTCTGCGACAAAGTGGTGAAGCAAGCGATCAACCTTCTTTACCTACCTCAAAAAGGGCAATTCATTTATCAGAAGACCCGATGGTTAACCAACCGCATCAACTACACCCGCTGGACTCAGGCCTGGGCTTACTACTCCCTGGCGTTCTACAACCGTTACCGCGCCGAGTTGGATCATGCGAAGAATTGAAGTAATGGGCTGCCCGATGGACGAGGCCAGCATGGCAGAGACCGTTCAGGCAATTCGTACCGCAGTCGTTGCCGGTCGCTTCACCCAACACGTTGTGGTCAACGTGGCCAAGTTGGTGAATATGCGCCGAGATGCACAGCTTAGTGAGTCGGTACGCTCCTGCGACATCATCAATATTGATGGTATGGGCGTGGTCGTTGGTGCTCGCTTCCTGGGCCACAAGGTGCGCGAAAGGGTCGCTGGAGTTGACCTTTTCCACGAGCTATTGGCCATGAGCGCACAGGAAGGTCTCTCTGTGTATCTACTAGGCGCGCGGGATGAAGTGGTCACCACAACTGCGTCCAAGGTACAAGCACTCTATCCGGGTCTGAAAATTGCGGGTTACCACAATGGCTATTTCTGGGATGACGAAGCGGCCATGGTGGAGAAGATTCGAGCCTCAGGAGCTCAGCTGCTGTTTGTGGCGATTACCTCTCCCAAGAAGGAGAACTTCATCAATCGGTGGCGTGATCAGTTGGGCGTCACCTTTGTGATGGGAGTAGGGGGTACCTTTGATGTTGTTGCCGGAAAGGTAAAGCGTGCTCCCTTATGGATGCAGAATTGGGGATTAGAGTGGCTGTACCGAGTTATTCAGGAGCCTGGGCGGATGTGGAAACGCTACCTGACAACCAACAGTCAGTTTGCCTGGTTGCTATTCAAAGCAAAGCTCGCCCAAGTAACAGGCAAGAACACAGGACGTTGATTTGTGACTAGTAAAATCCTGGTAACCGGAGGGGCAGGCTACATCGGCTCGCACACAACCCTTGCGCTACTTGCGGATGGCCACGAGGTAGTGGTGCTGGACAACCTTTGCAACAGCTCGGCCGAATCTCTACGGCGGATCAAAGGAATATGCGGCAGATCGCCTCATTTCATACAGGGAGATATCCGCGACCGAGGATTGCTAGATGAGCTATTTGCAAAGCATTGCATCTCTGCGGTAATGCACTTCGCCGGCCTCAAGGCGGTAGGTGAGAGCGTACGCGAACCGCTGGCGTACTACGAGAACAATGTCTCTGGCAGCGTGACACTGTGCCAGGCAATGGTACGCGCCGGGGTGTTCCAGTTGGTGTTCAGTTCGTCCGCCACTGTATACGGTGAGCCGACGCAGATGCCCATTTGCGAGGATTTCCCCACCGGCACGCCGACCAATCCCTACGGCCGCTCTAAGTTGATGGTCGAGGAGTTGCTTCGCGATCTTGCACATTCTGACCCCCGCTGGAGCATTGCCTTGCTCCGCTACTTCAATCCCGTAGGTGCCCATGAGAGCGGGCTGATCGGCGAAGATCCCAACGGCATTCCTAACAACCTGGTGCCCTATATCAGCCAAGTTGCAGTCGGAAAGCTTGAGCAGCTTTCTGTATTCGGCGGCGATTACCCCACGAAAGACGGCACGGGTGTGCGCGACTATATCCATGTAGTCGATCTGGCCGAAGGGCATCTGCGGTCCCTCGATGCAATCAAGACCAAATCTGGAATCAATGTCTGGAATCTTGGGACCGGCAGAGGCTATAGCGTGCTTGAGATGGTTCGCGCTTTTGAAGCAGCGAGTGGGCGCAAAGTTCCGTACAAGATCGTTGCCCGCCGGCCAGGAGATATAGCGGAAAACTGGGCGGACCCAACACGCGCAGAGTTGGAGCTCGACTGGAAGGCCAAGCTTGGGCTACCAGACATGATGGTCGATACCTGGCGTTGGCAGTCCTCGAACCCCAATGGATACAAGTCCGAGCCTGTCGCTGACTCGCAACCAACCTGACATCAGATACCAACTGGTCCGCTTCAACTGACCGATTAGTCAGAAGGGTGGACTTTGACAGCTGGGGTAGATGGTCCGACGCCACGCATGCCGCATCCCACAAGGTTTTCGGCTTGCATTGACAACGGTTTATCCATACCCTTCGACACCAACCGTTCCTTAGGGACATACACGCTCATAAAAGGAGCATGAACGTGAAAAAACTTCTGACTCTCGTTACTGCAGCCGCCTTCAGCACCTCGCTGATGGCCGCTGAGACCGCCTCTCCCGCCAGTGCTGGCAAACCTGCCGCTGGTACTCCTGGCGCCACTTCTGGTCTGACCCTGACCACCCCGATCGCGGGCGGCGTGACCCTGGGTACTGGCCTCGCTGTTGGCGCTGCTGCCATTGCAGCTGGCGTTGCTGCTTCCAACAGCAGCAGCGGCGGTGGTAACGACAGCACCCCGGGCGCTGGTGGCACCACCGGCACCACCGGCACCACTGGCACTACCGGTACCACCAACTAAGCAATACGCTTGGTTGCTGCACCTTGAAACCTCCCAGCATCGCTGGGAGGTTTCGCATTGGGCCCTGTAACTTCCGGCCCCGGTTGATCGTCACAGCTCCCGACTGTTTGCGCACTTGCATGCAGCCTGCCGACATGCCCATGTTGGCCCGGACATCAACGCCGTAACCCACATCCTGGATTCCGAGTCAGGCCCTGCCGCTTTGGCATCGCTTGGCCCCACGCACAAGATCACCCAACATGAATCGCGCACTCCCCCTGGCCATGCTGCTTGGCCTCACCCTGCAAGGCTGTATGTTCTCCCCTGGCCAGTACATGGATTCCGGCAATCTGGTGCGCGAGGGCTCTCCTGAAAGCAGCCGTATCGAGCTGGTGCCCATCACGCCGAAGTTGGTGGCCATCGAGTCCGCCATGAATGGCACCCAGGTAGCCCCTGAATTGCTGAGTTTTCAGCCCGGCGAGTACCGGATTGGCGCCGGCGACCTGATCTACATCACCGTATGGGACCATCCCGAGCTCACCGCGCCCTCTGGCTCTCAACAGCAAATCGAGGCCAACGGCCGTCTGGTGCGCCCTGATGGCACGCTGTTCTATCCCTATGTGGGCAATGTCGAGGCCGCAGGCAAGACCATTGAAGAGCTGCGCTCGATGATTGCCTCGCGCCTCACCAGCGTGGTGACCGAGCCGCAGGTGGACGTCAGCGTGCTGCGCTTTGCCAGCCAGAAGGTCATCCTCTCCGGCGCCTTTGGCAAAACAGGCTCCGTACCGATTACCAATACGCCCCTTAGCCTACTGGATGCAGTTGGCCAAGGCAGCGTGCAAGTCGGCACGGCCGATATTGCCGGCCTGGTGCTCAAGCGCGATGGCCGCGAGTACGTGATCGACCTCGATACGCTGAACCGCAAGGATTCGGTCCTGCACAACATCTACCTGCGGGACGGAGACCAACTCCATCTGCCTTACAACGACAACAAGAAGGTCTATCTGCTAGGCGAGGTACTCAGCGCCCGCCCCCTATTCTTCAAGGGCAGCAACATGAACCTGACGGATGCCCTTGGCAGCGCAGGCGGCCTGAGCCAGGAAACCTCCAGTGGCAAGGAGGTGTATGTGATTCGCGGTGTGGATGACCTGCAACGGGATGTAGCCAAGGTCTACCAGCTCAACCTCAAGTCCCCGTCGGCCTTTATCGTGGCCGAGCACTTCAAGCTGCAGCCGCAGGATGTGGTGTATGTAGGCCCGGCAGATGTCACCCGCTGGAACCGTTTCATCAGCCAGGTGTTCCCATCCGCCAACCTGCTGCGCACCGGCTTCGCCATTCAAGATGACATGAGCGACAACAGCAACTGAGTGGTCATGACGTGAAAATTGCACGCCTGGCCTTGTTGCCGCTTGCCGTAATGCTCCTGAGTGCCTGCAACCCGCTGATGCGGGCGAGCTGGGACACGCTCAAGGCCGCCACCCAGGGGCCGCAGCCCCTGGAGCTGACCCGTGAGCAGGTGGAGGCCGTTCCCTACTACCAGATCACCATTGCCGCCCCCACCGGGGAGGCCGTGATGGCCCTGGTGCGCCTGCAGGAGGGTGTGCAGTTCTGGCTGGCCTCTACCCAGCAGGTGCTGATGATGGAGGATGGCCTGGCCATCCGCTCCGTGGGGTTCAATGACAATCTCGACGGCACCCGTTTTGTCGGCGAATCGCCCTTCCGCACTGGCCTGCATCGCATTGCGGATGGGCTGCGTGCCGAGCGCCAGGTGGATTTCGCTGGGCGTTATCAGATGGGCACTCGGCTGATCAGCCATTTCGAGAAGAAAGGGCTGGAGACGGTGCGCATCCTCGACCGCGACCTGGAGTTGTTGCGCGTCGATGAGCACATCGAGCTGCCCGAACTGGGCTACTCGGCCCGCAATCAGTACTGGGTGGACCCCGCTGACGGTTTCATCCTGGCCAGTGTCCAGCATGTAACCCCCGAGCTGCCCTTGCGAATCCTGCAGGTACGCCCATTGCGGCCGGAACATGGGGCCGAGTGAGCGATGCTCGACCTCTAAATGCATAACCTTGGGCGGCCCGGTGCGGGCGGCGAAAGATCGTTCGCCAGCAAGCTGGCTCCTACAGAAGATTGAACCGATTTCACAATGAGCTTGCGCCCTTCCTGGCTGCTGCTGTGCAGCGCACTTTTCGCCTACGCCGCAAATGCCGCCCCGACTGTGACGGTCGAGGGTGATGCCGCCGCGCCCGGCCAATTTCCCGTGGAGGCCATGACTCGCCTGCACGATGTGCTGCTGCCCGCCCAGGTCAGCCCCAATGCCTATCTGTTGGGCGCGGCCTGGCTGCATCGCCCGCTTCGCCAGGAGCAGACGCGCCTGAAGTTGGGTGTCCTGTTCGACCTGGCCACCCTCGAGCGCAACGCACTGCTGGATAACCGCCCGGCCCTGGCTGAACTGGCCAGGGGTCTCACGTCCAAGGTCCAGGCGATGCCGGTAACCGGCCGCCGCGTGGCGGAGTTGGACCCGGTGAAGGTGGAACTCAACCACGAGTACAACCTTGAACTCAGCGCTGGCGATCGCCTGATCTACCCGACGCGCCCCGCTTATGTGCGAATTGAGGGCGCAGTCCTGGCCGAGTGCCAACTGCCCTTTGTGCCCATGCAAATGGCCAGGGATTACCTGGAAGCCTGCCCCCGGCATGCAGAAGCCGACCTGGATGAACTTTTTGTGGTTCAGCCCGATGGTCGCGTGCAGCGCCAGGGCATTGCGCTGTGGAACCGCACCGATGCACCACCGCCACCCGCGCCTGGCGCACGCATCTATGTACCCGTACGCGGTGCCGGCCTGGGTGACCCAACGCCAGACCTGAATGCCGAGTTCGCCACCTTCATTGGCACTCAGCCGCTGGAGGTGGCCCCGTGAAGCGCCATTTGCTCCCGTGCCTGCTGCTCGGCTGCGCGACCTGCACCCAGGCTGAACCTCGCTATACGCAGAGCGATTTTGGCGGCGTAGGCCTAATGCAAACCCCCACCGCACGCATGGCTGAGGCGGGCGAACTGTCGGTGAACGCCAACCGTACCGCCCCCTACAGCCGCTACAGCGTGTCCTTCCAACCTTTCGACTGGCTGGAGGGTAGCTTCCGCTATACGGCGATCAGTAACCGGAAATACGGTCCGGAAAGCCTCAGCGGTGATCAAAGCGCAAAAGACAAGGCAATCGACGCCAAGGTACGACTCCTCAAAGAGAGCCACTGGCTGCCAGAGTTGGCACTGGGCGGCCGCGACATCGGCGGTACTGGGCTCTTCTCCAGTGAGTACTTCGTGGGTAACAAGCGCTTGGGGGATTTTGACCTGAGCCTCGGTCTGGCGTGGGGCTATATTGGCAACCGAGGGGATATTGATAACCCGTTCGGTTTGCTGGATGACAAGTTCGACGACCGCCCAGGACCTGACGCAGACGTTTCCAATGCTGGTGAATTCAACGGCAATACCTACTTCCGAGGTAGTCCAGCCTTCTTCGGCGGAGTGAACTACCAGACGCCCTGGGAGCCGCTCTCGCTCAAGCTGGAATACGAAGGCAACGACTACCAGAAAGAACCTCTGAACAACAACCAGGTGCAGGACTCCCCCATCAACCTGGGCCTGGTGTTCAAGGCCAGTGACTGGGTAGACCTGCACGCTGCCTGGGAGCGCGGGAACACCGCGATGTTCGGCATTACCCTGCACACCAACTTCGCCACCCGCAAGGCGCCGACCAAGAGTTTCGACCCGCCGGCCGAGAAGGTCCAGGCCAGCATGCCCAAGGTAGCGCCGGAGGATGTGAAGTGGGCCGGCGTGGCCCAGCGCCTGCGCAACAACGCCGGCTACCGGGTCGAGCGTATTACCCAGCGAGACTCCGAGCTGATCGTCTACGGCGAGCAGACCCGTTACTTCCATGCTCCCAAGGCTGTGGGCCGTGCCGCGCGCATTCTCGACAACAGCGTGAACGACGAGATCGACTGGTTCACCGTGGTCGACAGCCGCAATGGCATGGCCGTGCAGGAGATCAGTCTGCCCCGCGAGACCTTCCGCGAAGTGGCGCAACAGGATCGACCGGTGGAAGACCTGCGCCGCGTCACCGAGCAAAACGCGCCCGTGCCCCACCAGGAGAAGGAGCTGTTTGCTCAGGAGCTTTCGCCCTTCACCTACGGCCTGGGCCTTGGCTACAAGCAGAACGTCGGCGGACCTGACGGTTTCGTGCTCTATCAGTTCACGGCCGATCTGAATGCCGAATACCGCTTCCAGCGCGACCTTTGGTGGAACGGCACGCTCAGCGCGAACTTGGTGAACAACTTCGACAAGTTCAAGTACACGGCGCCAAGTAATCTGCCGCGCGTGCGGACGTTCATCCGCGAGTACATGACGACCTCCGACGTGACCATGCCCACCTTCCAGCTGAACAAGGTGCGTCAGCTGGACGAAGACCTCTACGGCATGGCCTACGGTGGCTACCTGGAATCCATGTTCGCGGGTGTGGGCGGCGAGCTGCTCTATCGCCCGATGGGCGAGCGCTGGGCCATTGGCGGCAACTGGAACTGGGTGCAACAACGTGATTTCGAGCAGGATTTCGGCCTGCGTGACTACAACGTGATGACTGGCCATGTGACTGGCTACTACCGCTTGCCCTTCGAGGACATCCTCGCCGCCGTGAGCGTGGGCCGTTACCTGGCCCGTGACTACGGCGTGACCTTCGACCTGTCCCGCGAATTCCGCAACGGGGTGCGCTTCGGCGCCTGGGCAACCTTCACCAACGTCACCAAGGAAGAGTACGGCGAAGGTAGTTTCGGCAAAGGCATCTACTTCTCCATTCCCTTCGACGAGCTGATGACCAGCTCCACCATGCGCCGGGCCAACCTGGTGTGGTCGCCGCTGACCCGTGACGGTGGCGCTTCGCTGGGCCGCAGCTACTCGCTCTATACCCTGACAGAAGGACGCAACATCGACATGTTCCACAGCAACTTCGACAAGGTGGTGGAATGACGGACTCACGGATCACCTGGCTGGCGCGGATTGCCTTCGGCCTTGTGCTGCTGGTGGTCCTGGTGGCCGGGTTGAGCAGCGACCCGGTGCCCGAAGCCTTCGATAACCAGGACAAGCTGCACCACTGGGCGGGGTTTGCCTGCCTGACCCTGAGCGCCTGGCTCGCCTTTCCCCGCATCCGGCTGGTGTGGTTGTTCATTTGGCCCTTGCTGGTTTCAGTGGGCATCGAACTGGGGCAGGAGCTGTTGCCGTTGCGCACGGCCTCCTGGGCCGATATCGCCGCCAACGTGCTGGGCGTGCTGAGCGGGGTCCTGTGCGCACTGCTGCTGCGCAGGTTCAGGCCGATGGATCAGACGGACCACCCCGGCAAGCCTGAGTCTGATGCCTTGTAAGGACGCCCTCCTTGGCATTCGTAGGGTGGAAATCGCTTTTTATTTCCACCATTCGGAATCCCGATCTAGCTCGATGGTGCGCTTCCACAGTCAACCGGGTGAGCCTGGATTGGCATCGATGGTGGATGGAAGAGCGCCATCCACCCTGCAAGGCTTTGCCGAGAGCGCGTGACCCAATTGATCACGCGCTGAAGCTTACTCAGCCATCTTGGTAATCAGTTCCAGCACTTCACTGCGCTTCGTTGCAGGCATCCTGTGAAAGAGCTGCAGAAGCACCGCCATATCGTCATCAGCAGCGTAGAAGTAGGCCTCCGGCAAATCGAGGACCGCAGCAATCTGGCGCACGACGACGATGTTGGGCTCGTGCTTGCCCTTTTCGTACTGGTTCATCCGCGCGCTGGCGGACATGGGGTCAATCTCCGCCAAAATGCCCAAGCGTTCCTGGGACAGGCCTGCAGCCTTGCGCGCTTCTTTCAGCCTCCTGGCGAAAACGGACATTTCCTAGCCCTCAAAAGGCTAAGAGATTCTTAGATTGGGCTTGATCAAACACTAAGACATACTTAGTTTTTAGCTTTCATAGCGATTCAGGAAGCAAACGCGATGACCCACTTCAAGCCCCTCCCCCAACCCTGCAAGGACGTGCTCTTCTTCAACGCCTCCGCGCCAGCGGGTGATCTCTTCGACACCGCAGACCTGCGCATGAGCGCTGCGCTCAATCTATTGCGCCTGTTGGAGTTCAGCGACAGCCAGGACTTTACCCAGCACCAGGTTGCGCGGCTGTCCGCTTCCATGAGCGTGCTGCTTGATGACGCCCGCGTGCTCTACGAGGCGGCGCACCAGCGGTGGATGCGGGCAAGCCAGGGCGGTGAAGTCTGTGAATCGGTAAGAAATCCTGAACCATCGGTTCCCTGACTCTTGAACCCGGAATTCGGCTGGTCAGGCCGACCGCCCCGGCGAGCCTGCCCTTTAACGACTCCAGCTAACTGGTTCATCTAGATCTCGGCCCCTCGGCAGAAAGCCTGAACCAACCTCCCCTCGCGCATCCCTAATCCTTTGAACCCTGCTTTTCCACAAGGAATGGCCTGGCCATTCAAAGGAGAACATCATGCGTTCCGCCCTGCTCTGGCTTATCGGCATCCCCATCCCGATCATCATCCTGATCGCCCTGCTCTGGTAAGGAGCCTTGCACCTGCACCCGGGTGTCACGGCCCGGGTGTGCAGTCTCTTCTTCGTAACGTGAACTTCAACTTCATGCGCCGTCGATGGCCCGAAGCCTTGCGCTCTTCCCGTACGTCCATCACCGCCTCACATCCCTGCTGAACGCGACACACTGGCGAAGTGCCGCCCGCCTGGCCACGCAAACCTGACGGAATGCTCGGGGTAGAATGCCGCCCCCGCTCACTCCCGAACCGCCCCTGCCATGAACCTCGACGCTATCGCCACCCTCGAACAGCAACTGATCGCCGCCCTGGAGAACCTGCCGGACGAAATCCGCCGCATCTTCCATGGCCGTGGACGGCGTTGGGCGGGGTTGGAGCAGGTCACCGTCGACTGGTTGCAGGGCGTGGTGCTGGTGTCGCTGTTCCGCGAAGTCGACGAAGATGAGCTCGCTGCACTGCGAGCCACGCTGCTGCACCTCACCGAGTCACCGGCCTGGCAACGCAGCGGTGCTCGGACATTGCTGCTACAGCACCGCTATCTACTGGAGAGCACGGTCGAACTGCTGTGGGGCGACGCGGTGGATGAGTGCGTGGTCAGCGAGGCGGGCCTGCGCTTCAAGCTGGACCTGGGCAAGAAGCAGAACAACGGCCTGTTCCTCGATATGCGTTATGGCCGCGACTGGGTTCGCGCCAACGCGCAGGGCAAGCGGGTGCTCAATCTGTTCGCCTACACCTGCGGCTTTTCGGTAGCGGCCATCGAAGGTGGCGCGGAGCATGTGGTGAACCTGGATATGGCCAGCTCGGCGTTGAGCCGAGGGCGGGACAACCATCGGCTGAATGGCCATGACCTCAGCCGTGTGAGCTTTCTCGGCCATGAGCTGTTCAAGTCCTGGGGCAAGGTGAAGAAGACCGGGCCATACGACCTGGTGATCATCGATCCGCCCTCCTTCCAGAAAGGCAGCTTCGCCCTGACCCGCGATTACCAGAAGATCCTGCGTCGCCTGCCGGAGCTGCTGACCGAGCACGGTGTGGTGCTGGCATGCGTGAATGATCCTGCCATTGGGCCGGACTTCCTCGTTCAGGGGATGGCGGCGGAGGCTCCGGAATTGCGCTTTGTGGAGCGGCTGGAGAATCCGCCGGAGTTTGCGGATATCGATGAGGATGCGGGGTTGAAGGCGTTGGTGTTTCGGCGGGGCTGAACCGCGCGGGGCTCAACCTCCCTCTCCCCCGGCCCCTCTCCCTGAAGAGGAGAGGGGTGACTCGCGCCGGCGACATCGGAGTCCGCCGGTTGGTATCGCGTTGGGCTTCGCTTCGCTCTGCGCCAACCTACGATCTGGCATGGACGCGACCCAATACCGCGCCGGGGCTTCGCAACCCTCACCCCAACCCCGCTCTGCGCCCCAGCCTGATCGCTTCGCGCTCAGGCGTTCATCGGCACCGGAAGCAGTGCTTCCGAAAGCATGCCTCTTCACCCCAGAGGGAGAGGGGGCAGTTTGTGCCAGCCGGGCCGTCCTCCGCTTTTCCTGTAGGGGCGAATTCATTCGCCAAGCAGGCCGCAGGCCTGCCGTAGGTTGGTCCGAGGAACGAGGCCCAACAATTCAGATTTTCAAATCCCTGCAACCCCCTATCCCCCTCACCCCAACCCCGCTCTGCGCCCCAGCCTGATCGCTTCGCGCTCAGGCGTTCATCGGCACCGGAAGCAGTGCTTCCGAAAGCGTGCCTCTTCACCCCAGAGGGAGAGGGGGCTGTCCGTGCCAACGTACGTTCAACCTGTAGGGGCGAATTCATTCGCCAAGCAGGCCGCAGGCCTGCCCCGACCTAGAACGGCACGGTCAACTTCAGCCAGTAGGCATCGCCTTCCGCGCGGTTGCGCACCTGGGTTTCCTGTTCCCATTTGGCGGTGAGGAACCAGCCGTCCTTGTTGCTGTACATGATCGACGGGCCGATGGAGAAGGCGCGGCCCTTGTTGTCGTCGATGCGGTCGCCGTCCTGGCGGTCGTCGGTGGTCTGGCGGTAGTAGTAGCCGCCCACGCCCAGCACCCAGCCATTTCCGAGGCCCCAGCCGACGGCATAGTCGAAGTGGAATTCCTGGCCGGAGCGGTAGTCGGTGGCGGGGTTTTCCTGGTTGAAGTCGTACATCAGTTTCACGCTGGCGTTGAGGCCGGCGGGGTCGACATAGGAGATCGCCCACACCGGCTCCACGGTCCAGTAATTGCGCCCGATGTTGGCCAGATCGCCACGGTCGTATTCGCCCGAAGGTGCGATGAAGTCCAGGGCGAAGATGCTGTGCAGCTTGTCGCTGTGATGAAAGCCCAGGGCCGGGCCGAAGATGATGTCACCCAGGCCTTTCTTGCTCTGGGACTGGCCGTTCACTTCCACCTTCAGGTCGACGAAGGGAAACAGAGCCGCGAAGGCCAGGTTGCCGCCGAACAGCTGCTGCTCGCTCACCCAGATCAGGCGTGGAGCGATGACGTTGGCGCGCACGCGGAAGTCCACGGGTAGGCTGTCGCCATCGTTGCCGCGCAGGGTGTCGGCCTCGTAGTGAGTGGAGAACACCTGGCCATAGAACCCAGGTGGCGGCATGGCACCGGACATGTAGTTCTCGGCGCCCATCGGGTAGGTGGAACCGCCTCCTTCGGTGGCGTGAGCCACCTGGCCCAGGGCGGCGAGGATGCAGCAGGAAAGGACACGCAATTTGGCGCTCATCAGCAATACCTTCTTGTTTTTATGGGCGTGAGCCGCCGTCCGCGCACAAGGCGCGGAGCGGCGGATAAAGCTGGGTCAGATGCGTTTGAACAGGGCTGAGCGGGTGCTCTCGCCGGCACCATCGGCGGCGGTGAGGAAGCGCTCCATGAAGATGTCGCGCTCGAACAAGCGCCCCTGCATCAGTGCGGTGATCGCGGCGTCGATCATCGGCGGCGGCCCACAGAGATAGGCCTTGTTGCCCGTGAAGCGACCGTCGAAGTGCTTCTTCGCCGCGTCATGCACGTATCCGCGGAAGCCGGTCCACTCGGTATCCTCCGCGGCCTGGCTGAGGGACGGCACGTAGGTGAAGTTCTCGTGCTCTTCGGCCAGGCGCTCGAAGAGTTCGCGGTTGTAGAGTTCGGCACGGGTGCGGGCGCCCTGGAACAGGGTCATGCGTCGCGTGTCCCCCTGCTCCAGCAGGTCGAGGATCATCGACTGCGGGCTGGAAAGGCCCGAGCCTCCGGCGATGAAAATCAGGTCACCAGCCTGCGAGCCACGCACGAAGAACTGGCCATAGGGACCGGAGAGTTCGAGCGCATCGCCCACCTTCAACCCGCCATGGATGAAGCCGGTGGCTTGGCCGCCCTCGACCAGGCGCACGTGCAATTCCACTTCGTCCGCACGGCTCGGCGGGTTGGCCAGTGAGAAAGCGCGAGTACCGTCGATACCCGGAATCTGCAAGTTGATGTACTGCCCGGCCTGGAAATCCATGGGGCGATCCAGTTTCAGGCGCAGGCCCTTGATGGTGGGCGAGAGGTCGTCCAGCGCGATCACCGTTGCGCGGTGGTCCTGCACGGCGTGGCCGGCGAAATCCGGGTCGACATCGATGTCGGCCTCGATCACCAGGTCGCTCTGCGGGATGGCGCAGCACGCCAGAACCTTGCCTTCGTCGCGCTCCATGTCCATCAGGGCGAAGGGCGAGGCGGCGCCGATGTCCACCTCCCCTTCCAGTACCTGCAGCTTGCAGGTGGCGCAGGTGCCGTGGCCGCAGGCGAAAGGCAGCCAGACGCCCTGGCGCAGCGCGGCCTGGAGGATAGTCTGGCCTTCTTCGACTTCGATCTGCTCGCCAGTGGGTTCGATGGTGACCTGGTAACTCATGGCGACCTCCTCAGTTGAAGCTGCCGTTGAGGCCGTCCAGGCCAGGGGTGGAAAGACGCAGCAGGCTCTTGTGGCCGATGCCGTTGGCGGCCAGCCCGGCCTTCAGGTCAGGCTGGAAATCGGCGTCATCGAGGCGCCAGATCGCACGGGAGAAATCCACCTTCGCCGCGTCCGGGTGCGCCGCGATGGACGGCTTGACCACCTGTTCGATGAAGTCGCCAAAGGGCATGTCCGGCGGCAGCGGCAGGGTGAAGGGCGCGCAGAACATCAGGTGGCGTTCCCAGCAGAGGTACACCAGTTGCAGGCCGTTGAAGTTTTCCTGGCGGTCCAGGGATTGCGCCGCATAGGCGCCGATGGCAGTCACGGGCATGACGCTGTCCTTCTTGTAATGGGGGAGTTGGCGGGCGCGTGGCACCCGCCTCGGGGCTCAGCCGGCCTTGGGGAGGTCGGCGGGCTTGTCGCCCTGCCACTCGCGCCAGCGTTGGTGCTCGGGCGAGTCCTGGTAGTCGAAGTTGTCCTGGCCGAAGGCGATGTTGTAGTAGTCGCGCACCACCGCCTCGACATCGGCGCCGCCGCAGTTGCCCTGGAGAATCTGGTGCACCGGCAGCCAGGCCTGGACGTACTTCTCCGGCTCATGCTGGAAGATGTCGCAGCAGCCGTCGGAGCAGAAATGGAAGCGCTCGCCGCCGTGCACCACGCTGCGGTGGCTCAAGGTCGTATCCGCATCCGGCTCGGTGAAGGACAACGGGATCTGGCAGATCTGGCAGAGCATCGGCAGCGTGTTGTTGTAGAAGCGCTCGCCACGTGCCTGCATCTCGCGCCACTGCTCGTAGCGGGGGCGGTAGATGCGGTCGAAGGTGTCCGGGTACTTGGCCGAGAGCCAGTCCAGTTCCTCGTCCGTGGGAATCCAGGTGTGGAAGTTGGTGGCCTGGCTGTACTGGTAGAAAATCGACCAGGCCTGGTGGCTGATGTGTTCCTTGCCGATGGTGGTTTGCTCGACGTACTTCGGCGGGCGAATGCCGTAGCGCTCCAGGTCCTTGAACAGCGCGCCGCCGGCCTGCTCGTAGTACACCTCCCAGGCCTCGGCCCAGGACATGACTTTGTTCGGCAGCATGTAGTCCATCATCATCCCCACCAGCGTCAGCAGGCGGTATCCGCGCCAGAACCACTTGTCGATCCAGCGCTGGATGATCGGCACGTTGTCCTCGTGCTGCTCCAGCAGGAACTTGATCACTTCCAGCCCCAGCGTCATGTGCCGGGCCTCGTCGGACTGCGCCGAGAAGCCGAAGGTGACGGTGGCCATGTCGCCGTTGTAGGCGGCGCCGGACATGAAGGGCACGAACAGCAGGTTGGTCAGCACGTACTCGAACGAGAACGAGATGGCCGTGAGGAACTCGAACGGGCCCGCAGTGCGTGCGTCTTCGAAGAAGGACTTGGGCACGGAGAGGAACCACACCCGGTCGTGCATGTGGGCGAAGTCATGCAGGCCGTTGAAGTGCTTGTTGTAGTGGCTCATGGCGTGGATCTGGGTCTGCACATGGCGCAGTTCGTCGATTGCCTGCATCTGGCAGGCGACCCGCGCCCCGGCACCGCCAAAGTGCCGGCCGACACGGGCGAAGCCCTGGTAGGCCTGGTACTCCAGCGGCGTCACGCCGCAGAGGAACAGCTTCAGCGCGTTGACGTAGCGCGCGTCAGACAGATTGGTATGGCCGTTGTTCTGGGAGAAGGCGTCGAAGATGGCGTAGAGCTTCTTCTCCTTCTCAGCCTGGTATTTCCAGTAGGCATCCATGGTCAGGCGGAAGGGGTCCTCCCACTTGTCCCAATCGGTGATCTTGATGCCCTCGAAGCGCTCGTAGGGGTAGATGTCTTCCTTGGTCTGGTAGCTGGGCTCCCAGGCCAGGTCACGGGTCAGACAGCGGTACTTGTCTTTCTGGTTCAGGCGTTTGGCGGCCATGGTGGCTCTCCCGATTCTTGTCGTTATGCGCGGATTCAGTTCCAGTGCAGGGCGAAGCGGTCTTCGTCTTCCTCGACGTTGCCGCCGAGGGTGATGACGTCGATGAGCATTTCCTGCACGTCCCACTCGCGGCCGAGCTTCTCTTCCACCGTGGTGCGGTTGATCTCCAGGCGGCCTTCGGCCTGGATGCGGATCATGGCCGGCTGATGCTGGATCTCGGCGTGGGGGTTGTCCTGGACGATGGCGTCGACGATGTAGCGGGCGTTGTCGTTGTCCTGGAAGGCGATGTAGACGAGGGAAGTCATTGCGCGGCTCCTGCAAGGCCGAGTTTCTTCAGGCGGGCGGCGAACTCACCGGCCACGGTGTCCAGGGCCGCAGTGCCAAGGCCGACTTCGGCCAGCGGCGCCAGGGCTTCAAGCGCACGGGCCTGCCACTGGGCGATCCAGCCTTCGATCAGATCGCGGTTCTCGATGTTTTCGCTGGCGACGGTTTTCACCAGGGCATCGACCCAGCGCTGGGTCTCGGCGAACCAGAGGCGCATGAACTCGGTGAGCATTCCCACCTGACCGGCACCCTGGGCGCAGAGCTGCTCGTCGAACTTGTGGAACATGAGCGGGTAGAGCAGGCCGTCGCTGACCAGGTTCTGCGCCAGGGTCAGCTCGAACCAGTCACGCACCACCAGCGTGTCTTCCACGTAGCGACGCAGGCCCTGCCAGGCCGGGTCCTGCAGCCACTGCTGCTTGGCCTCGGCGAGCAGGTCGGTGCCGCCGTCGTCGAGCATCAGGCCGATGCGCGACAGGTACTGGGCGATGCCGAGACGGTCCATGGCGTGGAACATATGCAGCTGGGTCAGGCTGGTGCCGAAGCCGTCAGCGGCGATGCCGCTGTTGTTCATGTTGGCGCCGAGTTCGGCGTGGCGCAGGGGCAGCAGCAGACGGGCGATCTGCTCGCGGCTGGCGGCATCGAGGCCGGCAAGCAGGTTGCGCTTCTCGCAGAAGGCGTAATCGTGTTCGGCGTTTTCCTGCATCCTGGCGCGGGTCTGCACATAAGCGCCGTAGTAGAACTGGCGCGGGTCGCTGACGGCGTACCAGTCGGCCATGCGCACCGCGGTGCGGGTGGGGTCGTTGAGCAGCTTGTCTGGCTGCCAGAGCGGGCGGTAGTGGAAGTTGGTGGCCGCCTCGATGTCGAAGCTGGCCTCCTGGTAACGGCTGGCAGGCTTGTCGCCGAAGCGCCGGCGAGTGTGGCTGAAGGTCTGGCGGATCGGCTCGGCCGTTGCCGTCTTGATCTCGATGCTCATGCAGGGCGTCCTGTACTTGTTGTTGTGGGGAGTCGACGCGTCGTGGTCAGGCCATCAGTCGGCCTGATCGCGGCTCTCGCCGTAGCGCCACTTCTCCATGTCGGCGTCGATGGCTTCGGCCATCTCCGCATCCATGTGCTGAACCCGGTTCTGCTCGCAGAAGCTGGTGAAGGCGGCGCGCGGCAGAACCAGCTCGACGAAGAGGTCGGGATAGCCGATGGCGAAGTCGAACTCGACGAAGACGGCGTCGGGCTCGCTGCGCACCCGGACGTAACGCGGCAGTTGATCGAAGCGGGTCTGTTGCTGGCTCATGCAAGGCAACTCCATGGGCGGGTTGCCAGGGCTAGAGCAACGCCTGTGCCAGGGGCTGTAACTCTCCTGAAAAATAGACATAAGCCTTTGTTATTTAGTGTTTTTTGTGGAAAGCAACGAAGACAGCAAGCCTCGACAACACCGGAATCTGGCTGAAGGCTCTTCACCATTTGCTCAATCGCCGGAGTGCACTTGAGCAAATCACCAATCCGCCTTACCCCGCTCGCGACGGCGATTGACATTTCACTGGCTTTCAGGCCGCTTAGAAAAAGAGCGCGGCCCCTCCTTGCGTCCATCGGCCGCCCGGTCGAACCATCCAAACCGCCCGCCTGAGCGGTGGTTCGCCAACTCCCCGTACAAGAACAATCTGGGGTGCAACACGATGAAAGTTGATTACAAGGCGTCGGAGCACAGCCCAACGCTGAAAGACCTGACCGACCGGGTCCATTTCCTCGGCAACGAGGGCAAGATCTGGCTCGACGAGCAGCGCATGCTCCTGCTCCAGTCCGCCGCCATGGGCTCATTCCGCCGCGAGCTGGTGGACATGCTCGGCGAAGAACGCGCCAAGGGATTTTTCCTGCGCCTGGGTTACCAGTCCGGCCTGAAGGACGCCGAACTGGCGCGCAAGCTGCGCCCCGATGCCGACGCGGTGGAGATGTTCCTCACCGGCCCGCAGCTGCATTCGCTCAAGGGCATGGTCAAGGTCAATCCGCTGGAGATGAATATCGACATCGAGAACGGCCAGTTCTACGCCGACCTCGAATGGCAGAACTCCTACGAGGTGGAAAACTGCCGCGCCGAAGGCATGTCATCCGACCAGCCGGTGTGCTGGACCCTGCTCGGCTACGCCATCAGCTACTCGTCGTTCTTCCTCGGTCGCCAGGTGCTCTACAAGGAGGTCAGCTGCCGCGGCTGCGGCGACTCGCGCTGCCGCATCATCGGCAAGCCGGTGGAGGAATGGGAGGACGCCGAGGAGTTCATGCGCTACTTCCAGTGCGACCCCATCATCGAAGAACTCCAGGCCCTGCAGGTGCAGGTCGCCAATATGCGCCAGCGCCTGCAACAGGATGCCGGTCAGTACTACGGCATCGGCAAGGCGCCGCTCTATCGCAAGGCGTGCACGCTGATCGACAAGGCCGCGCCAGGCAAGGCTTCGGTCCTACTGCTGGGCGACACGGGCGTCGGCAAGGAAGTCATGGCGCGTTCGCTGCACCTGCGCAGCGAACGCGCCAGCGGCCCCTTCGTGGCCCTGAACTGCGCCGCCATCCCGCCGGACCTGATCGAGGCCGAGCTGTTCGGTGTCGAGCGCGGTGCCTACACCGGCGCCCAGCAGTCACGCATGGGCCGTTTCGAGCGCGCCAATGGCGGCACCCTGTTCCTCGACGAGGTGGTGGAACTCACGCCTCGCGCCCAGGCCAGCCTGTTGCGGGTATTGCAGGAGGAAGAGCTGGAACGGGTGGGCGACTCGCAGACGCGCAAAGTGGATGTGCGCGTGATCGCCGCCACCCATGAGGACCTGGCCAAAGCCGTGAAGGAAGGCCGTTTCCGCGCCGACCTCTACTACCGGTTGAACGTCTATCCGGTGTTCATTCCCTCGCTGCGCGAGCGCAAGGAAGACATCCCGCTGCTGGTGGAGCACTTCCTCTCACGCCTGCACACCGCGTACGGCAAGATGACCCTGGGGCTTTCCGACCGGGCCCTGGAAGCCTGCATGCGCTACGACTGGCCGGGCAATATCCGCGAACTGGAAAACCTCATCGAGCGTGGCGTGATCATCACCGACGCCAACCAGAGCATCAGCGCGGATGCGCTCTTCCCGCACCTCTCCCACGAGGCCCATAGCATTGGCCTCTCCAGTGACGGGGCGCTGGTGGAAGCGACGCCGAGTGTCGAGCCCGACTGGGTGGAGCGCCTGATCGACAGCGGTGTCAGCCTGGACACGGTCGAAGAGGCGCTGATGCAGGGGGCGATGAAGCGCACCCAGAACAATGTCTCGGAAGCCGCACGCCTGCTCGGCATGACCCGCCCGGCGCTGGCCTACCGTTTGAAGAAGCTGCCGACGGAGGATGCCGCGGGCCAGCGCTGAAGTCCGCACCGGGCTTTTCCATGGCAAAGCCGGAAGCATCCACTAGAGTTCCAGCATTGCTCGATGTTCGCTCCGCCCAAGGAGGGCTCCATGCGTCTGACCTGTGCCGCTGTTTCTCTGTTGCTGCTCGCCGGTTGCTCGTCCTACCGGGCCGAGCCGCAACACATCGCCCCGGTCCCGGCCGACCGTTTGCTGGCATTCCAGCAGCCGGTGGAGGGTGGTGGGCAAATCGTGGTGAACCGCGACATGGGCGGGTTGGGCAGCGGCTGCTACATCGCCGTGCATGTGGATCGCCAGTTGGCGGCGCGCATCGGCATAGGCGAGGTTGCCAGCTTCCAGGTGCCGCCGGGTGACCGCATCGTCGGCATCGGTATCGACGAAACCGACGACACGCTCTGCGCCAAGGGCCGGCTGCGTCGTGAGAAGGCCGCCCACGTGGAGGTCGGACAAAGCGAACATTTCCGTATCGTCAGCGACAACCGCGAAGGTTTCGCCCTGCTGGCGGATGACCCGAAGGCACAATGAAAGAGGCCGGAAGCGGGACGACTGAACCCGATTCCGGCCTGACGCTAACGCGTGGATCTCTGCCTTGTCACCTTCCGCAGTTACTGCCCGGGAAGGCTTGTGGAGTGGGCTTCCTTTCGCTTACCGCCCCCGCCCCATACGAGTTGTTGAAAGCATACTGCTACCGCGAACACGCGCGTCTCCATTTATCAGCGATTCGGCTCACTGGTCGGCGGCCAAACGGGCGGTCGACCGTTCGCCCGTCCTTTGCCACCGTTCACTCCCGGGGGTAACCTGCCGGCTTTTGCGCACGAACATGAGCCTCCACGATTTCTTCCTGCTATTGGTCGCCGGCTTCGCCGCCGGGGGCATGAATGCCCTTGCTGGCGGCGGTACGTTTTTCTCCTTCCCCGCCCTGCTCGCGGCCGGCCTGCCACCGGTCACGGCCAACGCTACCAACGCCGTGGCCCTGTGGCCTGCCAGCCTCGCTGCCAGTTGGGCAGCGCGCGAGCAACTGCGACCCCTGGGGCGTTACGTGGTGCCACTGGTGCTGGTGTCGCTCCTGGGTGGGCTGGGCGGCGGCCTCCTGTTGCTGGCCGGTGGCGATGAGACCTTTCGCCGGCTGATTCCCTGGCTGCTGCTGGCCGCCACCCTGCTGTTCGCTGCCAGCCCCTGGCTGAGCAGGCTGATCAACCGCCAACGCAGCGCGGGTGAGCTGCCGCCCCACGGACTCGCCAGCCACCTGTCCCATAGCCTTGTGGCCATCTACGGCGGCTACTTCGGCGCGGGCATGGGCATCCTGCAACTGGCGGCCTTTTCCATCGAAGGCCATCCGCTGCTGCGCGCCAATGCGTTGAAGAACCTGCTGTCCAGCACGATCTACAGCGTAGCGGTGGTGACCTTCGTGGTGGCTGGCAGGGTGAGCTGGAGCGAGCTGGCGGTACTGCTGGGCGCGGCCAGTTGCGGCGGCTACTGCGGCGGTGCGCTGGCGCGGAAACTACCGACCCGATGGTTGCGCTGGCTGGTGATTGCGGTGGGGACGGGGATGACGGTGTATTACTTCGCCATCACCTGATCCGGACTCCCTTGTAGGGTGGGCTACCTGTGGGGGCGAATTCATTCGCGATGGAACGCGCAGCGTTCCCCTGAGGCGGTCGGGCAACCCTGCGGGCTGCTTAGCGAATGAATTCGCCCCCACAATTGAATCCCGCCCCGGGGAGCAACCATCCGCCCCCTTCATTTGCCCGCAAGGTGCGCCTCTGCTAGTGTCGCGCCCGATTCGACCTCCGCGAGACAGCAACATGGCCCGCAAGAAAGCCGCCCCCGATTTCGAACAGTCCCTCGCCGAACTGCAGACCCTGGTGGAACGCCTGGAAAGCGGCGAGCTTTCGCTGGAGGACTCCCTCAGTGCCTTCGAGCAGGGCATCCGCCTGACACGCGAATGTCAGGCCTCCCTGAACCAGGCTGAGCAGAAGGTGCAGATCCTCCTGGAGCGTGATGGCCAGCTGGAAGAAGCGCCCTTCGACGCGGACGAGCAAGCATGATTTCCGGCTACCAGGCCCGCTGCCAGGAACGCGTGGACGCGGCCCTCGCCGAGCTGTTCATCGCTCCGCTCGCCCCGCTGGAACGTCTCTACCAGGCCATGCGCTACAGCGTGGTGAACGGCGGCAAACGTGTGCGCCCGTTGCTGGTCTACGCGGCCTGCGAAGCGCTAGGTGGCGATGTGGCGCGCGCTGATGCCGCCGCCTGCGCGGTGGAGTTGATCCACGCCTATTCCCTGGTGCATGACGACCTGCCGGCCATGGACGACGACGATCTGCGTCGTGGCCAGCCCACCACCCATATAGCCTTCGATGAAGCGACCGCCATCCTCGCCGGCGACGGCCTGCAGGCGCTGGCCTTCGAAGTGCTGGCCGACGCCCAACGCAATCCGCACGATGCCGAAACCCGCCTGGCGATGATCGCCAGCCTCGGTCAGGCCGCAGGTCCCGCCGGGATGGTGGGTGGCCAGGCGATCGACCTGGGTTCGGTAGGGCTGAAGCTCGATCAGGCTGCACTGGAAACCATGCACAGGCACAAGACCGGCGCGCTGATCGAAGCTAGCGTGCGCCTCGGTGCCCTGGCCAGCGGCCGTGCCGACCCTGCCTCCCTGGCGGCGCTGCGCATCTACGCCCGCGCCATCGGCCTGGCCTTCCAGGTGCAGGACGACATCCTCGACGTGGAGAGCGATACCGCCACCCTGGGCAAGACCCAGGGCAAGGACCAGGCCCACGACAAGCCCACCTACCCTTCCCTGCTCGGCCTCGATAACGCCAAGGCCTATGCGCTGGAACTGCGCGACCAGGCCCTGCGCGCCACCGCCAATCTGGGCGATGCCGCCGAGCCGTTGCGCGCGCTGGCGCGTTACATCGTCGAACGGCGCAGCTGACCGCCCTATCCGGCCTGTGCCGATTTCGTCACGGGCCGAAATGAAATCCCTCAAGCCGCCAAGGCTCCTGCGGCGCCACCCTTGCCAGGAAATTTCCACAGCAGGGGAAGGCGTCCATGAAGAGCATCCGCGTTATCGATTCGCACACCGGCGGTGAACCTACCCGCCTGGTAATCGACGGTTTCCCTGACCTTGGCCGGGGAAACATGGCTGAACGCCGGTGCGTTCTCGCCGAGCGATTCGATGCCTGGCGCGCCGCCGCTGTGCTCGAACCTCGTGGCAGCGACGTGCTGGTGGGTGCCCTGCTCTGCGAACCGCAGGACTCGAGCGCCTGTGCCGGAGTCATCTTTTTCAACAACACCGGCTACCTCGGCATGTGTGGCCACGGGACCATCGGCCTGGTCGCATCGCTGGCCCATCTGGGGCGCATCCAGCCTGGCATTCACCGCATAGAAACACCGGTCGGCACGGTGGAAGCCACGCTGCACGAGGATCGTTCGGTCAGCGTGCGCAACGTGCCGGCCTACCGTTACCGCAAGGACGTCCATCTGGAAGTGCCGGGCATCGGCCAGGTGGTCGGCGACATCGCCTGGGGCGGCAACTGGTTCTTCCTGATCGCCGAGCACGGCCAGCGGGTGGCCAGTGACAACCTCGAAGCCCTCACCGCCTATACCTGCGCCGTGAAGCAGGCCCTGGAGGACCAGGGTATTCGCGGCGAGGACGGTGGCGAAATCGACCACATCGAGCTGTTCGCGGAGGACGCCGATGCCGACAGCCGAAATTTCGTGCTCTGTCCGGGCAAGGCTTACGACCGCTCCCCGTGCGGCACCGGCACCAGCGCCAAGCTGGCTTGCCTCGCGGCCGACGGCAAACTGGCCGCAGGCGACCCCTGGCGCCAGGCGAGCGTCATCGGCAGCCAGTTCGAGGGGCGCTTCGAGTGGCTGGAAGGCGGTCGCATCGTGCCGACCATTCGCGGCCGCGCCCACATGAGTGCCGAAGCCACTCTCCTGCTGGAAGAAGACGATCCGTTTGCCTGGGGCATTCGCCTGTGACAGCCGACGTCATCGTCATCGGCGCCGGCATCGTCGGTAGTGCCTGCGCCTATGAGCTGGCCCAACGCGGCATGAAGGTGCTGGTCCTGGACAGCGGCCAGGGTGGCGCCACCGGCGCCGGAATGGGCCATCTGGTGGCCATGGACGACAGCCCGGCAGAGCTGGCGCTCTGCAGCTACTCGCTGGACCTCTGGAGGCAGTGGACCGCTCGGCTTGATGACACCTGCGCCTATCGCAACTGCGGCACCCTGTGGCTGGCGGCCAATGAGGCGGAGATGCACGAAGCGGAACGCAAGGCCGCCACCCTCGGCGAGCAAGGGATCGCCTGCGAGATGCTCGACGCGAACCGGCTCCAGGCCATGGAGCCCATGCTGCATCCGGGCCTCAAGGGCGCCCTCAGAGTCGGTGGCGACGGCATTCTCTACGCGCCGAACACCGCCCAGTGGCTGCTCCACCTGGGGGGCAACGCCATCACTCGCGAGCGTGCCCGGGTCAGCGCCATCCGAGGTTCTCGTGTGCGCCTGGACAATGGTCGCCAACTCGACGCCGGTGCGGTGATTCTGGCCAACGGCATCCAGGCGCCAGCGCTATGTCCGGGTCTGCCGATTGCGCCGAAGAAGGGTCATCTGCTGATTACCGACCGCTACCCCGGCCAGATCCATCACCAGTTGGTGGAGCTGGGCTATGCCAGCAGCGCCCATGCCAACAGCGGGACATCGGTGGCCTTCAACGCACAACCACGACCTACCGGGCAGATCCTGCTGGGCTCGTCGCGCCAGTTCGACACGCTCGATCCCCGGATCGAAGGTCCGGTCCTCGGCCGCATGCTGGCCAGGACGCTGGAGTACCTGCCGGGCCTTGGCAACCTCAACGCCATTCGCTGCTGGACCGGCTTTCGCGCCGCCACACCGGATGGCCTGCCCATCATCGGCCAGCACCCCGAACAGCCAGGTCTCTGGCTAGCCGTCGGACATGAGGGGCTGGGCGTGACCACGGCACCCGCTACCGCACGGCTGCTGGCGGCCGGGCTGCTCGACGAACGCCCTCCCCTTTCCAGTGCTGCCTACGGCCTGGAGCGTTTTTCCCGCGTGCTCGCGGCAGGAGCAGAAGGATGATCGAACTCAGCCTGGACGGCCGCAGCGTGCTCGTCACGGCGGGCACCACCGTGGCTGCCGCGCTCGCCCGATGCGGCGACGGCAGTTGCCGCACCTCGGTCAGCGGCCAGCGCCGAGCGCCCTTCTGCGGCATGGGCATCTGCCAGGAGTGCCGGGTGACCATCGACGGCCAGCGACGCCTGGCCTGCCAGACCCTGTGCCAGGCAGGCATGCGGGTGGAGACGCAAGCATGAAAGTCGACCTGCTGATCATCGGCGCCGGACCCGCTGGCATGGCGGCGGCCCTGGCTGCCGCCCCAAGTGGCGCGCGCATTGCCGTGATCGATGACAACCCGGCCCCCGGCGGCCAGATATGGCGGGACGGACCGCAGGCGCACCTGCCCGAAAAGGCCCGGACGCTGCGCCGGTCCCTGGCGGAAGCCGGCAACGTCCAGGTGTTCAGCGGCACCCGCGTGGTCGCCCTGGCCGGGACCAAGCGACTGCTGCTGGAAGACGCCGAACGCGGTTGGACGCTGGCCTACGACAAACTCATCCTCTGCACCGGTGCCCGCGAGCTGCTGCTGCCGTTTCCCGGCTGGACGCTGCCCGGCGTTACCGGTGCCGGTGGTCTGCAAGCGCTGGTCAAGGGCGGCCTCTCCGTGGAGGGAGAACGGATCATCATTGCTGGCAGCGGTCCGCTGCTGCTGGCCAGTGCAGCGACCGCCCGCAGTGTCGGCGCCTCGGTTCTGCGCGTGGCCGAGCAGGCCTCACTCACGGCCCTGGCCGGGTTTTCCGCCCGCCTGCTGCGTTGGCCGGGCAAGGCCATGCAAGCCGTGGGACTGCTGGATTTCGGTTACCGCCCGTCCAGTCATGTGCTCGCCGCCCTGGGACGCGAGCGCCTCGAAGCCGTGCGCCTGCAACAGGGCACCCAGGTGGTGGAAATCCCGTGCGATCGCCTTGCCTGCGGTTTCGGCCTGATTCCCAACACCCAGCTCGGCGAGTTGCTGGGGTGCCGCGTGGAGCAACGGGCCATCGCCGTGGACGAATGGCAGGCCTGCAGCCTGGAAGATCATTTCGCCGCCGGTGAATGCACAGGTTTCGGCGGCAGCGAATTGGCCCTCGTCGAGGGAGCCATCGCCGGTCATGCCGCCATCGGCAGGCGTGACCTGGCCCGTGCGCTCCGGCCGGAACGGCACCGTTGGCAGGGCTTCGCCGACGCGCTGGCGCGAGGTTTTGCGCTCGATCCAAAGCTCAAGGCGCTGGCGCAACCGGATACCCTGGTCTGCCGCTGCGAAGACGTGCCATTCGCCGAACTGGCCAACCGCGGCAACTGGACCGACGCCAAGCTGCACAGCCGTTGCGGCATGGGAGCTTGCCAGGGGCGGGTATGTGGCGCTGCCGGCCAGTTCCTGTTCGGCTGGACGCCCCCCGCGCCACGTCCGCCGCTATCGCCGGCGCGAATCGAAACACTGGCGTCTCTGGAATCGGAGGGCTGATCGCATACCGGTAAAGCATGATCCACGCATACCTTGGCGAATGAATTCGGCGGCACTTGTAGGTTGGGTCGGGCGGCGCTCCGCGAGGAACGAAACCCAACATTTCGCGGCTGATGCCGGGCCGATTGGGCCTCGCTGCGCTCGGACCAACCTACGGGGCCGCTGCGCGGCCCTTGGCGATTGAAATCGCCCCCACAGAAAAGCAGGCCCGAGGGGTGGATTGACCTTGTAGGATGACAACGTCGACAGAGGCACAGTGCGTCATGAAGCTCGAACACCTTCCCTCCGCCCGCAACCTCCCCACGCTGCTCGACAGCCTGGAGCAGATCGCACCGCTGCTGGATGCCATGCCCGACGTGGTGTTCTTCATCAAGGACCCGCAGGCGCGCTATGTGCTGGTCAACCAGACCCTGGCCCAACGCTGTGGCCTGAAGAACAAGGATGCCCTGCTCGGGCGCACGGCCGAGGAGGTGTTCCCCACGCGCTTCGGGCCGCATTACACCGAGCAGGACCGCCGCGTGCTGGATGGCGGCGAGCCACTCAGCGACCAGTTGGAGTTGCACCTCTATCCCGGCCGGCAGCCCGGCTGGTGCCTGACCCACAAGCTGGCACTGCGGGACATGCAGCAGCGGGTGATCGGCATGGCGGGTATTTCCTACGACCTGCAGGCCCCACAATCCAGCCACCCCGCCTATCAGCGGCTGGCAGCGGTGGACGCCTACATCCGTGAGCATTACGCCGAGCCCGTCAGCCTGGAGCAGTTGACCGCCATCGCGGGGCTCTCGGTCGCCCAGTTGGAGCGACTGTGCAAACGCATCTTCCTGATCACCCCACGGCAAATGATCCACAAGGCCCGTCTCGGCGCCGCCAGCCAGCTGCTTGCCGGCGACCTTCCCATCACCGAAATCGCGCTCAGTTGCGGCTACACCGACCACAGCGCCTTCAGTCGCCAGTTCAAGGCCCTCACCGGCCTGTCCCCCAGCCAATACCGCGACACCTGTCGCGGCTGATCCGCTCGGCTCTCCCGCTCTAGCCATCGGCATGGCCGCCTCGCGCGCCATGCCTGTTCGCGCTCGTCCGGCGAAAACGTCGCTGTGCTGATTTCGTCATGACCCCTACGGAAATCCATCAAGCCGCAACCGGTCCACAAGGGCGACGCTTGAGCCATCGATTCGACCTCAGGAGCCCAGCCGAAAAACGCCGTACCGGGAGAAAGCGACACCCTTTACAACCACCTGCAGTACCAACACACACGACTTACGAGGCCCACGATGAACAACAATAAAGCCCTTGTCCTGACGCTCAGTGCTGTACTTGGCTCGACCCTGGCGCTCACCGCCCAGGCCGACAAACTCGACGACATCATCGAATCCGGAAAGCTGCGCTGCGCGGTCACGCTGGACTTCCCGCCCATGGGTTTCCGTGACGGGGACAACGCCCCGGCAGGCTTCGATGTCGACTACTGCAAGGACCTCGCCAAGACCCTGGGCGTGGAGGCCGAAGTGGTCGAAACGCCGTTCCCCGACCGTATTCCCGCTCTGGTTTCCGGCCGCGCCGACATCATCGTCGCCTCGACGTCCGACACCCTGGAACGCGCAAAGACGGTCGGTCTGACCATCCCCTATTTCGCGTTCCAGATGGTGGTACTGACCCGAGATAACGCAGGTATCAAGGGCTACGACGACCTCAAGGGCCGCTCCGTTGGCGGCCCGGCGGGTACCTACGAAGCCATTGCCCTGGAAAAGGACGTCAAGCAATGGGGCGATAACAAGGGCGCCTTCCACGCCTACCAGTCGCTGGCCGACGCCGTGCTCGCCCTGAGCCAGGGGCAGATCGACGCCACCACCGTGACCTCCACCGTCGCCTCCTCGCTGATCAAGTCCGGCAAGTACCAGGGCCTGACCATCGCCGGCACCGCGCCCTACGACATCGACTACGTCTCCCTGGGCGCCAAGCGCAACGAGTACGGCCTGCTCAACTACCTCAACCTCTTCGTCAATCACCAGGTGCGCTCCGGCCGCTACCAGGAACTCTTCACCCAGTGGGTCGGCGGCGATGCTCCGGTGCTGACCGCCAACGGCGTTTACCGCTAAGCGCGAGGACCTGGCCGGTGGCGTCACCACCGGCCGGGCTCCACAGAGGAGTTTCGGATGTTCGATTACACCTTCCACTGGCGATCCGCCTTCCTGGCCTTGCCGGAAATGCTCGGAGGCGCACTGGTGACCCTCGAGATCGCCGTGCTCTCGATGCTGCTCGGCACGGCCATCGCCATCGGCCTCGCCCTTGGCCAGCAATCCGGTAGCCGCCCGGTCAAGGCGGTCGCCATGGCCTGGGTCTCCATTGCACGCAATACCCCGGCGCTGTTCCAGGTTTACATCCTGTACTTCGGGCTGGGCGCCTTCGGCTTGCACATGGGCTCCTGGGCCGCCTTGCTGGCCGGCATCACCTTCAACAACGCCGGCTACCTGGCGGAAACCTTCCGAGGCGGACTCAACGCCGTGCCCCATACGCAAATGCGCGCGGCCCGCTCATTGGGCATGGGCGCGTTCCAGACCTACCGGCTAGTGGTGATTCCGCAGCTGCTGCGGGTGGTGTTCTACCCGCTGACCAACCAGATGGTCTGGGCGCTGCTGATGACCTCGCTCGGCGTGGTGGTGGGCATGACCAGTGACCTCACCGGTGTCACCCAGGCGCTGAACGTGAAGACCTTCCGCACCTTCGAGTACTTCGCCCTGGCCGCCGTCCTCTACTTCGCCCTCGCCAAGCTGATCGTCCTCGGGGCACGGCTGATGGCCTGGCGTCTGTTCCGCTACTGAGGAGTCCGGCATGTATAGCTCGAGCTTTACCTGGAACGACATGCAGTTCCTGCTCCAGGGTGCCTGGACGACCCTCACACTGACCGCCTGGGCCATGCTGATCGGCACCTTGCTGGGCGTTATCTGTGGCCTGATCCGCGCCCTGCTGCCCCGCGCCAGCCTGCCGCTGGCCTGGGTGCTGGACGTGTTCCGCAGCGTGCCGCTGCTGATCCAGTTCGTCCTGCTCAACGCCTTCAAGACCATCATCGAACTGGACTGGTCGGCCTTCACCGTGGCCTGCGTGGTGCTCGGCACCTACGCCACGGCCTACTGTGCGGAGATCGTCCGTGGCGGCGTGCTGGCCGTGCCGCAGTCGACCCGTCGCGCAGCCCGTTCATTGGGCATGAGCCACACCCAGGACCTGCTGCACATCGTCCTGCCCATGGCCACGCGCGTCGCCTTCCCCGGCTGGATCAACCTGACCCTGGCGGTCATGAAGGACACCTCGCTGGTGCTGTGGATCGGCATCATCGAGTTGCTGCGCGCCTCGCAAACCATCGTCACCCGGCTGCAGGAGCCCCTGTTCGTGCTCGGCATCGCCGGCCTCATCTACTTCGTCATGAGCCTGGTTATCGCC
Organism: Pseudomonas sp. BN414; assembly: GCF_029871275.1. Lineage (NCBI taxonomy): Bacteria > Pseudomonadati > Pseudomonadota > Gammaproteobacteria > Pseudomonadales > Pseudomonadaceae > Pseudomonas > Pseudomonas sp. BN414. The sequence continues at coordinate 63,087 of NZ_SSOL01000070.1, forward strand.
CGCCTGGGCACCCAGCTGGAAAAAAGGTGGCAGGAAAATGATTGAGATCGACAACGTGCACAAATCCTTCGGCGCACTCGACGTGGTCAAGGGCGTCAGCCTGACGGTGAACAAGGGCGAGGTGGTTTCGATCATCGGCGGTTCCGGTTCCGGCAAGTCGACCCTCTTGATGTGCATCAACGGTCTGGAGCCGATCCAGGGTGGGCAGATCCGCGTCGACGGCACCGAGGTCCATGCCCCGGGTACCAACCTGAACAAGCTGCGGCAGAAGATCGGCATCGTCTTCCAGCAGTGGAATGCCTTCCCGCACCTGACCGTCCTGGAAAACGTGATGCTGGCTCCGCGCAAGGTGCTCGGAAAGAGCCGCGAAGAGGCCGAGGAAATCGCCGTGCGCCAGCTCACCCACGTGGGCCTGGGCGACAAGCTCAAGGTCTTCCCCAGCAAGCTCTCCGGCGGCCAGCAGCAACGCATGGCGATTGCCCGCGCACTCGCCATGTCGCCGGACTACATGCTGTTCGACGAAGCCACCTCGGCGCTGGACCCGCAGCTGGTGGGCGAGGTGCTGGACACCATGCGCATGCTCGCCGCCGAAGGCATGACCATGGTGCTGGTGACCCACGAGATCCGCTTTGCCCGCGATGTGTCGGACCGCGTGGCGTTCTTCCGCAACGGTCGCATCCATGAGATCGGCTCGCCGGAGCAAGTGATCGGCGCGCCGCAACTACCCGAAACCGCAGACTTCCTGAAATCGGTGAACTGACATGCGCAGCTCGAAAATCATCCACGTGGTCAGCTGTCACGCCGAAGGCGAAGTGGGCGACGTGATCGTTGGAGGTGTCGCCCCGCCACCCGGAGCGACCCTCTGGGAACAGTCGCGCTGGATCGCCCAGGATGAAGTCTTGCGCAACTTCGTCCTCAACGAACCGCGCGGCGGTGTGTTCCGCCACGTCAACCTGTTGGTGCCGGCCAAGGACCCACGGGCGCAGATGGCCTGGATCATCATGGAACCAGCAGACACCCCGCCCATGTCCGGCTCCAACTCGCTGTGCGTCTCCACCGTGTTGCTGGATAGCGGCATCCTGCCGATGACCGAGCCACAGACCCACCTGGTGCTGGAAGCGCCCGGCGGGCTGATCGAGGTCACCGCCGACTGCCGCGATGGCAAGGCCGAACGCGTGACCGTGCGCAACGTGCCCTCCTTCGCCGATAAGCTGGACGCCTGGATCGAAGTGGAAGGCATCGGCTCCCTGCAAGTGGATACCGCGTACGGCGGCGACAGTTTCGTCATCGCCGACGCCCGAAAGCTGGGCTTTGCCCTGACCGCCGACGAAGCCGCCGAGCTGGTGGCCACCGGCCTGAAGATCACCCACGCGGCGAATGAGCAGCTGGGGTTCGTCCACCCGCTCAACCCGGATTGGGACCACATCTCCTTCTGCCAGATCGCGGCGCCCGTCGAGCGTGAACAGGGCGTGGCCGGTGCGGCCAACGCCGTGGTGATCCGTCCGGGCAAGATCGACCGCTCCCCCTGCGGCACCGGCTGCTCGGCGCGCATGGCGGTGCTGCACGCGAAGGGTCAGCTGGGGCTGGGCGAAGCCTTTGTCGGCCGCTCCATCATCGGCTCGCAATTCCATTGCCGGATCGAGGCACTGACCGAGGTCGCCGGGCGCGCGGCAATCATCCCGAGCATCAGCGGCCGAGCCTGGATCACCGGCATTCACCAGCACCTGCTTGACCCCGGCGACCCCTGGCCGGACGGCTACCGGCTTTCCGACACCTGGCCGCGTGCTCGTGAGGGCATCAGTCCGAAGTAGCCGCTCAGAGCACTGCACAACAACACCCCTGATCCACCCCGGCGTCCGCCTCCGCAGGCGCGAACGGTTTCGGCTTGCCTGCGTTTCCCGTGAGCGAGCCGGCCCCATCCATTGAAATGGAGTTACCCATGAGCAAGCACGTCAACTGGAGCGGTGTCTTCCCCGCCGTCACCACCCAATTCAACAGCGATTTCTCGGTGAACCTGGAGGAGACCCACAAGGTCATTTCCAACCTGGTGCGCGACGGCGTATCCGGACTGGTGGTGTGTGGCAGCGTCGGCGAAAACACCTCGCTGACCATCGAAGAAAAAATGGCCGTCACCGAGGTCGCCAAGGATGCTTCCGGCGGCCGAGTGCCGGTCATTTGCGGCATCGCCGAATTCACCAGCGCTGGCGCCTGCAAGGTCGCCCAGGCGGTGGAGCGGGTCGGCGTTGACGGCATCATGGTGATGCCCGCGCTGGTGTACTCCTCCAAGCCCCATGAAACCGCCGAGCACTTCCGCACCGTGGCCAGGAGCACCGACCTGCCGGTGATGGTCTACAACAACCCGCCCATCTACAAGAACGACGTCACCCCGGACATCCTCATCTCCCTGGCCGATTGCGAGAACGTTGTCTGCTTCAAGGACAGCTCCGGCGACACCCGCCGCTTCATCGACGTGCGCAACGAAGTGGGCGATCGCTTCATCCTCTTCGCCGGCCTCGATGACGTGGTGCTGGAAAGCATCGCCGTCGGCGCCCAGGGCTGGATCTCCGGCATGTCCAACGTGTTCCCGAAGGAAGGCGAAACCATCTTCCGCCTGGCCACAGCGGGCCGCTTCGCCGAAGCCATGCCGATCTACGAATGGCTGATGCCGATCCTCCATCTCGACGCCCGCCCGGACCTGGTGCAGTGCATCAAACTCTGCGAGGAAATCGCCGGTCGCGGCAGCGCACTGACCCGCCCGCCGCGCCTGGCCCTGCAAGGCGCCGACCGCGAGCACGTGGAACGCATCATGGCCAAGGCCCTGGCCAACCGTCCGCAACTGCCGGACGTGGGCCTCTGAGGCAAGCGCCGGGCGACGAAAAGTCGCCCGGCCGCCAGTAGGTAGCCCCCCGACCTTGTGCCTGATGCTGTTCAGTCAGGCACCACCAATGGGGTGTAGCTGTTGTTGTAGGAGCGAGCTTGCTCGCGAAGCTTTCCGAGATATCGCCCAATTCGCCAGCAAGCTGGCTCCTACAGTGCTTCCCCGGTGCAGAAACCAGGAATGCCGCTTACCCGCTGAGGGATAAGCGGCGTTCTTATGTGGACAGCATTACGGCCATGCCGGGGCTTCTTTGTGGTCGGCGTCCTACTTCAGTTTCGCCCTCGCCCCACAGCGACACGAGCCAAGCAGGCGAAGTCTCGCTGCCCTTCAATTGCTAGCGTTGCATCCATTCCACCAGCGCCTTCCCCCAGGCCGCGACCGACCCGATCACCTGATATCTCTCTTTGCTATCATTCCAACGCCATGCAGAGCCGACATCGAAAAACGCTCCAGGCCATCTTCCGTAATCCCACCAGCGCCTCCCTGGTGTTCTCCGACATCGAAGCGCTGGTCCTCCACCTCGGCGGGCAAGTTCTGGAGCGTGAGGGTTCCCGTGTGCGGCTGGTGCTGGGCGATGTGCAATGGCGCTGCCATCGCCCGCATCCGGGGAAAGAGGCGAAGAGATACCAAGTGGAAGAAGCTCGCGAATTCCTGCAGCGAGCGGGAGTTGAACCATGAACAGCATGACCTACAGGGGTTACACCGCTCGCATCGATTTCGACGAGCGCGATGACCTGTTCGTCGGCCGCTTGCTGGGCGTCCGCGACATCATCAGCTTTCAGGGAGAGTCGGTTGCGGAACTGCGTACGCAGTTCCATCTGGCGGTGGACGATTATCTGGAGGACTGTGCGGAACGCGGTGTCAGCCCAGACAAACCGGCGTCCGGCAAAGTGATGTTGCGCATTCGCCCGGAAGTGCATGCCGCCGCCACCATCGCAGCCCAGGCAGCCGGCAAGAGTCTGAATCAATGGGCAGACGAGGTTTTCGAGCAGGCCGCCAGCCCCCGGATCAGCGAAACCTCGGCGGTACGCAACTGACCGGGGGGAGCGGCGGCGCCCTGCCTCATTCCAGTAACGCGCTGATCTCCTCGTAGAGCGCACGGGGAATCCTCACCCCCTCGCGCTCGCTGAGCACCCGCGCTTCAAAGCGGCGCTGCGACGGCAGGCGCGCGCCCTGCCCGGTGATGCCCTCGAACACCGCCTCGGCGCGTTGCAGGTGCTGCGCCGCTTCGGCACCCAGAATGCGCTGCGGATCGATGGCGATGATGAGTTCGCCGCCATAGGGCGACGACTTCGTGCCCTCATCGAAGGCCAGGGACTCGGCGCTGGTCAGGTCACCGATCATCGGCCCGGCGATCAGCTCCACCATGGCCGCCAGGGCCGAGCCCTTGTGGCCGCCGAAAGTGAGCATGGCGCCGTTCAGCGCGGTGAGCGGGTCGGTGGTGGGCTGGCCGTCCTGGTCGATGCCCCAGCCCAGTGGGATTGGCTTGCCGGCACGGCGGTGCAGATCGATATCGCCACGGGCGGCGGCGCTGGTGGCGAAGTCGAAGATGAAGGGTGGTTTGCCCGGGCGCGGCCAGCCGAAGGCCATGGGGTTGGTGCCGAACAGTGGGCGGGTGCCACCGGCCGGGGCCACCCAGGCATGGCTGGGGGTGAAGGCCAGGGCCACCAGGCCCTGCTCGGTGAGCGGTTCGACTTCCGGCCAGAGGGCCGAGAAGTGCACGCAGCGATTGATCGCCAGGATGGCAATGCCTTGAGTGCGGGCCTTCTCCACCAGCAAGGGCATTCCGGCGTGGAAGGCACACTGGGCGAAGGCGCCATGGGCATCCACCCGAACCACGGACGGCGCGCTGTCGAAGATCTCGGGTTCGGCATCGGGCGAAACCTTGCCCGCACGCAGGGTGCCGATGCAGCCGGGCAGGCGGTACACCCCGTGAGAGGTGCAGCCGTCGCGCTCGCCAGCCAGGATGGTCGCCGCCACCGCCTGCACATGGGGTTCGCTGAAGCCATGGCGGCGCAGCACTGTTTCCACCAGTTGGCGGACGTCTTCCAGGGTCATGTGGATCATGGGGCATCTCTCCTCTATAGCCAGCCGCTACAGTGGCCCGGATGCCCCGCTCCCGCTTGGCCCTATTCCCCTCCCCCGATGCCGAATTTGGCACAGCCCGCCGTCAGGCGGCCGACCCGGCGAGTGCTTCGACCTTTGGCTTGTCGACCGACTTCAAGAGGCCCAGGCGAACCAGAGCCCAGGGCATGGCCGCGGCCACGAACAGGCCCATCACCAATCCACGCAGCCCTTGCCACAGCTGCGGGTCGAGCGGCCAGGCCGCGCCAGCGAGCTTGAGCGCCTTCTGCAGCAGGATGAAGCTCACCGCACCAATGACGGCGGCGAGCAGGCGCCGCCAGGTCGCCACTTCGGCGGAGAACTCCATCTGGCGATAGCCGCACAGCACACCGACTATCAGCCCCGCCAGCAGCGGCACATAGCTGGGTGCGACACCCGGCCAGCTCAGCCAGGCGGAGAGGAATACCAGCAGGATCAGCGCCAGGTGCCAAAGCCCATGAGCCTCGCGCCACCAGTTCCAGTGCCGCACCTGGGCGAACAGCAGCAAGGTTCCGATGCCCAGCAGCGAGCCACCCAGCACGTCTTCCACATCGTGGGCGCCGAGGTAGAGGCGGCTGAAGATGATTCCCGTCACCACCACGCCACTGACCGCCCAAACCCAGGCGCGGCGCAGTTCGAAGGCCAACCAGAACCAGATCACCACGGCGATCTGTGCATGGCCGCTGGGCAGGCCGAAGCTGTCGCCCACCTCATGGTCCATGCGCAGGGCGATGTCCGGACGCGGGTCCTGCCAGTAGTCCTTGAGCCAGGCGTTGATCAGCGCAGTCACGGCCACCAGCACCAGCAGGCGCAGGAAGACCCCGCGGTTCCAGGCCCAGTAGCCCAGCGGCAGGAAGAACAGGATGAACTTCTCGTAGCCCAACAGGGTGAAGAAACGCATTACCGGCGTCAGCGTGTCGCTGCGCAGGGGCAGCACCCAGTCCAGGCTGTGCAGCAGCTCGTTCATGGACGGTCCTTGTGGATGAAATGGAGGCGCCACAGATACTGCAGGGCAACGTGCTGCCACAAGGGCCGATTCGGACATTCCATGTCACTGGATCATCATCCGCCATGAGTGGTGGGTATTCGTCGCGACACAGTTGGCTGCGGCGATTGGCCCACGCTGCCTAAGATCACTGGATTGCACGCCAAGGACCTCGCCGTGACCACAGCCATCCAGTCCCTGCTGATCGCCAACCGTGGCGAAATCGCCATCCGCATCGCCCGCGCCGCCGCCGAACTGGGCATCCGCAGCGTCGCGGTGTACGCCGAGGACGACAGCCAGTCCCTGCACCTGCGCAAGGCCGACCTCGCGGTACCGCTCGTGGGCCGGGGCGCGGCGGCCTATCTGGATGCCGCCCAACTGGTGGAGGTGGCGCTCAGGAATGGCTGCGACGCCGTGCATCCGGGCTACGGCTTCCTCAGCGAGAACGCCGATTTCGCCCGCCAGTGCGAAGCCGCCGGCATCCGCTTCATCGGACCTTCGGCTGAGGCCCTGGAGCTGTTCGGCGACAAGGCCCGCGCCCGCGAACTGGCCGCGCGTTGCGGTCTGCCGCTGGCGGTTGGGAGCAGTCGCGCCACGTCCCTGGAGGAAGCCGGCGCGCTGCTGGAAAGCGGCCCGATCATGCTCAAGGCCCTGGCCGGCGGCGGTGGGCGCGGCATGCGCGCGGTACGCGACAAAACGGAGCTGGAACACGCCTTCGAGCGCTGCCAGTCGGAGGCCCGCGCCGCCTTCGGCAATGGCGACCTGTACGTCGAACGGCTGATCGAGAACGCCCGGCACATCGAAGTCCAGGTACTGGGCGACGGCGAACAGGTCACTCACCTGTGGGAGCGCGATTGCAGCCTGCAGCGACGCCACCAGAAAGTGGTCGAGATCGCCCCCGCGCCCAACCTGGCTGCTGACCTGCGCCAGCGCATCCTCGATGCGGCGCTGACCCTGGCCGCCGCCGTGAGCTATCGCGGTATCGGCACGTTTGAGTTTCTGGTGGATATCCACCGTGGTGATTTCGTGTTCATGGAGGCCAACCCGCGCGTCCAGGTCGAGCACTGCATCACCGAGGCCATCACCAGCATTGACCTGGTCCAGGCGCAGCTCCGCCTCGCCGCCGGCGCCAGCCTGGCCGAACTGGACCTGCTGGAACCTGTCGCACCGCGAGGCTTCGCCGTACAGCTGCGGATCAACCTGGAAAGCATGCAGGCCGACGGCAGCGCCCGACCTGCCGGCGGCTTGATCAGCGCCTATGAACCACCCAGCGGCCCCGGTATCCGCGTCGATGGATATGGCTACGCCGGGTACGCCACCAGCCCCAGCTACGACTCGCTGCTAGCCAAGCTGATCGTTCAGGGCGATGACCTGCCCGCCGCCCTGCGCCGCGCTTATCGCGCCCTGTGTGAATTCCGCCTCGAAGGTGTGGCGAGCAATATCCATTTCCTGCAGAACCTGCTGCGTCACGGCGAACTGGCAAGTGGCGTCGACACCCGTTTCATCGAGCGGGAAATCAGCCAGCTCCTGGCCCCGCAACAGGCTGCCCATCCCCACCTCTTCGTCAGCGGCGCGAACACGACCCAGAGCCAGGCCGGCCAAGCCGACGCGCCTGCCGGCTGCGTGCCGCTGAACGCGCCCAGCCAGGGCGTGCTGGTGAGCCTCGACGTGCAGGTGGGCGATGCCGTCGCCGCCGGGCAGGCGGTGGCAGTGCTGGAGGCGATGAAGATGGAGTTCGTGGTCAAGGCGGCCCAGGGTGGCATCGTCCGGGCACTGGCCGTGGCACCCGGTGACAGCTTGTTCGAAGGTGCACCACTGCTGTTCCTGGAACCGGCGGAAGTGGCCGGTGATGCGGCGCAGAACGAGGAAAGCCTCGACCTAGCGCACATCCGCGCCGACCTTGCCGAAGTGCTGGAGCGCCACGTCATCACCACCGACGAGCGTCGCCCGCAGGCTGTGGCACGACGGCGCAAGACCGGTCAGCGCACCACCCGGGAGAACCTCGACGACCTGCTGGATGACGGCAGCTTCATCGAATACGGCGCACTGGCACTGGCGGCCCAGCGCCGGCGCCGGTCGCTGGAAGAGCTGATCGAACAGAGCCCCGCAGATGGACTGGTGGCCGGTATCGGCACGGTCAATGCCACGCAGTTTGGCAGCGAGGCCGCCCGCTGCATGACCATCGCCTACGACTACACCGTTTTCGCCGGCACCCAGGGCGTGATGAACCACAAGAAGACCGACCGCATGCTCGGCCTGGCGGAGCAATGGCGGTTGCCCCTGGTGCTGTTCGCCGAGGGCGGCGGCGGCCGGCCGGGAGATTCGGATTTCGTCGGTGTGGCCGGGCTGGACTGCCACACCTTTGTCGGCATGGCCCGACTGTCAGGCCTGGTGCCGCTGGTGGGCGTGGTTTCCGGCCGCTGCTTTGCCGGCAACGCGGCGCTACTCGGCTGCTGCGACGTGATCATCGCGACGAAGAACGCCAGCATCGGCATGGCCGGCCCGGCGATGATCGAAGGCGGCGGCCTGGGCAGCTTCGCACCGGAAGAAGTCGGCCCCAGTAGCGTCCAGGGCCCCAACGGGGTGATCGATGTGCTGGTGGAAGATGAAGCCGAGGCGGTGCGGGTGGCCCGGCAGTACCTGTCTTACTTCCAGGGCGACCTGGCCGACTGGCAATGCGCCGATCAGCGCTTGCTGCGCCAGGCCATCCCGGAAAACCGCCTGCGGGTCTACGACATCCGCGCACTGATCGAAACCCTGGCCGACCAGGGCTCGGTACTGGAACTGCGCCGGCAGTTCGCGCCGGGGCTGGTCACCGCCTTCATCCGCATCGAGGGCAAGGCGTTCGGCCTGCTGGCCAACAACCCGATGCACCTCGGGGGTGCCATCGACGCCCAGGCCGGCGACAAGGCCGCGCGCTTCATGCAGCTGTGCGATGCCTTCGACATCCCCATGCTTTCGCTCTGCGACACCCCCGGTTTCATGGTCGGACCAGAATCGGAGAAGCAGGCCACGGTGCGCCACGTTTCGCGCATGTTCGTCGCCGCTGCCGGTCTCTCGGTGCCCTTCTTCACCGTGGTCCTGCGCAAGGGCTACGGCCTGGGCGCCCAGGCCATGGCGGCGGGCAGCTTCCATTCGCCGCTGTTCACCATCGCCTGGCCCAGCGGCGAATTTGGCGCCATGGGTCTGGAAGGTGCGGTTCGCCTGGGCTATGCCAAGGAGCTGGCCGCAGTGGAGGACCCGGCCGAACGCCAGGCCCTGTTCGACAAGATGGTTGCCAAGGCCTACCAGAACGGCAAGGCCATCAACATGGCCAGCTTCCTGGAGATCGACGCCGTGATCGATCCGCAGGAAACCCGTTCCTGGCTGCTGCGCGGATTGAATGCCGCCCCCAGGCCGGCGCACCGTGCGGGCAAGAAACGCCCTTTCGTCGACACCTGGTAAGAATTGGAGCCCGTCATGCCGCCACTCGAACACCGCCTGCTGCCGGTCAATGGCATCACCCTGAGCCTCTACATGGCCGGCCCGGCCGAAGGGCGGCCGGTGTGGCTGCTGCATGGTTTTCCCGAGTGCTGGTATTCCTGGCGCCAGCAGATAGGCCCTCTGGTAGCGGCCGGCTATCGCGTGCTGATACCCGAGATGCGCGGGTATGGGGAGACCAGCGCCCCTGAAGCGATCGAAGACTATGCGCTGCTGACCCTCTGCGGAGACATCCAGGCCGCCATGGACAGCCTCGGCCAGACCGATGCCTGCGTGATTGGCCATGACTGGGGCGCACCAGTGGCCTGGCACCTGGCGCTGCTGGAGCCCCAACGCATCGCGGCGGTGGGCGCCATGTCGGTGCCTTTCGGCGGCCGCCCCAAGCGCCCGGCCACCGAGATCATGCGCGAGGCCAATGCCGGCCGCTTCAACTACATCCTCTACTTCCAGGAACCGGGTGTGGCCGAAGCCGAACTGGACGCTGACCTCGAACGCAGCCTGCGCCTGCTGCTGAGCGACCTGGGCGACGCGGTGCTGCGCGACAGGCCCGCCGATACCGGCCTGCTGGACGGCCTGAGCGAATCGCCCGCCCTCCCCGGCTGGTGCGATGCCGAGGAATTTGCCGTTTACCGGCGCACCCTGGCCCGGCAAGGCTTTCGTGGACCGCTCAACTGGTACCGCAACTTCACCCGCAACTGGGAACAGACCGAACCGCTGGCGGGCAAGCAGGTCGAGCAGCCTGCGCTGTTCCTGGTCGGCGACCTCGATCCGGTCGCGCATCTGGAGGCCTACACGCTCAAGCGCATGGCCAGCCTCGTGCCGCGCGTGGAGCAGACCCGACTGCCCGATTGCGGCCATTGGCTGCAGAACGAACGCCCTGACCGGGTGAATCCATTGCTGCTGGACTTCCTGGCGCGCCATTACCCGGCGTAGTCGATCACACAAGCCCGTACGAACGGACTGACAGCGCGTTTGGGCAGTTACGAGTGCATCAGGTAAACTTGCCCATCTTTTTTTGCCCATAACGATTAGCCTGATGCCCACGACGTTCCACGAGATTCCCCGCGAACGCCCCGTCACGCCCCTGCTCGATCGCGCGGCGACGCCGGATGAGCTGCGCCGGCTTGGCGAGGCCGAGCTGGAAACCCTGGCCGACGAACTGCGCCAGTACCTGCTCTATACCGTCGGCAAGACCGGCGGACACTTCGGTGCCGGCCTGGGTGTGGTGGAACTCACCATCGCCCTGCACTACGTCTACGACACGCCCGACGACCGGCTGGTCTGGGACGTGGGCCACCAGGCGTACCCGCACAAGATCCTCACCGGGCGCCGCGAGCAGATGGGCACCCTGCGCCAGAAGGACGGCGTCGCCGCATTCCCGCGCCGCGTGGAGAGCGAGTACGACACCTTCGGCGTCGGCCATTCCAGTACCTCCATCAGCGCAGCGCTGGGCATGGCCATCGCCGCCCGCATGCAAGACTCCAGTCGCAAGTCGATCGCAGTGATCGGTGATGGCGCCCTGACCGCCGGCATGGCCTTCGAGGCACTCAACCACGCATCGGACGTTCAGGCCGACATGCTGGTGATCCTCAACGACAACGACATGTCGATCTCGCGCAACGTTGGCGGCCTGTCCAACTACCTGGCGAAAATCCTCTCCAGCCGCACCTACGCGAGCATGCGCGAAGGTAGCAAGAAGGTGCTCTCGCGCCTGCCCGGCGCCTGGGAAATCGCCCGACGCACCGAGGAATACGCCAAGGGCATGCTGGTTCCCGGCACCCTGTTCGAAGAGCTGGGCTGGAATTACATCGGCCCCATCGACGGCCATGACCTGCCCACCCTGGTGGCCACCCTGCGCAACATGCGCGACCTCAAGGGCCCGCAGTTCCTGCATGTGGTGACCAAGAAGGGCAAGGGCTTCGCCCCGGCGGAAGTCGACCCCATCGGCTACCACGCCATTACCAAGCTGGAACCGATCGACGCCCCGGCCGCGCCGAAGAAACCTTCCGGCCCGAAGTACTCCAGCGTGTTCGGCCAGTGGCTGTGCGACATGGCCGGGCAGGACCCGCGCCTGGTCGGCATCACCCCGGCGATGAAGGAAGGCTCCGACCTGGTGGCGTTCAGCGAGCGCTTCCCGGACCGCTATTTCGACGTCGCCATTGCCGAGCAGCATGCCGTCACCCTGGCGGCTGGCATGGCCTGCGACGGCGCCAAGCCGGTGGTGGCGATCTACTCCACCTTCCTCCAGCGCGGCTACGACCAACTGATCCACGACGTGGCGGTACAGAATCTCGATGTGCTGTTCGCCATCGACCGTGCCGGCCTGGTGGGCGAAGACGGTCCGACCCACGCAGGCAGCTTCGACCTCTCCTACCTGCGCTGCATCCCCGGCATGCTGGTGATGACGCCGAGCGACGAGAACGAACTGCGCCTGCTGCTGACCACCGGCCACCATTTCGAAGGTCCGGCGGCAGTGCGCTACCCGCGCGGCAGCGGCCCCAACGCCGTCATCGAGCGTGAACTCAAACCCGTGGAAATCGGCAAGGGCGTGGTACGTCGCCAGGGCTCCAAAGTCGCCATGCTGGTGTTTGGCGTGCAACTGGCCGAGGCACTGCAGGTCGCCGAAAGCCTGGATGCCACCGTGGTCGACATGCGCTTCGTCAAACCCCTGGACGAAGCGCTGGTGCGCGAGCTGGCCGGCAGCCACGAGCTGCTGGTGACGATCGAGGAGAACAGCGTGATGGGCGGCGCCGGTGCAGCTGTCAGCGAGTTCCTTGCCCGCGAGAACCTGCTCAAGCCGGTGTTGCACCTGGGCCTGCCGGACTACTACGTCGAACACGCCAAGCCGGCGGAAATGCTCGCCGAGTGCGGGCTGAACGCGGCGGGTATCGAAGCATCGGTGCGCGCTCGCCTGGCATTGCTGGGGCTCTGACCTTCGCTCCCACAGCATGGGTTTCGCTACGCTCTACCCATCCTACAAAGGCATATCTGCCGCTTTCGTAGGATGGGTTGACGTACTTTGATGGGTTTCGCTTCGCTCTACGCCATCCTACGAGGCCCAGCGCCATCTCCGGGGCACAATCGTAGGATGGGTTGAGGTACGAAACCCATCGGCTTCACCTCGTTCAGCTACCTCGCCGCATCGAGCAGCCGGCACAGCTTTCCGGTCGCCTCCAGCATCTGGAAACTCGGGCGCTCCAGCCCTCGGTCCGGTACGGGCCAGACCTGCTTGTTCTTCACCGCCGCCAGTTGCGGCCAGGACGCCCACGCCCTGGCCTGGTCCGGCTCGCTCACCAGGATCACCGCCGGGTCACGCTGCAACACCGCCTCGATCCCGACTTGCGGCGCCGGCAACGACAGGTCGGCGAAGACGTTTTCCGCGCCACAGACCTTCAGCGCATCACTGACGATCTGACGCCCGCCCAGGGTGTACAGCGGCTTGTCCCACACCTGATAGAAGACTTTCAGCGGCGTAACGCGTTGATGACGCAGGCGCAGAGCTGCCAATTCCGACTCGAAACGCGCCGCCAGTTGGCGGCCCTGTTCGGCGCGGCCCACGCGCTCACCGATCTCGATGAAAGACTGCGCCAGTTGCGCCAGGTCTCGCGGCTCAACCACCAATTGGGGCACCGAGAGTTTCTTCAGCTGCTCACGGCCGGCAGCACCGACACTGTCCGGCCACAGCAGCACCAGGTCGGGCTTGAGACTGAGCAGGCTCTCTGCCTGGAGCTGGCCGTAACGTCCCACGGACGGCAGGCCGGCAAGGATGGCCGGGCGCTCGCCGCCATCGAGCACGCCCACCAGCAGATCGCCGGCGCCGAGGTCGAGCATGGTTTCGGTCAGGGAAGGTGCCAGGCTGACCACCCGCAATTGCGCCGTGGCAGGCAGCGCCAGGCACAGCAGCAGGCAGGCGAGCAGTCGGCGCATCAGCCGAGCTGGCGGGGGATTCGGTAGAGGTAGAGCATGACCAGGCTGCTCGTGGCCAGGAGGACCAAGGCCACGGCGTTGAGCCCGAAGGGCACTGCCAGCGCGGCGATCCAGGCCGGCAGGCCGGCAGCGACGAAGGCTTTGCGGCGTTGACGGGCCAACGCCTGCCAGGCACCCGGCTCTTCGGCGCGGCCGAGGGCGGCTTCGGTCGCCACCAGGGCGCGCTTGTAGCCGGCGAACAGCGGCAGGCTGAGGAACATGGACGCCAGCCCGACGATGAACAGCGGCATCTGCAGAGCCGGGAATGCCGGCTCGCCGTCACCGAACAGGTAACCCATGATGAACAACGGCACCAGGGTATAGCCCACCTGGAGCCACCAGGCTCGGGCCAGCCGGCGACGGACTTCCTTGCGGGTCACGACTCGGCTTCCGCCTGGTGCATATTGCCGAGCATGTGCCCGAGCTTGCCCGCCTTGGTCGCCAGGTACTTGCGATTGTGCTTGTTCAGGCCGGTCTGCAGCGGCACACGTTCAGCCACGTTGAGACCGTAACTTTCCAGCGCCTTGACCTTGCGGGGGTTGTTGGTCATCAGCTTGACGGCGGTGACGCCCAGGTGCTCCAGCATCGGCTGGCACATGGCGTAGTCGCGCTGGTCGGCGCCGAAGCCGAGACGCTCGTTGGCTTCCACGGTATCGGCACCGCCGTCCTGCAGCTCATAGGCGCGAATCTTGTTCAGAAGGCCAATGCCACGACCTTCCTGGCGCAGGTAGAGGAGTACGCCGCAACCGGCATCGGCAATGGCGCGCAGGGCCGCTTCCAGTTGGAAGCCGCAATCGCAGCGCAGGCTGAACAGGGCATCGCCGGTCAGGCACTCGGAGTGCAGACGGCCCAGGACAGGTCCGCCATTGGCCACATCGCCCAGTGTCAGGGCAACGTGTTCCTTGCCACTGGCCTCATCGAGGAAGCCGTGCATGGTGAACACGCCGAACGGAGTGGGCAGTTGGGAGGCGGCGACGAAAACGACAGACACCGTGTAACTCCTGGAAATTGGCAAGGCCGGCATTGTAGCAGCAGCGCTAACCGGCACGTCAGATTGAATAGTTGGGGATAAGTATCGAATGGCTCGAAGCACGCCGCCTCAGAACTTGGACTCCAGCATCAGCACGCCCTGCTCCTCACGCCAGCGCACGCGGTTGAGGAAGCTCATGCCCAGCAGCACCTCCACCGGCGCTTCGCCTTCGATGACCGCGCCTTCCACGCCCAGCACTTCGAGGCTACCGACCTTGATGCGATCGAACTTCACACGCCACGCGTTGACCGTGCCACCGGCGGTGCTGGCTTTCATCGGCAGCCCCTTCACCCGGTAGTCGATGCCCAGGCGACGGGCCTGGCCCTCGTTCATGGCGACGCTGGTGGCCCCGGTGTCGACCAGAAACTGCACCGGATGTCCCTCGATGGAGCCGGCCACCTGGTAGTGGCCGTTATTGCCGCGAGCAATGCTCAGCTGGGCTTTCTGGGGGGCCGGCGGGCTGCCGGAACCCACGGAGTCGGCGCTGGACGAACTGTAATCGCGCGAGAGGCCATAGCTGCGCTCAACCCCATCGACCCGCAATACCGCGCCCTTGCTGTCGGCGCTGATCACCTGGACGCCGCCCGGACCGGTCTGCCCGACTTTCACCAGCTTGCGCTGGCCATCGACGTTGAGCACTGCGGCGCCGGGAAACAGCCCGACCACCTGCACCTGGGTAGCGTCGGCAAGCAGCGGGGCGAGCGCCAGCACGACGGCGGCGATACACAACTCAGGGCGCGACATGGGGTTTCTCCAGTTCCTTGTCGAAGGCATAGGGTTGCTTCCAGCGCACGAACAGCGGGCGAAGCTCGCCACTGGCAACCAGTGCGTCCATACGGCGGTCGAACATGTCCGCCAGGCGGCGACCACGCGGCGTGTCGGCGAAGCCCAGGTAAAGCGGCAGGCGCATCAGCGGCGTGATGCGGTACTTGTCGGGCTCGGCGGAACCCTCCAGCACATCGTCGACTTCGGTGCGGGCATCGATGTAGAAATCCACGTGTCCGAGTTCGAGCATCGAGAGGATGCCGCTGCGCCGCTGGATTTCCTTGAAGTGCTTCAGGTTGGGCAGGTAGTCCTGGTAGTCGTAACCACGAATCCAGGCCAGGCGGTACTGGCCGAGGGTAGCGAGGGTGGGCACCGGGGTGGAACGCAGCGAGAGTGCAGTGACCTGGTCGGCATCGTAGTGCCAGCGCGGGTAATAGGCGCTCTGCACCTCATTGCGGTATGAACCCATCCAGGCGTCGGCCTCACCACGTTCCACCAGGCCAATGGAGCGGGTATAGGGTACGGAGTGAATCTTGAGCTGGATGCCCTCGGGCTCGTAGACCTTGCGCAGGATGTCCCACCCAAGCCCCTTGCCGTCCGCTTCGGTGTGCTCGGGCCAGACCTCGCTGGCGAGGTGGATTTCGTTGGACGGGAGCTCGTCGGCCGATGCTGCGGGGAGCAGCAGGCAACCGATCAGAAGCGCCAGGAACCAACTCCGCATGACTCGTCCTCTACCCGCTCATCGTGGCCACGGGTCCTTATAAGACTAGGCCACGCCCCAGACGATGAGTTGCATGGCCAGCCAGGCGAAGACGCCCGCCAGCACATCGTCGAGCATGATGCCCACGCCGCCGTGGACATGACGGTCGATCCAGCGGATAGGCCAGGGCTTGAGGATGTCCATCACGCGGAACACCAGGAAACCCAGCAAAAGCCAGTGCCAGCCTTCCGGCACCAGCCAGAGGGTGATCCACATGCCGACCATTTCGTCCCACACGATCCCTTCATGGTCGTGTACGCGCAGGTCATCGGCGACCTTGCCGCACAGCCAGAAGCCGAACAGCATGGTCAGCCCCAGCATCAGCCAGTAGCCCCAATCCGGCAGCATCTGCCAGAGCGGAATGAAAGGCAGCGCCACCAGCGAACCCCAGGTACCCGGCGCCTTGGGCAAGGTACCCGAGCCAAAACCGAAGGCGATGAAATGCCAGGGATTGCTCCACACCGAGTGGGGGATGGGTTGCGGCGTGGCCGATTCGCGATCAGTCACCTTGACTCCCGAAATGTTGATAGCCCAGGGCCGGCGGCTGCAATTCGATACCGGCGGCGTCCAGCAGGTGCACACCCTGCCCGACTTCCACGCGACCGATCACTGCCACTTCCGGCCAATCCGCCAGGATGGCGGCCAGCTCACTGGCGGGCAGGGTAAAGGCCAGCCGGTAGTCATCGCCACCGGACAGCGCACAATTGCGTGCAAATTCGCTGGAAAAGAGTCCTTCGAGGGCGGCAGACAGCGGCAGCTTGTCCGCATCCACCCACAGTGCAACGCCCGACGCGGCGGCGATATGGCCGCAGTCCGCGAGCAGGCCGTCGGAGATGTCCAGCGCGGCGGTGGCACGTCCGCGCAGCGCCTGGCCGAGGGCCAGTTGAGGTTGCGGCGCCCAGTAGCGTTGCAGCAGGTAATCCGCTTCCGGCCCGTTGTGCTTCAGCTCGCCCAGCACCAGCGGCAATGCGCCGCCGCCATCGCCCAGGCTGCCACCCACGCAAAGCAGGTCTCCCGGACGCGCACCGGCGCGGGTCAGTGCCTGGCCGACAGGCACACGACCGAAGACGGTGAGGGTCAGGCTCAGCGGCCCGCGAGTGGTATCGCCACCGACCAGGCCGATCCCGCAGCCGCTCGCCATGGCGCAGAGGCCACGGGCGAAGCCGTCGAGCCAGTCGGCGCGTGCGGCGGGCAGGGTCAGGGCAAGGGTGAAAGCGATGGGCTTGCCGCCCATGGCCGCCAGGTCGCTGGCGGAAACGGCCAAGGCACGATGGCCAAGGAGGAAGGGGTCGGCGTCATCCGGAAAATGCACGCCCGCCACCAGGGTGTCGGTGGAGACCGCCAGCTGCTCGCCAGCCGGCAGTTGCAGCAGGGCGCAGTCGTCGCCAATGCCAAGGGCAATGCCTTCGCCTCCGGCCGCACAGGCGGCGGAGGCGAAGAATCGGCGGATCAGCTCGAACTCACCCACGCGCTATCTGCAATCAGCGCTTGCCGCCGCGGACTTCCGCAGCACGCAGGCGCGGTGCCAGCTTGTCCAGCACGCCGTTGACGAACTTGTGCCCGTCGGTGGCGCCAAACACTTTGGCCAGCTCGATGCCTTCGTTGATGACCACACGGTACGGCACGTCCTGGCGGTTCATCAGTTCGAAGGTCGACAGGCGCAGGATCGCCAGCTCTACCGGGTCCACTTCTTCGAGGGCACGGTCCAGGCAAGGCAGGAAGGCCGCGTCGATCTCGGTCTTCTGGCGCGGCACGCCGTGGAGGATCTCGTGGAAGTAGGCGCCATCGACGCTGCTGAAATCGTTGTCGACGCGGAACTGCGCCTCGATTTCGTTGAGCGGCTGACCGGCGATGTGCCAGGAGTAGAGCGCCTGCATCGCCAGGCTGCGGGCCTGGCGACGGGCTGCGATCTTGCCTTTCGGTGCCTTGGGCGCCGAACCGTCTGCGTTGCTCACTTGGCCTCCAGGGCAGCCAGCAGGCTCACCATCTCCAGGGCGGACAGGGCAGCTTCGGCACCCTTGTTGCCGGCCTTGGTGCCGGAACGCTCGATGGCCTGCTCGATGGAATCGACGGTCAGCACGCCGAAGGCGACCGGAACGCCGAACTCCATGGAAACCTGGGCCAGGCCTTTGGTGCACTCGCCGGCAACGTATTCGAAGTGCGGGGTGCCGCCACGAATGACCGCGCCGAGGGCGATGATGGCGGAGTACTCGCCTTGCTGGGCGACCTTCTGGGCTACCAGCGGGATTTCAAACGCGCCAGGAGCGCGGATGAGGGTGATGTCGCTTTCGCTGACACCGTGGCGGACCAGGGCGTCTACGGCGCCGCTCACCAGGCTTTCCACGACGAAGCTGTTGAAACGGCCGACCACCAGGGCATAGCGGCCTTTGGGGGCGATGAAGGTACCTTCGATGGTCTTCAGGGACATGGGCGAGTTCTCGTCAATTAAAGAGCGAGGGCCCCGGCCTTGACGGCCAGAGCCCTGCGGGATCATTCAGCGGGCAGGTATTCTACAACTTCCAGGTCGAAACCGGATATCGCGTTGAACTTCATCGGCGAGCTCATCAGGCGCATCTTGCGCACTCCGAGGTCGCGAAGAATCTGCGATCCGGCACCGACGGTGCTGTAGGTCGTCGGGTTGGTGACACGGGTTTCCGTGCCCAGCTGGCGCTCCAGGTGGGCCAGCAGCTGCGGACCGGTCAACGGGTTGCCCAGCAGCAGCACCACCCCACTGCCGGCCTTGGCCACCGCGCTCATGGCGGCGCGCAGGCTCCAGCGGCCTTCCTGGTTGACCATGAACAGGTCGCGCAGCGGGTCCATGTTGTGCACCCGCACCAGGGTTGGCTCTTCCGGGCAGATCTTGCCGAGGGTCAGGGCCATGTGTACGTCGCCTTCCACGGAATCGCGGTAGGTCACCAGGTTGAAGTGGCCCAGTTCGCTGTCCAGCGGCTGCTCGGCGATGCGCTCGACGGTGCGCTCGTGAATCAGGCGGTAGTGGATGAGGTCGGCGATGGTGCCGATCTTGATGCCGTGCTCGGCGGCGAAGGCCTCAAGCTCGGGGCGACGGGACATGGTGCCGTCGTCGTTCATGATCTCGCAGATCACGCCGCTGGCCTCGAAGCCGGCCATGCGCGCCAGGTCGCAGGCCGCCTCGGTGTGGCCGGCACGAGCCAGCACGCCGCCCGGTTGGGCCATCAGCGGGAAGATATGGCCGGGGCTGACGATATCGTCGGCCTTGGCACCCTTGGCCGCAGCCACCTGCACGGTGCGCGCGCGGTCGGCAGCGGAAATGCCGGTGGTCACGCCTTCAGCCGCCTCGATGGAGACGGTGAATTTGGTGCCGAAGCCGGAACCGTTGCGCGGCGCCATCAGCGGCAGCTTCAGCAGTTCGCAGCGCTCGCGGGTCATCGGCATGCAGATCAGGCCGCGGGCGAAGCGGGCCATGAAGTTGATGTGCTCGGCCTGCACGCATTCGGAGGCCATGATCAGGTCGCCTTCGTTCTCGCGATCCTCGTCATCCATGAGGATGACCATCTTGCCCTGGCGGATGTCTTCGATCAGTTCGTCGATGTTGTTGAGAGCCATGGGCCCTCCTTCTGAATTCAGTGTTTGAGGTAGCCGTGTTCGGCGAGGAAGCTTTCGGTCAGGCCGGAGGACTGGGGCTCGGCCGCCTTGTCGCCCAGCAGCAGGCGCTCCAGGTAGCGGGCCAGCAGGTCGACCTCGAGGTTCACGCGGCGGCCCGGGCGGTAGTCGACCATGATGGTCTCGGCCAGGGTATGCGGGACGATGGTCAACTCGAACTCGGCACCATTCACCGAGTTCACCGTCAGGCTGGTGCCGTCGACGGTGATCGAGCCTTTCAAGGCAATGTATTTGGCCAGTTCACGCGGTGAGCGGATCCTGAATTGCACGGCGCGGGCATTGTCTTCCCGTGCGATGACTTCGCCGATGCCGTCGACATGGCCGCTGACCAGATGGCCGCCAAGGCGGCTGGTGGGCGTCAGGGCCTTTTCCAGGTTGACCGGGCTACCGGGCTTGAGGTCGTCGAAGGCGGTACGCGCAAGGGTTTCGCGGCTGACGTCGGCCCAGAAACCGTTGCCGGGCAGCTCCACGGCGGTGAGGCAGACGCCATTGACCGCAATGCTGTCGCCCAGTTTGACGTCACCGAGATCCAGCTTGCCGGTTTCCACCAGGACGCGAACGTCACCACCCTTGGGGGTGATCGCGCGGATGGTGCCGATGGCTTCGATTATGCCGGTGAACATGGGACCTCCAGAGCTCGCAGCGAACCGGCCGAAGCCGGCGAAAGACGCATTATAGGCGCCCGCCCCTCGCCCGCGCGCAGGCAAGCCGCCGGCGCCGGAAGGATGTGGGCTGTTGCATGTGACATCGATGTAACTCCTGTTTCGTGAAAAACAGGGCATATCGGATCGAATGGGATCTGGCAGGCGCAGGCACGGACGTACCCTGACCCAGGCAGGCAATCCCGTTCTCTCTTCATCCGGACTGTTACCGTCGGCCCCGGAATCTCACCAGGTCTGCTGACCCTGCCAGAGGCAGGCGCTCGCGGGCTATGCACAAGCAGTGCAATTACCGCCGGTGGGGACTTGCACCCCGCCCTGAGAACGTTCCAGCCAGCGTTGAGCTGGCTGGCAGGCGTTTTATCACAGTCGTGGCGAACTTGCATCGGCCTGTTCGGCCATGTTGGCAGCGGGAAAATCAGGCAGTAGAGCGAGGCACCGCGATGACGCGCCAGTCGTCGCCCACGGCGCGCATCTCCAGGATCTTCAATTCCTGCGCCTCTGCCATCCGTGCCAGCGGCCAGTCGAGCAGCGGGCGGGCACTGGAACCCAGGAACTTGGCGGCGATGAAAATCTGGTACTCATCCACCAGGCCGGCACGGGCAAAGGCCCCGGCGAGGCTCGGGCCGGCTTCCACCAGGACCTCGTTGACGCCACGACTGGCCAGCTCCTGCAACAGCTTGTGCAGGTCGACGCGACCATCCGCCCCCGGCAACGGCAGCAGCTCGTGACCCGGATAGGCATCCTGAGCAGCCGTGTTGGCGGTGGCCACCAGCGTCGGGCCCGCCTGGAAGAACGGTGCCGACAACGGCACTCGCAGGCGCCCGTCCACCAGTACCCGCAGCGGCGGGCGACTGACCGCCAGCGCAGTGAGTTCGGAATCGAGACCCAACTCGTCGGCACGTACGGTCAGGCGTGCGGCATCGACAAGCACGGTGTCAGCGCCGGTCAGCACAACGCTAGCGCGAGCACGCAGACGCTGCACCGCCGAGCGGGCCGCCGGGCCGGTGATCCATTGGCTTTCGCCACTGGCCATCGCCGTGCGGCCATCGAGGCTCATGGCCAGTTTGACCCGGACGAAGGGCAAGCCCTGTTCCATGCGTTTGATGAAGCCGGCATTCAGGGCACGCGCCTCGACCTCCAGAACGCCGCTCTCCACCGCGATGCCGGCATCTGCCAGGCGCTGCAGGCCACGGCCGGCGACCTGGGGATTGGGGTCCTGCATGGCCGCGACCACTCGGCCGACGCCTGCAGCCACCAGAGCATCCGCGCAGGGCGGCGTACGGCCATGGTGGCTGCAAGGTTCGAGGGTGACGTAGGCAGTGGCGCCGCGCGCCAGCTCTCCGGCCCGGCGCAGGGCATGGACTTCCGCATGGGGTTCGCCAGCGCGCACGTGCCAGCCTTCGCCGACGACCTGGCCATCACGCACGATGACGCAACCGACGCGGGGATTGGGATGGGTGGAGTAGATACCCTTGCGCGCCAGCTCCAGGGCGCGGGCCATGTAGGCCTGATCGCTGGCGGCCATCAGTCTTTCGACGGCTCGCGGGCCAGGCGTTCGATTTCCTCGCGGAATTCGTTGAGGTCCTGGAAGCGGCGATAGACCGAGGCGAAACGGATGTAGGCGACTTCGTCGAGCTTCTGCAGTTCGAGCATCACCAGTTCACCCAGCACCCGCGACTTCACCTCGCGCTCGCCGGTGGCGCGCAGCTTGTGCTTGATATGGGCAATGGCTGCTTCCAGACGCTCTACGCTTACTGGACGCTTCTCCAGTGCGCGCTGCATGCCGGCGCGCAACTTGTCCTCGTCGAAGGGCTGGCGACTGCCGTCCTGCTTGATCAGCCGGGGCATGACCAGTTCGGCGGTTTCGAAGGTGGTGAAGCGCTCTTCGCAGGCCAGGCATTCCCGGCGGCGGCGCACCTGGTCGCCCTCGGCGACCAGCCGCGAATCGATGACCTTGGTGTCGTGGGCGCCGCAGAATGGACAATGCATGGCGTTCGAGGGGCATCTGCAGAAAAGGGGGTCCATGGTAGCGCATCCCGGGGGCAAGACAAGCCGACGGCTTTGCGCTATAAGCCCCGCGCACCAGTATCAGGAAGCCCAGATGCGCCCACTCATCCCCCTGCTCCTCACCGCGCTGCTCGCGGCTTGCGCCAGCGAAGAACCCGCCCCGGAACTGCCGACCCCGGCACCGCAGGTCAAGGTGGAAACCACGCCCGCCCATATGCGCGAGCTGAGCGGCGTGCTGAATGCGCCACCTTCCGGCAGCGAGGTCGAACTGGCGCTGATGTCGATCGATTCCCGCGACCGCCCGCAGCGCCTGCTCGGCAGCCTGTTGCTGAACGGCAACGGCGGCCCACTGCCCTTCCGCCTGCTGTTCAACCCGGAATCGTTCCCCCGCGGCGAGCGCGTGGAGCTGCGTGGGCGCGCGAGCCAGTCGGGGCAGCTGATCCTCAAGCTGCAACCGCGCCTGATCCTGCAGCCTGAGAACCAGGTCCTCGGCCCGTTGCAGATGGTTCCGGCACCATGAGCGCACCGGCAGCACTGCAGCAGGCACTGGTCCAATTGCTGGGTGACGCCAGCCTCAGCGCGGAAACCCTGCCCGGCACCGATCTCAAGCTATGGCTGATCGATGCCAACAACATGGACCGCGCCTTCAGCCCCGAAGAGACCCGGCGCATCCTCGAAGAGCCGCCCTACTGGTGCTTCTGCTGGGCCAGTGGCCTGGCATTGGCTCGCTGGCTGGCCGAGAGGCCGGAGTGGGTCGCTGGCAAACGCGTGCTCGACTTCGGCGCGGGTTCAGGCGTTGCCGCCATTGCCGCAGCCAAGGCCGGTGCCGCCGAAGTGGTGGCCTGCGACCTCGATCCACTGGCACTGGAGGCCTGCCGCGCCAATGCCGAACTCAACGGCGTGGAGCTGAGCTATTCGGCGGACTTTTTCCAGGAAGAAGACCGCTTCGACCTGATCATCGTCGCCGATGTGCTCTACGACCGCGCCAACCTGCCGCTGCTCGACCACTTCCTCACGCGCGGCCGCCAGGCCCTGGTGGCCGACTCGCGGGTACGCGACTTCCAGCACGCGCTCTATACCCGCCTCGCCGTGCTGGACGCCTGCACCTGGCCGGACCTGGCAGAGCCGGCGGAGTTTCGTCATGTGAGCCTGTATCACGCGATTCGGTGATGGCCTGCTTCGCTGGTGGCGCAAAGCGATGTGGGGGCGAATTCATTCGCTAAGCAGGCCGAAGGTCTGCCCCTCGGATTTCAGGGTCTGCTTCGCAGCCCTTGGCGAATTAATTCGCCCCCACAGTTGAAGCAGGCCGTGCCATCTGCAAGCTCCGAGCTCGTGCAGGCATATTCATCCCCCTTCGCCAGCCGTATGATTCGCCCATCCCTTCGTGCCTTCGAGTGCCCAGATGAGCGACATTCCCTACATCTTCGATACCACCGGTGCCGACTTCGACCAGGTGGTGATCCAGAACTCCTTCCAGAAGCCCGTGCTGGTGGATTTCTGGGCTGACTGGTGCGCGCCCTGCAAAGCGTTGATGCCGCTGCTGGCGCAGATCACCGAGTCCTACCAGGGCGAACTGCTGCTGGCCAAGGTGAACTGCGATATCGAGCAGGACATCGTGATGCGCTTCGGCATCCGCAGCCTGCCCACCGTCGTGCTGTTCAAGGACGGCCAACCCGTGGACGGCTTTGCCGGCGCCCAGCCGGAGTCGGCTATCCGCGCCATGCTCGAGCCCCATGTACAGATGCCCGCCACGCCCCAGGGCAACCTGCTGGACGCTGCCCAGGCCGCCTTCAGCGAAGGCCGTATCAGCGAAGCCGAGAACCTGCTCAAGCAACTGCTCACCGAAGACAACACCAACGCTGCCGGCCTGATCCTCTATGCCCGCTGCCTGGCCGAACGCGGTGAACTGGGCGAAGCGGAAACGGTGCTCAATGCGGTCAAGAGCGACGAACACAAGCAAGCCCTGGCTGGCGCCCGTGCCCAGTTGACCTTCCTCCGCCAGGCCGCCAGCCTGCCGGAAGTGGCCGACCTGAAGTCCCGGCTCGCACAAGACGCCGGCGACGACGAAGCGGTTTATCAGCTGGCGATCCAGCAACTCTCCCGTCAGCAGTACGAGCCGGCGCTGGACAGCCTGCTCAAGCTGTTCGTACGCAACCGTGGCTATGAGAGCGGCCTGCCCCACAAGACCTTGCTGCAAGTGTTCGACTTGCTGGGCAACGACCATCCGCTGGTCGCCACCTACCGCCGCAAGCTGTACAACGCGATCTACTGATCCGGCCCTGCCCTGTGGGAGCGAATTCATTCGCGATTGAAATCGCTCCCACAGCGGCTCAGCCCCTCCAGATATAAAGGGGCGCATCCTCCCGCACTTCGACATGCACCTGCTCGCTGTGGCGCAGACGCACCAGCAGGCGCTTGCCCGCTGCAATGCCACCGGCCAGACCTTCCAGTTCCGCCAGCAGACGAGGACCTTCCATTTGCCCGGCCTCGCGCAACAACTGCTGGGCGGTCTCCCAAATCGTGTCACTGCGCGGCGCGCTCGGAGCCTTCGGCGCTGCCGGAGCCGGGGCCGCCATCTCGGGCGTCAGGCGACTGGCCAACTGGTCCCAGTCCTCGGCATCCATTTCAACCGTCAGGTCGACCGGCCAGTCGCCGATCTGTCCGCGAATTCGCAGCATGTCCCACTCCTCCAGAAACGAATGCGCAATGCTCCCATGGTGTTGGCGGGCTGCCTACATTTGTTATAACGTAACGCAAATTTAGCCATCTCCCGGAGCCCCGTCATGCGCCGCCTGCTGCTCGCCCTGCCCTTCGCCCTGCTGCCCCTGGCCGTCGCCCAGGCCCACGAGCACGACCATGATCACGAACACGGCAGTCTCGGTGTCCATGAACACGGAGTGGCGCAGCTGAATGGCGTACTGGACGGCAAGACCCTGGAACTGGAGTTGGAAAGCCCGAGCATGAACCTCGTGGGTTTCGAGCACGAGGCCAGGAGCGATGCCGACAAAGCCAAGGTGGCGGCCGTCCGTGCAGAACTGGAAAAGCCCCTGGCGCTCTTCGCCCTCCCCGGGACGGCGGACTGCAAGGTCGCATCCCAGGAGTTGGAGAGTCCGCTCTTCGGCGCTGACGAGCACCATGACGAACATGCCGAAGGTCATGACCACGATCACAGTGAAATCCACGCCCATTACCAATTCGAGTGCGCAAACCCCAGCGCCTTGAAAACCCTGGATCTTGCAGGGCTGTTCCAGCGTTTCCCCGCCACCTTGAAAATTCAGGTACAACTGATCGGCCCCAACGGCCAGCAAGGCGCGGAACTCAGCGCCAGCAACGCCAGCCTGAGCTTCTAACCTTTCGCAGACACAGCCGGGGCAACCCGGCTGGAATCCCATGAGCCAGACACTGATCGACCTCCAGGGGCTGGGCTTTGCCTGGCCCGGCCATCCGGAACTGCTGGATATCCCCGAATTCCGCCTGCAACGCGGTGAAAGCCTCTTCCTCAAAGGCCCCAGCGGCAGCGGCAAGACCACCTTGCTGGGCTTGCTCGGCGGCGTACAGAAGCCCGGCCGTGGCAGCATCCGACTGCTCGGCCAGGACCTCGCCTCGCTGTCGGCCAGCGCTCGCGACCACTTCCGCGTGGACCATACCGGCTACATCTTCCAGCAATTCAACCTGCTGCCTTTCCTGTCGGTACGGGAGAACGTCGAGCTTCCCTGCCGCTTCTCGCGCCTGCGTGCCGAACGTGCACGCCAGCGCCACGGCAGCGTCGATGCGGCGGCAGCGACCCTCCTGCGCCATCTCGGCCTGAAGGAAGAACTGCTGCAACGCCGCGCCGACGCACTGTCCATCGGCCAACAACAACGGGTAGCCGCCGCTCGCGCACTGATTGGCCAGCCTGAACTGGTGATCGCCGACGAACCGACCTCGGCCCTGGATGCCGACGCCCGCGAGGCCTTCCTGCAACTGCTGTTCGCCGAATGCCGTGAGGCCGGCTCCAGCCTGCTGTTCGTCAGCCATGACCAGAGCCTGGCCCCGCTGTTCGACCGCAGCCTGTCGCTGGCGGAACTGAATCGCGCCGCGCGCATCGAGGAGGATTGAGATGTATCTGCTGCGCCTGGCCCTGGCCAGCCTCGCCAACCGTCGTTTCACCGCGCTGCTAACGGTCTTTGCCATTGCCCTGTCAGTCTGCCTGCTGCTGGCGGTCGAGCGCGTTCGAACCGAAGCCCGCACCAGCTTCGCCAGCACCATCAGCAGCACCGACCTGATCGTCGGCGCCCGCTCCGGCTCCGTGAACCTGCTGCTCTATTCCGTATTCCGTATCGGCAACGCCACCAACAACATCCGCTGGGACAGCTTCGAAGCGATCAGCCAGGACAAGCGGGTGAAGTGGGCCATCCCGATTTCGCTCGGCGATTCCCATCGCGGCTACCGCGTGATGGGCACCAACGCTGCCTACTTCGAGCACTATCGCTACGGCCGCGGCCAACCCCTGCAATTGGCCGAGGGTAAGCCCTTCGCCGATATGTTCGAGGTAGTCCTCGGCGCCGAAGTGGCCGAAGCCCTGCACTACAAGCTGGGGGACAAGCTGGTGCTGGCCCATGGCGTCAGCACCGTCAGCCTGATGCAGCACGACGACAAGCCCTTCTCGGTGGTCGGCATCCTCGCCCGCACCGGCACCCCTGTGGACCGCACCCTGCACATATCCCTGGCCGGCATGGAGGCCTTGCACGTCGACTGGCAGAACGGTGTGCCCGCCCGCGGCGCGGGCAAGGTCAGCGCCGATCAGGCACGCGCCATGGACCTGCAGCCCAAGGCCATAACGGCCTTCCTCCTCGGCCTCAACAGCAAGATCGCCACCTTCGCCTTGCAACGGCAGATCAACGAGTACCGGGGCGAACCCTTGCTGGCGATTCTCCCGGGCGTTGCCCTGCAGGAACTCTGGAGCCTGATGGGTACGGCGGAGAAGGCGCTTTTCGTGGTGTCATTGTTCGTCGTGCTCACCGGGCTGATCGGCATGCTCACGGCCATCCTTACCAGCCTCAACGAGCGTCGCCGGGAGATGGCCATTCTCCGCTCGGTCGGCGCACGGCCCTGGCATATCGGCAGCCTGCTGGTGCTGGAAGCCTTCGCCCTGACCCTGGCAGGTGCTGTGCTGGGGCTGGGCCTTCTCTATCTGGGGATTGCGCTCAGCCAAGGCTACGTGCAAGCCAACTATGGCCTCTATCTGCCACTGGCCCTGCCCAGCCCCTATGAGTGGACGCTGCTCGGCGCTATTCTGGCCGCCGCCCTGCTGATGGGCGTAGTGCCAGCCTGGCGTGCCTATCGGCAGTCGCTGGCCGACGGTCTGTCCATTCGCCTGTGAGACTTCCATGACGCGCATCCTGCTGGCCCTGCTGTTGACGCTTTCCTCCCCGCTCTGGGCCAGCGAGGTACGCGAACTCACCTGGGCCGAAATGATTCCGGAAGGTGCGCCGCCACCTGCGCCGCCGGCCCCTATCCACGATCTGTCGCAGCTGTCGGACGCGCTCCAGGCGGAAGCCGGCCCGGCGGCCACACAACAGTCGCCGGCGGCTCCGGTGGTCCAGGCGCTGGATGGCCAGGACGTGAAGTTGCCGGGCTATATCGTGCCGCTGGACGTGACGGAAGAAGGCCGCGTGACCGAGTTCCTCCTGGTGCCCTACTTCGGCGCCTGCATCCATGTCCCACCACCGCCGTCGAACCAGATCGTCCACGTGAAGAGTGAACTCGGCGTACTGATGGATGCCCTCTACCAACCCTTCTGGATCGAAGGACCGCTACAGGTAAAGGCCAGCAGCAGTGACCTGGCCGAGGCGGGCTACCAGATGGATGCGAGCAAGATCTATCCCTACGAATCGCCTTCCAACTGAACCCTGAATACGCCAAGGCCCGGTTTTCACCGGGCCTTTTTTGTATGCGCGTTCAGCGACATTGCTCTGGATCAAGATACAAAGCTTCCTAATTACTGACACTGGCGCCAGCCCAACACATATAGAACTGACTGGAGCCTTTCATGCGCAAGCATCTTCTCACCGCCTCCCTTCTCGCCCTTGCCATCGCATCGCCCCTGGCCCAGGCCCACAAGGCCGGCGATGTGATCATTCGCGCCGGCGCCGCCACCGTCGACCCGAACGAAGACAGTTCCAACCTGTCGCTTGCCGGTACCAAGGCGGGCGGCACCAAGGCCACCCTGGATAGCGACACCCAGCTGGGCCTGACCGGCGTTTACATGCTGACCGACCACGTGGGCCTCGAACTGCTGGCCGCCACGCCCTTCCAGCACGAAGTCGGTGTGAAGGGCCTCGGTGGCGCACTGGACGGCAAGCTGGCTGATATCAAGCACCTGCCGCCGACCCTGAGCCTGCAGTACTACCCGATGGACCCGAACTCGGCCTTCCAGCCCTATGTCGGCGCCGGCCTGAACTACACCCTGTTCTTCGACGAGGATTTGACCAGCTCGCGCAAAGCCCAGGGCTTCAGCAACCTGGACCTGGACGACTCCTGGGGTCTGGCCGCACAGGTCGGCATGGACTACATGCTGACCGACCACATCCTTCTGAACGCCGCCGTCTGGTACATGGACATCGACACCAAGGCCACGACCGATCTGGCGGGCGTGGGCAAGGTCAAGGTCGATGTGGACGTAGATCCGTGGGTCTACATGGTGGGCGTCGGCTACAAGTTCTGAGCGGGATAATCCTGGGGGAACACTCCCGCCAAAAGGCGCCTTCGGGCGCCTTTTTTTGTGCCTGTAGCTTTGGGGGGGACAGGGTTCGACGGGGAGTCAAAGCCCGGATCAACCCCGCAGGTGTACATCAGGTGCCCTACGGGATTGGGTAAACAGGCGGTCGGGGCTCAGCGTCCCAACAGGCGTGCCACGCCCTGCTTGAGCGGGGTGTGCTTCGGGAAGTCGTAGCGCAGCAGCAGGCGGGCATTGCTGGCCCGGGAATGGCGGATATCCCCAGCTCGAGCTTCGGCATAGGTCACCGGAGGCAGATCGCCCAGCACTTCGCCGATGGCGGCGAGCAACTCCTTGAGACTGGTCGCCCGGTTCAGGCCCACGTTCACCGGGCCGACCTCGAGCCACTCAGCTTCCAGCGCCTGCACCAGCACCTGCACCAGGTCGCCGACATAGACGAAGTCACGGGTCTGCTCGCCGTCACCGAACACGGTGATCGGCAGGCCGGCCATGGCGCGCTCAATGAAGATGCTGATCACGCCCGAGTAGGGCGAAGACGGGTCCTGGCGAGGACCGAAGATGTTGAAGAAGCGAAACACCGCCGGCTCCAGACCATGCTGGCGGCGGTAGAAGTCCAGGTAATGCTCGCTAGCCAGCTTGTCTGCCGCATAAGGCGTCAGCGGTGCTTTCGGCGTGTCTTCATCGATGGCTGTGCCTTCGCCGTTCTGGCCATAGACCGCCGCACTGGACGCGAAGATCACCCGCTTCACACCCTCTGCCCGCATGGCTTCGCAGACATTCAGGGTGCCAATCAGATTGCTCTGGTGCGTCGCCACCGGGTCATCCACCGAGGCCTGGACGGAAGCGACCGCCGCCAAGTGGGCAACCGCCTTGCACCCGGCCATCGCCCGCATCACCAGCGCAGCGTCGGCCACATCACCTTCGATCAGCTCCAGACGCGGGTTGTCCAACGGCAGGTTGGCACGCTTGCCGGTGGACAGATTGTCCAGCACGCGCACGGCATGGCCACGGGCGAGCAGCACGTCTGTGAGATGGGAGCCGATGAAGCCGGCGCCGCCTGTGATGAGGATGGGAGAATCAGCCATGACGGTAGTAGCGATCCAGCAGAGTCGGCAGGGCAGCACGCCAGGCGCGCGGCTTGATGCCGAAGGTATGAAGGATTTTCTTGCAGGCCAGCACCGCGTTCTGCGGCTCATCCACTGCGTCCGGGCGAGCGGCGTGGGCCTGCGGAGTGATGTCCTGCACCTTCAACTGATGCAGGCTACGAGCCTCGCTGAGCAGTGCTTGTCCCAGCGCCAGCGGCGTGGTGGCCTCGTGACCGCCGTAGTGATAGGTGCCCCAGAGCGGCGCCTGGCAATCCAACTGTTTGATCACGGCCAGCAACACACGTGCGGCGTCGTCCACCGGCGTCGGGTTGCCGCGACGATCGTCAGCCAGGCAAATCTCGTCGGCTTGTTCAGCGCGACTGAGGAAGCGTCCCAGCGAGCCATCGCGGCTGTCGTCGAGCAACCAGCCAAAGCGCAGCAGCACATGCTTGGGACAGGCGGCACGGACGCTCTGCTCCATCCGCCAGATGGCCTGGCCACGTTCGCTGAGCGGAACGGTTTCGTCCTTTTCGCTGTAAGCAGTGGCACGGGAACCGTCGAACACCCGATAACTGGAGGGCTGCAGCAGAATGATCCCGTGATGCTGGCAGAGTTCGGCAAGCCGCTCCACGCCACGCTCCTGGGCTGCCAGGCGCACATCGCTGACTTCGTCGGCCTGGAACCAGTCGAAGTAGTAGGCGAGGTTGATCACGGCGTCGGGCCGGGTGTCATCGAGCAACTGGGTCAGGCTGGCGGCATCCCAGCCCTGTTCGGGCGGACGCGGAGCGAGAAAACCTACGTCTTCCTCGGCCCCCAGGCGAATCAGCGCCTGTCCGAGTGAATTGCCGCCACCCAACAGCATCAAGCGCATTCGCATAGAGAAAGAGGTCGCTTAAAGCCGGTTATAGGGAGTAGGCGGGCAGACCCGCCGCATAAGAGCCGCATTCTGCGGGTTTCACCGGCGTACGTCACTAGCCGCGTGGCGGTTGCGACTTGCCCGGCCGGTAGAGGTGGACGTGGTCTGCCCGGTACAGGGACGAATCGGCGAAGCCTTCGGCAGCCAGCACCTCCCCTACCAGGATCAACGCGGTACGACGGAAATCCCGCGCCGCCACCTTGGGCAGGATGTCTCCCAGGGTGCCGGTGACCTGCTCCTGATCCGGCCAACTGGCGCGATGGATCACTGCGATCGGGCAGTCGGCGCCATAGTGCGGCAGTAGCTCTTCGACGATCTTCGCCAACTGGCTCACGCCGAGATGGATGGCCATGGTCGCGCGATGCCGCGCCAGGTCGCCCAGTTCTTCACCCTCCGGCATCCGCGTCTTGCTCGCGTAGCGGGTGAGAATCAGCGTCTGGGAAACCTCCGGCAGGGTCAGCTCACACCCCAGCAGTGCGGCGCAGGCGGCAGTGGCGGTCACTCCCGGCACCACTTCGTAGGGAATGTTCCGTTCACGCAGGTGACGAATCTGCTCGCCAATGGCCCCGTACAACGAAGGATCGCCGGAATGCACACGCGCCACATCCTGGCCGTTGTCATGGGCTTGCGTCAGCAGGGCGACTATCTCATCCAGGTGCAGTTCGGCGGTGTTCACCACCAGCTCGGCGCTGTGCCCCGCCAGCACCGCTTCGGGTACCAGCGATCCCGCGTAGAGAATCACCGGACAGGTGCGGATCAGCCGCTGGCCCTTGACCGTGATGAGTTCCGGATCGCCGGGGCCGGCGCCGATGAAGTAGACGGTCATGACCGTTAGGCCTCCAGATGAACACAGGCCAGCGCGCAAGTGGCGCTGGCGCTGCGACGTTTGTCGATCAACAGGGTGGCGCGAGTACCGAAGAGGGCCTCTGCCTGGGCCAGCGCGGCGGCCTCGGCCACTCCTGCGCTGCCGACGGCCTCGCGAACCTGCTCGGATGGCTGGCTCAGGCGAGACTCAAAGGCGGCGAGAATATCCAACGGAACGCCGTGCAGCGGCAATTTCAGTTGCTCGGCCAGGGCGATCAGCCCCGGCTCCACGGTCTTCGCCTCGTTGCTGGCCAGGGCAACCAGCTCATCAAGCGAGACGTCGGCCTCGGCAAGGCATTGCAGCAACAGGGCCCGCAACTCATCCGCCGCGCAGCCACGTCGGCAACCCAGTCCGGCAACCAGTTTCATGGGACGCATCATCGTAGGAGCGAGCTTGCTCGCGAACCGGGAGTTCCTTCGCGAGCAAGCTCGCTCCTACAGGCAGTCATGCTTGGGAGTGACGCTGGTACAGCCAGGCTGCGGCCCAGCCGAGCACCATCCAGAACGCGGCATTGGTGATCAGCGAAGCCACGATGAACTCGTGCCCCAGCGCTTCCGGCGCCAGGCTGGAGTGCACTTCGGGTTGTGGCGCGCCAATTACATGCGGAATCACCAGAACGACGATGCCGACCACACGCAGCGCCCAGTGATGGCCAAAGGCGATCAGGGCGAGACCCGCGGCAGTGGAGGCAGCGGTGCCGATCCACCAGGTCTGGCGGTGCGCCAGGTCGGCGGCTGCGGTACCGGGCAGTTCCGGTGGCAGGCCGAGTGACGGTGCGAGGGCAAAGGTGGCGAAACCGCCCAGGCCCCAGAGCAGGCCCTGCCAGGAACGGCTCGGGCCGCGCAAGCTGAACAGCCCGGCGAGGATCAGAGCGAAGCCAACGGCCACCACCAGGTTGCTGCCACCGGTGGACAGGGTCCGCTGCCAGCCATCTTCCGGGGCCCAGGCCTCGTCACTGTGTTCATGGGTGTGCGCGACAGCCACGCCGCCATGCTCATGGTCGTGCTCCACCTGTGCGGCAGGTTCGGCGCTTTCGTAGGTTTCCGCCTGGAGAATCAGCGGGGTTACCCAAAGGCTCTGCAGCAGGGTCAGCACCAGGGCGGCGATCAGGCCGGCGAAACCGGCGGTCTGGGCGATGCGCTTGATCATCCGGAAATCACTCAATGGCAGGGGAAAGCGGCACTGTGGCGGGTGTCGTGCGCGGCGTTGTGCACGGCTTCGACATGCGAGAAACCGGCGAAATACACCAGGGACAGGCCGACCAGGATAGTGCCAATAGCCAATACGAGGCGCTGGGCCAGGGTCGAGGAGGAAGCGGCGGAATGGGACAGGGTGCGGCTGGACATGGAGGTTCCCTCTGCATTGATAACGATACCGGCAGAGGAACGCGCGCGAGGGAAGCGGGCGCAGGCGCACCCAGATTTCCGGCTTGCGCCCGCCCACCGCGGGTTGCCAAAACGTGATCAGGCCGGTCTCCGGGCTCGCGACGCCTGCCAGGGGCAGGATGGGCATGCCTTCCCATGCCGTGTCGGCACAGTGGCGTACTTAACCCTACGATCGCTTACCGTTGCGGGGGCAGCGTCGGACTAGTCCTAAAAAGGACGCACCGACTTCCCGTTTCACCTCGCGTACGGCGACGCGAGGCACCTGAAAAAACCGTGCTAGGACATCACGAGTCCGATCAAGCGTCAACTGTCACGATTGACCGCCTCCCGCCTGCTGCGTAGCCTTCGCCCTTTCGAGGTTCTCCGGTCGATGCGCCGGAGCTAAGAGGGAACGTGGTCAAGGCCACGGCTGCCCCCGCAACTGTGAACAGCTGATGTCTTATCCACAGCCACTGCCCCACCCGGGGCGGGAAGGCGGAAAGACGGCGCGCCGCGCCAGGCTGTGAGCCAGGAGACCTGCCTCGACGAAATTTCAGACAACCGGGCGGGGTGATCCGGTGGCGAATTCGTTGCGCGGGGCGAGTCCCGCTGCGTTCGTCATGCCCGCCGACCGACCACGCAGAGGCGCGCATGAAAACCCTGGCCAAGCTCCCCGTCACCATCGTTACCGGCTTTCTCGGCGCCGGTAAGACCACCCTCCTGCGCCACATGCTGGACAACGCGGAAGGTCGCCGTATCGCGGTGATCGTCAACGAGTTCGGCGAGCTGGGCATCGACGGCGAAATCCTCAAGCAGTGCTCAATCGGATGCACCGAGGAAGAGGCCGTGGGCCGCGTCTTCGAGTTGGCCAACGGCTGCCTCTGCTGCACCGTGCAGGAAGAATTCTTCCCGGTGATGCGTGAGCTGGTGGCCCGTCGTGGTGACCTCGACCAGATCCTCATCGAAACCTCCGGCCTGGCGCTGCCCAAGCCGCTGGTCCAGGCCTTCCAGTGGCCGGAAATCCGCAATGCCTGCACCGTCGACGCCGTGATCACCGTGGTCGACAGTCCAGCCGTGGCCGCCGGCACCTTCGCCGCGCACCCCGAGCAGGTAGACGAGCAGCGCAAGCAGGACCCGAACCTCGACCACGAATCCCCCCTGCATGAGCTGTTCGAAGACCAGCTCGCCAGCGCCGACCTGGTGGTGCTGAACAAGGCCGACCTGCTCAGCCCGGAAGCCCTCGCCGCAGTACGCGCCGAAGTGGCCGAGGAACTGCCGCCGGCAGTGAAGATCGTCGAAGCCAGCTCCGGCAAAATCCCGCTCGATGTCCTGTTGGGGCTGAACGCCGAGGCCGAATTGCACATCGACAGCCGCCCCACTCACCACGACCACGAAGGTCATGAAGACCACGACCACGACCACGACGAGTTCGACTCCTTCCATGTCGACCTTCCGGAAGTCGAAGAAGCCGCGCTGATCGCCGCCCTCGGCCAGCTTGTGGAGCGCCATGCCGTCCTGCGAATCAAAGGTTTCGCCGCCATCCCCGGCAAACCCATGCGCCTGCTGGTCCAGGGCGTCGGCAAGCGCTTCGACAAGCACTTCGACCGTAAATGGCTGACCGACGAACCCCGTGGCACCCGCCTGGTGGTGATCGGTCAGGAGCTGGACCAGGCGGTGATCGTCAACGAACTGCGTACGGAGCTGGCATGAAACGCGTTCAACTCCCCTCTCCCTCCGGGAGAGGGGCCGGGGGTGAGGGCAACCTCCGCGCGCTGGGACTTCCCCTCACCCCAACCCTCTCCCAAAGGGAGAGGGGGTAAGAGCCATGCACCTCCTCCGCACCCAGCCCGGCGGCTTCGTCCCCGACGACGGCATCGCCCACCTGGCCCAGACGCCCGCCGAACTAGTGATCCTCTGCAGCGGCGATTCGCATCTGGCGCTACTGGCCGAAGCCGCCCGCGAATTGCCCGAGGACTACCCGAGCCTGCGCCTGGCCAACCCCATGCAGCTGCAGAATCACGCCTCGGTGGACCTCTACGTCGACGAGGTGCTGCAGCACGCCAAGGTCATCCTCATCTCGGTGCATGGCGGTGTGGGTTATTGGCGCTACGGCATCGAGCAGCTGGTGGCACTGGCCGAGCGCGGCGCGAAGCTGATCCTGGTGCCCGGCGACGACCGTCCCGATCCGGAGCTGGCCAGCCTGTGCACGGTTTCGGCCGAAGATGCCGAACGTCTTTGGCAGTACCTGCGCCAAGGCGGACTGGACAATGCGCGCCAGCTGTTCGGTTGCGTGGCCAGCAGTTGGCTGGGGCGGGATTACCCCTGGACCGAACCAAGGGTCCTCCCGCGCGCTGCCCTCTACCACCCACGCATTCGCCCGGCGCAATTGGCGGATTGGCAGGCCGAATGGCAAGCCGACCGGCCGGTGGCCGCCCTGCTCTTCTACCGCACCCACCTGCAAGCGGCGAATACCGCCTTTATCGACGCTTTCTGCGAGCGCCTGGCCGCCCAGGGCCTGAATCCCCTGCCCATCGCTGTCGCCAGCCTCAAAGAGGCCGAGTGCCTGGAGGCCGTGGAAAACTGGCTGGACGTCGCAGGTGCCGGACTGATCATCAACACCACGGGGTTCGCCCAGTCCAACCCGGACGCCCCCAGCCTGCGCCCCTTCCGCCGTGACATTCCGGTGCTGCAGGCCATCTGCTCACTGGACAACGAACCGCTCTGGCGGGAAAACCCGCAAGGCCTCGGCCCGCGCGACCTGGCCATGCACATCGCCCTGCCGGAACTGGACGGCCGCATCATCACCCGGCCCATCAGCTTCAAGGGCATGGCCTGGCGCAGCGAGCGCAGCCAGAGCGACGTGGTCTGCTACCTGCCGCATACCGAGCGCATGGACTTCGTCGCCGAACTGGGTCGACGCTGGTGCGCGCTTTCGCACAAGGCCAATGCCGACAAGCGCGTGGCGCTGATCCTCGCCAACTATCCCACTCGCGATGGCCGCATCGGCAACGGCGTAGGTCTGGATACCCCCGCCGCTGCGCTCAACATCCTTCGCGCGCTGGAGGCCGAAGGCTATCCGCTCGCCGGACTGCCGGAGACCGGTACCGCGCTTATCCACAGCCTGCTTGGCGGCGTCAGCAACGATCTGGACAGCCTCGACCTGCGTCCCTGCGCCCAGAGCCTGGCCCTCTCCGACTACCTCGACTGCTTCGCCCGGTTGCCCGAAGCCAATCAGCGTGCCGTGCGCGAACGCTGGGGTGAGCCGCAGCAGGACCCAATGTTCCGCAGCGGCCGCATGATGGTCGCCGGTCTGCGCTTCGGCCTCGCCTTCGTCGGCATCCAGCCGGCGCGCGGTTACCAGCTCGATCCCGCGGCCATTTACCACGACGCCGACCTGGTACCACCCCACGGTTACCTCGCCTTCTACTTCTGGTTGCGCGAGGTGTTTGCCGCCGACGCACTGATCCACGTCGGCAAACACGGCAACCTGGAATGGCTGCCGGGCAAAGGTGTCGGCCTGTCCGCCGAATGCTGGCCGGATGCGGTAATGGGCCCGCTGCCGAACATCTACCCCTTCATCGTCAACGACCCCGGCGAAGGTGCGCAGGCCAAGCGCCGCGCGCAGGCGGTGATCATCGACCACCTGATGCCGCCGTTGACCCGCGCCGAGAACTACGGACCCCTGCGCGACCTGGAGCGCCTGGCCGACGAGTACTACGACGCCTCCCTGCTGGACCCGCGCCGCGCCGTGCAGCTGCGTGGGGACATCCTCGAATTGGTGAAGGCCACCGCCCTGGATCGCGAGCTGAACCTGGTCATCAACGACGACCCGGAAAGCTGGCTTCCGCAACTGGATGCCTACCTCTGCGACCTCAAGGAATCGCAGATTCGCGACGGCCTCCACGTGTTCGGTGAATCCCCGAGCGGACGCCTGCGCGACGACACCCTGCTGTCCCTGGTGCGGATTCCGCGCGGCGACGGCAAGGGCGCCAACGCCAGCCTGCTACGCGCCCTGGCCAGCGACCTGCAACTGGGCCGCGACCCGCTCGACCTCAACTTCGCGGAGCCCTGGGATGGCCCGCGTCCGGCGGTGCTTGAGGCCGTCAGCGACGAGCCTTGGCGCAGCAACGGCGACACCCGTGAACGCCTGGAAATGCTGGCGCTGGGCCTGATCGAAACCACGGACTTCGGCTCCATCGGCCCCGCCAGCGACGCGGTTATCCACAACCTGCGCGCAGTGATCGCCCCCAGCCTGGATGCCTGCGGCAGTGCCGAGATCGGCGGTGTGCTGTCTGCCCTGGAAGGCCGTTTCGTTCCGCCCGGCCCCAGCGGCGCACCCAGTCGCGGACGTCTCGACGTGCTGCCCACGGGACGTAACTTCTTCACCGTGGACGTACGCAACCTGCCCACACCCACGGCCTGGCGCCTGGGCTTCCAGTCCGCCAACCTGCTGCTGGAACGCCATCTGCAGGACCACGGCGACTACCTGCGCCAGCTCGGCATTTCCGTCTGGGGCACCGCCACCATGCGCACCGGCGGCGACGACATTGCCCAGGCCCTGGCATTGATGGGCGTGCGCCCGGTTTGGCAGGCCGGTAGCCAGCGCGTGGAAGACTTCGAAATCCTGCCGCTGTCCCTCCTCGACCGCCCACGGGTGGATGTGACGCTGCGTGTGTCCGGTTTTTTCCGCGATGCCTTCGCCAACCTCATTCGTCTGTTCGACGCCGCAGTGCAGGCGGTGGCTGAGCTGGACGAACCTGAGGACATGAACCCCCTCGCCGCCCGGGTGAAACAGGAAAGCGCGCGTCTCACGACCGAAGGCATCAGCCTCGAAAACGCTCGCCTGCAAGCCGGCTGGCGGGTGTTCGGTGCCCAGCCCGGCGCCTACGGCGCTGGGGTGCAAGGCGCCATCGAGGAACGCCAGTGGCAGGACCGCGCCGAACTGGCCGAGGTCTACCTCAACTGGGGCGCCTACGCCTACGGCGCCCAGGATGCCGGTACGCCAGCGCGGGAACGCTTCGCCCAACGACTGCAAGGCCTGCAAGCCGTGCTGCAGAACCAGGACAACCGCGAGCACGACATCCTCGATTCCAACGACTACTACCAGTTCCAGGGCGGCATGCTCGCCGCCGCCGAAACCCTGCGCGGCGAGAAGGTCGCCAGCTACCACGGCGACCACAGCCAGCCGGATCTGCCACGCATCCGCTCCCTCAAGGAAGAACTGGCCCGCGTGGTCCGCTCCCGCGCAGCCAACCCGAAGTGGATCGCGGGCATGAAGCGCCACGGCTACAAGGGCGCCTTCGAGCTGGCGGCGACGGTGGACTACCTCTTCGCCTTCGACGCCACCAGCGAACTGGTGGACGACCACCAGTACCAGCTACTGGCCGATGCCTACCTGCTGGACGACGACACCCGCGAGTTCATCCGCCAACACAACCCCGAAGCCCTGCGCGACATCGCCGAACGCCTGGTGGAAGCTCAGCAGCGCGGACTCTGGGAAAACCCTGGCGAATACCGTGAGGCCATTGAAAACCTGCTGATGGACAGCGAGGAAGGCTGAGGCCCGGAGCCCACGTGCAGACTGGCACTCCGCCTGTTGGGTTTCGTTCCTCTCCCCAACCTACTGGGGCGAGTGTTCCTCGTCCGGGCTGCGCTCCCCTGGCTCCTTGCCCTCTCGCGACAAGTGTTCGATCACCGCATTGAGCTCGGCGCCCAGCAACAGCACCGCCGACGAGATGTAGAGATAAAGCAGCAGGATGATGATCGCGCCGATGCTGCCGTACATGGCGTTGTAGGTGGCGTAGTTCTTCGCGTAGTAGCTGAAACCCAGCGATGCCAGCAGCCAGACCAGCACGGACAACACCGATCCCGGCGTGATGAATCGGAACTCTTGCTTCACATCCGGCAGCAGGTAATACAGCGCGGCCACCACCATCATCAGCAGCAGTACCGCAACGGGAATGCGCAGCCACTCCCAGAGGACGACCATCACCGCCTCGATGCCCAACTGCACGGACAGCCAGTTGATCACCTGTGGGCCCGTCACCATCAACGCCGCGGCCGTCAGGAGGAAAATCGCAACCCCGATGGTGTAAACCAGCGAGAGTGGAATGCGCTTCCATGCCGGACGCGATTCCTCCACGAAGTACGCGCGGTTCATCGCGTCCATGCTGAATCGGATGGCCGAGGAGGATGACCAGAGCGCCACCACCGCCCCCACGGAGAAGAGCCCCGGTTTCTGCGTCTGCAGCAGTTCGATGACGGGTTGCACCATAGCCATGGCATCTGCGGGCAGCACCAGCGACGCCTGAATTTGCAGCCACTCGAAGAACTCCGGCAAATGAAGGAAGCCGATCAGCGCGATGAGCAGCAGCAGGAAGGGGAACAACGAGAAGAATGCCTGGAACGCCAGCGCCGATGCATAGGTCGGGAGTTCGTCACTCATGAACTCTTTCAACGTGCGAACGACGATGGTGCGCCAACTCACGTTGTCCAGCCGCAGGAAACGGAACATGGGTGGCTCGCTCTTCCTCTCCCTTGTCAGCCAGTGGACGGGCGGGACCGCCGGGTAGTTCAAGTCGAAAGCTGGCGGGCCACTGCGGCCCCCAGCTTGAGTGAGATCGCCGAAGCGTCTGCGGTTATGACCGCAAACGGGCCGCAGCTTCGCGGAGGATGGCCTCGGTGCCCTTCCAGCCCAGGCAGCCATCGGTAATCGAAACCCCGTAGCGCAATTCGCAGGACAGCGACTGCGCACCATCGAACAGGTGGCTCTCGATCATCACCCCGCGAAGGGCGTTCTGTCCGGCCAGGCGCTGGACGATCACGTCTTCCAGTACCGCTGGCTGGCGCAGCGGGTCCTTGCCACTGTTGGCATGACTGCAATCGACCAGGATGCGCGGCGCGATACCGAGCTTCTCAAGTCCTTCGCGAGCCGCCTGCACGCTGGCCGCATCATGGTTCGGCCCCTTGTGGCCGCCACGCAGCACCAGGTGGGTATCTGCATTGCCAGCGGTCTGCACCAGCGCCGGACGGCCCTCGGCGTCGATGCCGAAATGCTGGTGGGCGTGGGCGGCTGAGCGCATGGCATCGGTGGCGATGCCGAGGCTGCCATCGGTTCCGTTCTTGAAGCCCACCGGCAGATCCAGGCCGCTGACCATCTCGCGGT
Organism: Pseudomonas sp. BN414; assembly: GCF_029871275.1. Taxonomy (NCBI): domain Bacteria; kingdom Pseudomonadati; phylum Pseudomonadota; class Gammaproteobacteria; order Pseudomonadales; family Pseudomonadaceae; genus Pseudomonas; species Pseudomonas sp. BN414. Next base: position 103,478 of record NZ_SSOL01000070.1, read on the forward strand.
GTATCTGTGACTCACTGGTGCGCGCGCCAATGGCAGCCCAGCTCAGCAGGTCATCCAGGTAGCTCGCCACCAGCGGTTGCAGCAGCTCGGTAGCAACCGGCAGGCCCAGCTCAGCCATTTCCAGCATCAGTCGACGGCTCAGTGCCAGGCCTTCCGCCATGTCGCCACTGCCATCCAGATGCGGATCGTAGACCAGGCCCTTCCAGCCCACGGTGGTACGCGGCTTCTCGACGTAGGCACGCATCACCAGCAGCAACTGGTCGCTGACTTCAGGCGCCAGGGCGGCGAGGCGCCGGGCGTAGTCGAGGGCGGATTCCGGATCGTGGATGGAACAGGGGCCGACCACCACCAACAGGCGCGAATCGTCGCCATCCAGCACGGCGCGCACGGCTTCACGCTGAGCGTTGATCTGACGGGCGATGGCTGGACTCAGCGGCAGGCGCTGGCGCAACTCGACGGGGGTGGGCAGCGGGCGGGTGCTGCGCGATGGAGAAAGGGCAGCTTCCAGCGCAATGGCATGGAGCGGCTGTACAGCGGTGGGCAGAACGGAAACGGAAGAGTTCATGACTGGCGTCCTCAGCCGGCGCGGATCGATCCGCGCGTGGCGCTATCTGGGTGTTCGATTCAACGGTGTCTGTGCGGAGCCTGCGCGGCTAAATCGCCAGTCGGAGTTGCGGTAATAGGTCTGATAGGTGCGATAGCTGATCATGGTGCGATCCTCGAATTTCATGTGTTTGGCCTTGTGGGCCGGAAAACAAAAACCCCCGGTCGGGTTGCCGACCGGGGGTTTCGTGGAGCTTCGGTGGCGACCCTGCTGGAGTGGGCCGCCTGATTGGGTATCAGGCTAGCCCGTGGCTAAACCAATACCCATAGAAATAGCTAACCGCAGCGGCCACACGCACACGCGCCTGGGCCTTGGCCGGGCGAGCGATGAGCGAAGTGGAAGCAAGGTGCGGCATGACAATCTCCAAAGCGAATGTTGGCTAACCTACTGCATCGCCGCGCAGCGTTCAATCACTGATTTCTATCGGCTGCCCCAGGCTTTCGCTACCATGCCCGCCAGGCACTGCAGGACACAGCCATGACCGATATTCCCCATTTCCCCCTGAGCGCAGTGGTCGGTTCCGACGAGCTGAAACTCGCGCTCTACCTTGCCGCCATCGACCCGGCCATCGGCGGCGTGTTGATCGAAGGCCCGCGCGGCATGGCCAAGTCCACTCTGGCCCGGGGCATCGCCGACCTGCTGCCGGACGCCCTCTTCGTCACCCTGCCCCTGGGCGCCAGCGAAGAACGCATCGTCGGCACCCTGGACCTGGACGCCGCCCTCGGCGAAGGCCGTGCGCGCTTCTCTCCCGGCGTGCTGGCGAAGGCCCACGGCGGCGTGCTCTATGTGGACGAAGTGAACCTGCTGCCCGACCACCTGGTGGACCTGCTGCTGGACGTGGCCGCCAGCGGCGTGAATCAGGTGGAGCGTGACGGCATCTCCCACCGCCATCCGGCGCGTTTCGTTCTGATCGGCACCATGAACCCCGAGGAAGGCGAACTGCGCCCGCAACTGCTCGACCGCTTCGGCCTCAAGGTGCTGCAGAACGGCCAGCCGCAGCCTGCCGAACGCGCCGAGATCGTTCGCCGCCGCCTCGCCTTCGATGCCGATCCGCACGCCTTCATCGCCCAGTGGAGTGGCGAGCAACAGGCCCTGGCCCAACGTTGCCAGGATGCCCGTACGCGCCTGCCCGGCATTCCACTGGACGACACAGCCCTGGACGAGATCGCCCGGCGCTGTTTCGCCGCCGGTGTCGACGGCCTGCGTGCCGATCTGGTCTGGCTGCGCGCCGCACGTGCGCATGCCGCCTGGCGCGGCGCCAGCCAGATCGAGGCCGAGGACATCGACGCCGTCGAACACTTCGCCCTGGCCCATCGTCGTACCCACACGCCGCCAGCCGCCGCGCAGCCGCCGCAGTCCCAGCCCACCGGCTCGCAGCCCGAGTCTTCCATCGGCGAAGGTCAGTGGGGCGAACTGCCTGCCCAGGCAGTGCCCATGGGAGAGCGGCGCGAACTGCCGCGCTGGCCAAAAAAGCCCTGAGCATCCGCCCGCGCACGGTCACAGGGGCGGGTGCCAGGCCCAGACCCGGCACTCTCGGCAACGGCCGCAGCGGCGCCCGCCGCACAGGATCGGACGGCATCATCCAGTGGCTGCCGACCCTGCTGCGTGGCCGCCCGCGCAAAGCCGCCGATCTGATCCGCGCTCCACGCAGCCAGCGCCCTGACCAGCTCTGGCTGGTGGTCGTGGATGCCTCAGCGTCAACCCGCCGCCACGGCGCCCTGGCCCAGGCCAAAGGACTGTTGGCCGGCGTCTTCGAAACGGCCTACCGCCAACGTGTGCGCCTCGCCGTGCTCCACGCCACCGGCCGCCAACCCCAGTGGCTCTGGCAGGGCCAGAAAGCCTCTCCCGCCCTGCATCACTGGCTCGCCGAACTCGGCGCCGGGGGCGGCACGCCCATCATCGAAGCGCTTCAGCAATCCGCCCATTGGCTGGCCCGGCGGCAGCGGCAAAAGCCGACCGAAGAACAGCGTCTGCTGGTGCTCACCGATGGGCGATTGAAGGACTGGTCGTCATTGCAGCCACCGGGTTGCCCGACGCTGCTGGTGGATATCGAAAGCGGACCGATTCGACTGGGGCGGGCGAAGAAGCTGGCGGAGGAATTGGGCGCAGAGTACCGGGGGATTTCCGAGCTGTGAGTCGATGGGTATCGTTTCACTCCACCCATCCTACGAAGTCGCCCGGTCACGCCTTCATCAACATCTCCGGCACTTGCCGCTCCTCCACGATCCGCTCCTGCACCCAACGCAGCACCTCTTCTTCATCCCGAATGCGGTACCACTCCCCTTCCGGATAGAGGCTGGCGGAGGGGCCCTCGTCGCAAGGGAACTGGCACTGGGTGCGGGTGATGTGCACGCCACCTTCGCATTCCAGCTTGCCGGCAGCCTTGAGGGTTTCGCGCAGCTTCTTCCACAAGGGCAAGGCGCCTCGACGGGTGCAGCGCGGGCCATTGCACAGCAGCAGGCGCCGGGCATGGGGCGGGATGCAGGACCAGGAATGACTCTCCGGTAGCGCCGGCACATTCACACAATCCAGATGCAGTTCACGGCGCTCGATCAGCGTACAGGCGGCGCGGGCGGGATCGCTGTCGAATTGGCCGAGCAGGCTGGCGACGAAGACCTGTTCGGGCCCCTCCAGAGCAGCCAGCTCACTGCGCAGCCAATCCAGGTGCTGGGCCGAGGATTGCGGTTCGAGATCGATCACCAGCAGCGGGCGCGGGCTTCCCTGCGCCACCTGCCACAGGGCGTCGTAACCGGAAGCGGTGTCGACGATATCGGCCAGTGCCGACTCACCACGCAGGGCCACTAGCTGGCGGCGAAAGAGCTCGGCAAAGGAACCTTCGACAAGGTCCGGCCCGGCGAACAGCACGCGGGCGTAGGGTGATGCGGTCATGGTGTTTCCAGGTAGGTGGCGAGGGCCTGCCAGAGCCCCTCAACGGAGTCGAACTCACGGGCCACGACAGGCAGGTCGGGGCGTTTGAGGATCAGTACCGGCAGCCCCAGCTCGCGGGCCACCTGCAACTTGGGTTCGGTGGACTGGCTGCCGCTGTTCTTGCTGATCAGCACATCGCTTTGCAGCCGCGCGAACAACTCGCGCTCGCCTTCGAGGCTGAATGGACCGCGCGCGCCTATCACCTCGTAACGAGGTCCTGCTGGCTGCCCTTGCAGGCAGCGCACGGTCCAGTGCTGCTGCGCGGGGATCTCGTGCATGTGTTCCAGCGGCTCGCGGCCGAGGGTGAAGAACGGGCGACGAAAATCCTTCAGGGCATCGATCAGCCCGGCCCAGTCGGCGATTTCGCGCCAGTCATCTTCAGGGCCTGCCTGCCAGCCTGGACGCCGCAGCGCCCAACAGGCAACACCCGCTATTTCGGCGGCAGCCGAGCCGTTCCGGCTGATCTGCGCGGCGTAGGGATGGGTGGCATCGACCAGCAGATCGATGCCCTCTTCCGCAATGTAGCGGGCCAGCCCATCCACGCCGCCATAACCGCCCACACGCACCTGGCAGGGGAGGTCATCCGGCACCTTGCCGAGGCCAGCGAGGCTGTAGACATGCTCGGGACCGAGGCGGCGCGCCACAGCGAGCGCTTCGGTGACGCCGCCCAGCAGGAGGATGCGTTTCATCGTTGCGCCACGTCGTCGCCAGGCTTCACCACTTCCAGCAACGTGATCGGCAGCGCCGAGCGCCAGGTATCGAAGCCGCCCAGCGGCTGGGCCTGGGCAATGGCGATGCGGGTGAGCTCGCCGCCGTGGTTTTCACGGAAGGCCACCAGTGTGGCTTCGCTCTGCAGGGTGACGGCGTTGGCGATCAGGCGGCCGCCCGGTTTGAGCTGGCTCCAGCAGGTGGCGAGCACGCCGGGTTCGGTGACGCCACCGCCGATGAAGATGGCATCCGGCTCCGGCAGGCCTTCCAGCGCCAGCGGGGCCTGGCCCGCCACCAGTTGCAAGCCGGGTACGCCGAGGGCGTCGCGGTTGTGACGGATATGCGCCTGGCGGCCTTCGTTGGCTTCGATGGCGATGGCGCGACAGCTCGGGTGCGCGCGCATCCACTCGATGCCGATGGAACCGCAACCGGCGCCCACATCCCAGAGCATTTCGCCGGGGCGCGGCGCCAGGCGCGCCAGGGTGATGGCGCGGACGTCACGCTTGGTGAGCTGCCCGTCGTGGCGATAGGCGTCGTCGGGTAGGCCGGTGGTCAACGGCAGCGAGCGTGTGCCTTCGCCGGAACGGATTTCGAGGGCGACCAGATTGAGCGCAGCAACCTCATCGAGGGACCAGTCGCTGGCGATGCCATCGAGGTGGCGCTCACGTTCACCACCAAGATGCTCCAGGACCACCAGGCGGCTGGGGCCATAGCCCACCTCGACCAACAGGCTGGCGATGGCTGCCGGGCTGCGGCCATCGTTGCTCAGCACCAGCAGGCGGGCACCCTCGTGCAGGTGGGCATTGAGCGCCGCCAGCGGACGGGCGACAACGGAAAGCAGGGTCACCTCCTGCAGCGGCCAGCCCAGCCGGGCGGCCGCCAGGGAGTAGGACGACGGCGCCGGAATCACCTGCATTTCTTCCACCGCGACCTGCCGCGCAAGGCTGGCGCCGACACCGAACAGCATGGGGTCGCCGCTGGCCAGCACGCAGATCGGCGTGCCGCGCTTTTCCAGGACGGGCGCCAGGGAGAAGGGGCTTGGCCAGGGACTGCGGCGGGCGCTGATGCAACGCGGCAGCAGGTCGAGTTGGCGCGGTCCGCCGACCACTTCAACGGCCCCCAGCAAGGCATGGCGCGCAGCCTTGCCCAGGCCTGCGTAGCCGTCTTCACCTATCCCCACCACTGTCAGCCAGGGCTGCATTCGCTGTCCTCGATTCCGAAAAACGCCACAGACATTCAGCTCCCGACAGGCAGCCTTTTCATAGGTCCGGGCAAAGCGGGCATAATAGCGCCCTTCATCGGTTGCCGGCGCGGCGCACAGTCGCTCCGGCTTAAAGGGAACACGGACAAACCGTGGCTGCCCCCGCAACTGTAAGCAGCGAGTCCATGCAATCGAGGTCACTGGGGAAACCCGGGAAGGCCGCAGTGGATGACGACCTGCCAGCCAGGAGACCTGCCGGTGAAACCAGTCGCGTGTGTACGCATCGAGCGGGGTGTATCGATGCAACGTTGTCCCTGAATCAGGGAACCGGGTCGCCGCGACGCCAACCATGGTGACCTGAGTGAAACACGCCCAGCCCACAGCGCCATCCGTCCGTCCCTCGGCATGCCCGGGGATGCTGCGTATCGTCCAGGCGAAGGACGGCGGCATCTGCCGGATCAAACTGCCCTGCGGCCGCCTGGATGCCGAGCAGGCCCGCGCGGTCGCGACAGCCGCAAGCCAGCATGCCGGCGGCGTGATCGAAGCCACCAATCGCGCCAACCTGCAGATTCGTGGTGTGAAAGCCGGCGCCGAGCAGGCGCTGATCGATGCCTTGCTCGCTGCACGCCTGGGTGCCGATTCCCCCGGCGCCGACGATGTGCGCAACCTGATGGTCAGTCCACTCGCCGGCCTCGACCCATCCGCCCTTGTGGATATCTCGCCCCTGGCCGAGCGGATTCTTGCGCTGCTGCAGGACAAGCAGCACTTCCATGCCCTGTCGCCGAAGTTCGCCCTGCTGCTGGATGGCGGCGAGTCGATGGCGATGCTTGAGCACCCCCACGATCTCTGGCTCTCGGCGATGGGTTCCGGCGAGCACGCGCCATTCGCCTTCGGTCTGGGGGGCTGTCCGCCGCAATCTAAGGATGACGTCGCTGCCCTGGCCGCCGTAGCGCGCGAACAGGTACCCGCTCTGGTGGAAGCCCTGCTGGACCTTTTCCTTGAACTGGCGACACCCGATCAGACGCGCATGCGCCACCTGCTCGCCGTGTACCCGGAAGGCGACTTGCTGCTGCGCTTGCAACAACGGCTGGACGTCCCCCTGCTGCCCGCGGGTGACTGGCACCGCCCCGCCCCGCAGCCCTTCGCCCATCTCGGCATTCGCTATGGTCGCCACGTGGGTGGCGCGCCCGTACTCGGCCGACTGGATGCCACGCAACTCAAGGCGCTGGCCGATCTCGCCGACAGCCTGGGCGACAGCAGCCTGCGCCTGACGCCTTGGCAATCGGTGCTGCTGCCCAATGTCCGCGATCCCGAAACGGTCCTGCAGGCCATGGGCGACCTCGGCCTGGTCACCGATGCGACTGCCCCGCTGGCGCGCCTGGTCGCTTGCACCGGTTCAGCCGGTTGCGCCAAGGGCCTGGCGGATACCAAGTCCGATGCACTGGCCCTGGCGCCCCTGCTGCCGGCTGATGCGGTGGTTCATCTCAGCGGTTGCCCGCGCTCCTGCGCCTCGGCTCATGTGGCGCCCTTCACACTGCTGGCCGTCGCCCCCGGCCGTTACGACCTTTTCGAGCGCGGCGGTGCCGGCTTCGGCCGCTTGCTGTCGCGTGACATCAGCATCCAAGAGGCCGGCGAACGCCTGGCCGCCTCTCCTGACACCTGGAGTTCCACCCCATGATCGAGTACATCCGCGATGGTCAGGAGATCTATCGCAATTCCTTCTCCATCATCCGCGCCGAGGCCAACCTCGCCGGCATTCCCGCCGACCTGGAGAAACTCGCGGTGCGCGCGATTCACGCCTGCGGCATGGTCGACGTGGTGGAAGACCTGCGCTTCTCCCCCGGAGCCGGAGCCGCCGGCCGCGCCGCCATCGCAGCCGGTGCGCCAATCCTCTGCGATGCGCGCATGGTGGCAGAGGGCATCACCCGCGCCCGCCTGCCGGCGGACAACAAGGTCATCTGCACCCTCAACGATCCCGGCGTGCCGGAGCTGGCCCGCGAGCTGGGCAACACCCGCTCGGCAGTCGCCCTGGAGCACTGGCGCGAACACCTGGAAGGCAGCGTCGTGGTGATCGGCAACGCCCCCACCGCACTTTTCTACCTGTTGGAAATGCTCGATGCCGGCGCACCGAAACCAGCGCTGATTCTCGGTTTCCCGGTGGGCTTCGTCGGTGCGGCGGAATCCAAGGACATGCTCGCCGCCGACAGTCGCGGCGTGCCCTATGTGATCGTGCGTGGCCGTCGCGGCGGTAGCGCCATGGCGGCAGCGGCGGTCAACGCACTGGCCACGGAGGTGGAGTGATGACCGGTAAAGGACGGCTGATCGGCCTTGGCGTAGGCCCCGGCGACCCGGAACTGATTACCCTCAAGGCGCTGCGCCTGCTGCAATCGGCGCCCGTCGTGGGCTACTTCGTGGCCAAGGCGAAGGCCAATCAGGGCCAGGGTGGCAACGCCTTCGGCATCATCGAGCAGCACCTTGCCGACACCCAGCAGCGCATGCCGCTGGTATACCCGGTGACCACCGAAAAGCTGGAGCCGCCGCTGTCCTACGAGACCGTGATCAGCGACTTCTACGACACCGCTGCCGAACAGGTCGCCCAGCACCTGGAAGCCGGTCGTGACGTCGCGGTGATCTGCGAAGGCGACCCCTTCTTCTACGGTTCCTACATGTACCTGCACGACCGCCTGGCCGAGCGCTACGAGGTGGAAGTGGTGCCCGGCGTCTGCTCCATGCTGGGCAGCGCGGCGGTGCTCGGCGTGCCGCTGGTGTACCGCAACCAGAGTCTTTCCGTGCTCTCCGGCGTGCTGCCGGAGGACGAACTCAAGGCACGGCTGGAGGACGCCGAAGCGGCCGTGGTGATGAAACTCGGGCGCAACTTCGACAAGGTGCGCCGGGTGCTGCAGGACCTCGGCATCGCCAGCCGCGCCCATTACGTGGAGCGCGCGACCATGGCCAACCAACGCATCGTGCCGCTGGATGAAGTCGACCCTATGGCCTCGCCCTACTTCTCGATGATCGTCATCCCTGGTCAGAAGTGGAGGGGGTGATGGAACAGTACAACGCCCCGGCCATCGTCCTCCTCGGCAATGGCGGCCTGCCCGTCGCGAGACGCATCCAGGCGCTTTATCCACAGGCACGCGTGCTCGGTCTCGCCGGGCGTGTCGAGGGTGCCGACGCGAGCTACGCCGAGTTCGGCGAAACCTTGCGCGAGCTCTATCGCACCGACACGCCGATCATTGCGCTGTGCGCCGCTGGCATTGTCATCCGCACCCTGGCACCGCTGCTGGCAAGCAAGAGCGCCGAGCCTCCGGTACTGGTGGTGGCTGAGGATGGCAGCGCCGTGGTTCCGCTGCTTGGCGGCCTTGGCGGGGTGAATCGCATGGCCCGGGAAATCGCCGTGACACTGGACGTGGCGCCGGCCATCACCACCAGCGGCGAACTGCGCTTCGGTACCTGCCTGCTGGACCCGCCAACGGGTTATGCGCTGGCCGATATCGAACAGGGCAAGCGCTTCGTTTCCGACCTGCTGGGCGGCGAAACGGTACGCGTGCAGGGTACGGTGCCCTGGCTGGACGAGGTTCGCCTGCCCCTCGCGGATGAGGCGCAACGGGTCATTCACGTCACCGCCGAGGCGCGCGCAGCCGAACGTCATGAATTGTTGATCCACCCTCGCACGGCAATCGCCCGCATCGACGGTACGGCAGACGCGGAGGCTGTTCGCCTGCTGCTCGCCGATGCCGGGTTGGCGGAGCTGTCACTGGTCTGCCTGGTGGCTGACCGCTCACGGATGATCGATGCCGACCTGGCTGCAACTGCTGCCGCCCTCCGCGTGCCCCTGCGCTTCGTCCGCGATGAAACCGGACTGCCGCCCTTGCACCGGCAAGCCCATGGCATTCGCCTCTACCTCGCGGCCGAGCCCGTGGACCCGGCGCTGATCGGCCAGCCTCGTGGCCGCCTCACGGTGGTCGGCCTCGGCCCCGGTGCCGCCGAGTTCATGGTGCCCGCCGTGCGCCAGGCACTGGACGAAGCCGAGGACCTGCTCGGCTACGAAACCTACATCCGCATGGCCGGCCCACTGCGCGCTGACCAGGTGGCGCACTGCACCGACAACCGCGAAGAGCTCCAGCGCGCCCGCCATGCCTTCGAGCTGGCAGCGAGCGGTCGCCGCGTGGTGGTGGTGTCGTCCGGCGATCCCGGCGTGTTCGCCATGGCCGCGGCCGTGCTGGAGGCGCTGGATGAATCCCGCGATCCCGAGTGGCTGCAAGTCGAGTTGCAGGTGTTCCCTGGTGTTTCTGCCGCACTGGCCACCGCCGCCAAGGCTGGCGCTCCGCTAGGCCATGACTTCTGCCTGATTTCCCTGTCGGACAACCTCAAGCCCTGGGAGGTGATCGAGGACCGCCTCGACCACGCCGCCGCCGCCGACCTGGCCATGGCCTTCTACAACCCCATTTCCCGCGCCCGTCCCTGGCAGCTCGGCCGCGCGCTGGAAATCGTCGCCCGCCATCGCCGCCCGGAAACGGTGGTGGTGCTGGGCCGTGATGTCGGGCGCCCGGCGGAGAAGCTCACCCTCACCAGCCTCGGCGAGCTGACGCCGGAGCAGGTGGACATGCGCACCCTGGTGATCATCGGCTCGTCGCTGACCCGCCGCGTGCCGAAGGGCAATGGCGAGGATTGGGTGTACACACCGCGCTGGTATCGCTAGCAAGATTCAGGCGGTAGGAGCGAGCTTGCTCGCGAACGCCTTCGCGAGCAGAGCTCGCTCCTACAAACGCGCTGTATTCCGACAGCTGCATCAGGCAAGACCTACGACCGCTGTTGCAAAAGCCGAGGCGCATCATGAAAATGCGATTAATTTTCATTTGTTATCGCATATCGCGGTGCCCTTCATGTCCTCTCCCCATGTCACCCTCCAGGCGCTGTACAGCGAGCATCACGGCTGGCTGAAGAACTGGCTGCGCAGCAAGCTGGGCAATGCCGCCGATGCCGCGGACCTGGCCCAGGACACTTTCCTGCGCCTGCTGGGCAAGGGTGAGAGCTTTGAATTGCGTACCCCGCGCGCCTTTCTGCGTACCGTGGCGCGAGGGCTGGTGATCGACCACTGGCGCCGCGAAGAACTGGAGCGCGCCTACCTGGAAGCACTGGCGCAACTGCCCGAGGCCGAGGCGCCCTCCCCCGAGGATCGCAAACTGATCCTCGAACTGCTGGAGCGCATCGCGCTGATGCTCGACCGTCTCAAACCCAAAGCACGCACCGCTTTCCTGCTGGCGCAATGCGAAGGCCTCACCCACAAGGAAGTCGCGGCGCAGATGGGCATTTCCCTGCGCTCGGTGGAGCGCTACGTGGCTGATGCCCTGTACCACTGCTACCTGCTGAGGTTCGAGGAGTGAGCGGCCACAGCCGGATCACCGGCCCCAACGAACAGGTGGTGCGCCAGGCCATCCACTGGATGATGCGACTGCGCGGCAATGGCGATGCGGAACTGCAGAAGGCCTGCGAGCACTGGCGCGGGCAGGACGCTGACCACGAACTCGCTTGGCAACGGGTGCAGCAACTCGACCATGAGCTCGGCATGGCCATGCCCGGAACCGGCCTGCTGCTGGACAACGCCCGCGCCGGTTTGCGTCGGCGCCAGGCACTCAAACTGCTGTCCGGTGCCGCAGTCGGGGGCGCCGCCCTGTGGCTGACCCGCGACATTACCCCGTGGGAGCGCCTGACCGCCGACCTGGCCACCGCGACCGGTGAACGGCGCGGCCTGGCGCTCGGCGATGGCAGCCAGCTGCAACTGAATACCGATTCGGCCGTGGATATCCGCTTCGACTCCCGGCAGCGGCTGATCGAGCTGCGCCGGGGCGAGATCCTCCTCAGCAGCGCTATCCAGCCCACACCGATGCGCGTCCGCACCGCCCATGCCCAGGTGGAAACCAACGCCGCGCGTTTCGTGTTGCGCCAGGGCAAGACGGCTTCGCGACTCAGCGTATTGCAGGGCAGCGTGGCACTGACCCCGTCCCGTGGGCTGTCGAAACAAGTCATCGAAGCCGGCCAGAGCTTCGACGTCACGCACGAAATCGTTCGACCGGTCCAGCAACTGGACATGGAAGCCGGCGCGTGGGTCGACGGGCTGATCGTCACCCGCGACATGCGCCTGGCGGACTTCCTCGCGGAAGTGGGCCGCTATCGCCATGGCCGCCTCGCCTGCGCCGAGGCGATCGCCGACCTGCGCCTGTCCGGCGTCTTCCGCCTGGAAGACACCGACAGGCTGCTGACGTTGCTGCCGCGCACGCTGCCGGTGGAGCTGCACTACCGCACGCGGTGGTGGGTGACGGTGGAGGCGAGGGTTTGAAGCCTTGTGCTTCCACAAGATTCTGCCTAACGAATTCGATTTTTTTTGGCGGTTTTTTCCGCCTGCCCCGGCAAAGGGAATGAATCCCATTAACCTTTGCCGATCCCCACGGACGTTTTCATGACCGCACCTCGCGCTTCCCACCTTGCCCTCGCCATTCGTGGCGCCCTGCTGTCCGCCGCCCTGGCCGCGCCACTGCTGCCCTGCGCAGCCATCGCCGACGAAGCCGCCGCCGTTGCCAGCCGCAGCTACGCCATCCCCGCCGGGGCCCTCAATGAGGCGCTGAACCGCTTCGCGCGCGAGGCGGGCATCAATCTCTCCGCCACGCCGGAGCAGACCCGTGGCCTGAAGACCCGCGGCCTGGCAGGCACCTGGTCGGTGCAAGCCGGTCTGGCGCGGCTGCTCGAAGGCACCTCGTTGCAGGCCGAGAACCTCGGTGGCGGCAGCTTCGTACTGCGTGAGATTCCGGCCGGTAGTGCGCTGGAAGTACCCAGCACCCAGGTGTTCGCACTGGGTAACGCCCTGGGCAGCGAGGACGGCTACCTGGCCACCCACAGCCAGATCGCCACCAAGACCAGCAAGTCGCTGATGGAAACCTCGCAGAGCGTGTCGGTGATCACCCGCGAGCAGATCGACGACCAAGGCTCCAAGACCGTCCAGCAATCCATGCGCTACACCCCCGGCATCTTCACCGGCCAGGTGGGGGCTTCGAACCGCTATGACTACATCGTGATGCGCGGCTTCGCCGACAACAGCGTCGACAACGTCTACCTCGACGGACTGAAGACCATGGGCGACAGCGGCACCTTCAGTTCGATGCAGGTGGACCCGTACTTCCTCGAGCGCATCGATGTGCTCAAGGGCCCGTCCTCCGTGCTCTACGGTCGTAGCCTGCCGGGCGGCCTGGTGGCGCTGACCAGCAAGAAACCGCTGTACGAGGATTACCACCAGGTGCAGGCCACGGTGGGCAACATGAATCAGAAAGGCGTGGGCTTCGACTTCAGCGGTCCGCTGGATGAAGAGAAACGCATCGCTTACCGCCTGGTGGGCCTGGGCAAGGGCGGCGATACCCAGTTCGACCACACCAAGGAGGAGCGCTACGCCATCGCTCCGACACTCGCCATCGACTTCAGCGAAGACACCACCCTGACTCTGCAGGGCTACCTGCAGCACGACCCGAATGGCGGCTACCACAGCGGCGTGCCGGCCGACGGCAGCCTGTTCCAGCACAACGGCAATCGCATCAGCCGCGAGTTTTTCGATGGCGAACCGGGCCTGGACGACTTCGACCGCACCCAGCGCATGTTCGGCTATCAGCTGGAGCATCGCCTCAACGATGTCTGGACTGCCCGACAGAACTTTCGCTACCTGAGCTCGGACGTCGACCTGTCGCAGGTCTACGGCTACCAGTGGACCGCCCCTGAAAGCAACGAACTGAACCGCTACTTCACGGGCGCCAGCGAGGAACTGACGGCCTACATCATCGACAACATGGTGCAGGCTGAATTCGACTGGGGCAGTGCCCATCACACACTGCTCACCGGCCTCGACTACCAGAAGCGCAAAACCCGCGTGGACTGGACGTCCGGTGTCTCCACGCCGCTCAACGCCTTCGATCCGGTATACGGCAACGAGAGCCTGAGCTTCCTCTCCGAAGACAACCACACCCGCCGCCTGGAACAGACTGGCCTGTACATGCAGGACCTGATCGATGTGGACCAGTGGCGCTTCTCCCTCGGCATGCGCCAGGACTGGGTAGACGTCTCCGACGAGAACCGCACCGCGCACACCAAGAACGACGAGCAGTGGAGCAAATTCACCGGCCGCGCCGGCGTGCTCTATCTCTTCGAGAACGGCATTGCGCCCTACATCAGCTACTCCGAGTCGTTCAACCCGAACGCCTACTCCGATGCGTCCGGCAAGGCCCTGGAGCCCACCGAAGGCAAGCAGTGGGAGGCCGGCCTGAAGTTCCAGCCGGAAGGCAGCGCCAGCATGTACACCGCCTCGGTGTTCCACATCACCCAGGAGAACGTCGCCTCCAAGCTGCCCCAGGACAACTTCTACACCTCGGTTGGCAAAGTGCGCTCCAAGGGTATCGAACTGGAAGCCCACACTCAGGTCACCGAGAACTTCAAGGTCCTGGCCAGCTATACCTACACCGACATCACCTACGCCAAGGCACTGGATGGCAACCAGGGCAACACGCCGAACCAGGCGCCCAAGCACATGGCTTCCATCTGGGGTGACTACAACTTCAATGCGGGCGCCCTGGATGGCCTGCGCACTGGCCTCGGCGTGCGCTACGTCGGCAAGACCTGGGCGGACAAGGAGAACACCCTGCACGTGCCCTCCTACACCCTGGTCGATGCCCTCATCGGTTACGACCTCGGCAAGCTGGGCATGCAGGGGCTGGACCTCAGCCTGAACGCCAACAACCTGCTGGACGAGGACTACGTGGCGTCCTGCTACAGCCTCGACTTCTGCTACTTCGGCGAGAAGCGCAACGTCACGGCGACGCTGAGTTATCAGTTCTAAGCACGTGCCCACCTCGTAGGTTGGGCAGAGGTACGAAGCCCAACGCAGCGGAGTCCCGGTCAACGCCGATCGTTGGGCCTCGCTGCGCTCGGCACCAACCTACGAAAGCAGTTCGCGCAGGTTGAGCAAAAAAATCGGCGCACTCGTGGTGCGCCGTCGCTGCCATTTCGCAGCTCAAATTCGTGGGGAGGAATCGAAGCACCGCTTGTGGCGACGCCTCGCATAGTGGGGTCGGCCGACGCGACCACCGCTATTGGATGGGGCAGGTCAGACCACCGGGGTCAGCACCTCGCCCTTGTCGAGGAAAGCCTGCAGATTGGCGAACACCAGTTCTTCCATCTGCAGACGAGTCTCTGCGGTGCCGCTGCCGATGTGCGGCGCCAGCACCACGTTGTCCAGGGTGAACAGCACTTCAGGTACACGCGGCTCGGCCTCGAATACATCCAGCCCGGCGCCGCCCAAACGGCCTTCAGTGAGGGCTGCCACCAGCGCCTGCTCATCCACCACCGATCCACGGGCAACGTTTATCAGGATGCCCTCCGGCCCCAGGGCGTCGAGCACTTCTGCCGAGATCAGGTGATGGGTTGCCGCGCCACCGGGACAGGTCAGTACCAGGAAGTCCGCCCAGCGCGCCAGCGCCAGCAAATCCGACTCGAAGCCGTAGGGGCTGTCGGCGTCCGGGCGGCGATTGTGGTAGCGCACCTGCATGTCGAAACCGCCGGCGCGACGGGCCACGTCCTTGCCGATGCGCCCCAAGCCGACAATGCCCAGCCGCTTGCCGCTGACCTTGCGTGCCAGCGGGAAGTTGCCGGCGGGCCAGCTTCCGGCGCGCACGAAACGATCCGATGCGCTGATGCGCCGCGAACAATCGATGAGCAACCCCATGGCCAGGTCGGCGACGCAATCGTTGAGCACATCCGGCGTGTAGCTGACCTGAATGCCTCGGCGACGCGCCACGTCGACCGCGATGGCGTCGTAGCCGACCCCGAAACTGCAGATGGCGCGCACGTTAGGCAGGTGCTCGAGCACGGCGGCCGAACAACCGAAACGGGCCGAGGTGACCACGACATCGAACTGGTCGCCGTGCTCGTCGAGATAGGCCAGGGCGTCAGCCTGATGCCACAGCTGTACCACTTCGTGGTCGTCGGCCAGCCGCTGGTTGAAGCGTTCTGTCAGCGGGCCGACGTGGAGGATCTTGGGTTCCATCCTGTATTCCTCGAATGATTTGCCGACTCAGGTTACGGGAGCAGGATTGAACAGCGTCAGATCGTTGTGCAGCCGATGCTTCTCCGCCCAGGTGTGTTCCTTGCCGCTGGCCACATCCAGGTAGTAGCGGAACAGTTCCCAGCCCATTTCTTCCAGGGTCACGCGCCCGGACGTGATGCGCCCGGCATCGACGTCGATCAGGTCAGGCCAGCGTTCGGCCAGTTGGGTACGGGTCGAGACCTTGATCACCGGCACCATGGACAGCCCATAAGGCGTGCCGCGACCGGTGGTGAACACGTGCAGATTCATGCCCGCCGCCAATTGCAGGGTGCCGCAGACGAAGTCGCTGGCCGGGGTCGCACAATACTGCAGGCCCTTGCCGCGCACGCGCTCACCCGGCGCGACGACGCCGGCGATGGCGCTGTTGCCGGATTTGGCGATG
The DNA here is from genome assembly GCF_029871275.1 of Pseudomonas sp. BN414. Taxonomy (NCBI): domain Bacteria; kingdom Pseudomonadati; phylum Pseudomonadota; class Gammaproteobacteria; order Pseudomonadales; family Pseudomonadaceae; genus Pseudomonas; species Pseudomonas sp. BN414. Next base: position 119,442 of record NZ_SSOL01000070.1, read on the forward strand.
GAGCCCATGGCCTTTTCGACGATGTTGTTCAGACCGCCCTTCTTGTTGCCGGGTGTGGTGTTGGCGCTGCGATCAGCCATGCCACGGGCCAGGTAGCGGTCGTACCACTCCATCTCGCGCACCAGCGCCTGGGCCACTTCGGGAGTCGCCGCGCGCGGGGTGAGCAGGTGGATGCCGTCGCGTACTTCGGTGTTCTCCGAGAACATCACGGTGGCGCCGGCACGCACCAGCAGGTCGGAGGCGACGCCCAGGGCGGGGTTGGCGGTGACGCCGGAGAAGGCATCGCTGCCGCCGCACTGCATGCCCAGCACCAGCTCCGAGGCCGGGCAGGTTTCCCGGCGGCGCTGGTCGAGAATCTTCAGGCGGTCTTCGATCATGCCCATGATCTGCTCGACCATTCCGGCAAAGCCGCTGGCGGAATCCTGCAGGCGGAACAGCCAGGCTTCCTCATCCTGCCCGGCGGTGAGTTCATCACCGGGCATCAGTTGCTCGGCCTGCAGCTTCTCGCAGCCGAGGCCGATCACCAGCGCCTGACCGCCCAGGTTAGGGTTGCGCGCGATGTTATGCAGGGTGCGGATCGGGATGACCGCATCCGGTGCGTTGATCGCCACACCGCAGCCGTAGCTGTGGGTCAGGGCGATCACGTCGTCGACATTCGGGTACTTCGGCAGGATTTCCTTGCGCACGCGCTCGACGCAGTGGTCCAGCACTCCGGTGACGCACTGCACCGTGGTGGTGACGCCAAGGATGTTGCGGGTGCCAACGCTGCCGTCCGGGTTGCGGAAGCCTTCGAAGGTGTAGCCAGGAAGCTCAGCCATCGGCGGCGGTACGGCGGTGGCCATGGGCAGGTGGTCCAGACCCGGGGCTTCGGGAATGCTCAGCAGTTCCTCGCGCACCCAACTGCCACGGGGAATCTCACGCAGCGCATGGCCGATGACGGTGCCGTAGCGCAGCACGGCGCCACCGGCGGGGATGTCGACCAGGGTGACCTTGTGGCTCTGGGGAATGGCTTCACGGGTGACCAGGCCATCGGGGAACTGACCGCCTTCGGCCACGCCCTGCTCGTTGATGACGATGGCGACGTTGTCATCCGGGTGCAGGCGCACATGGCGGGGAGAGTCCTGGTGTTGGATCAACTGCATGGCTGACTCCGTTGTTGTTCTGGTTTCACGGCGGTGAACGATGCGTAGGGTGGATCACGCTTCACCGATCCACCATCGGAGGTGGGATCGGCGGCGATGGTGGATATGAAGAGCGATATCCACCCTACATTTGTGGGAGCGAATTCATTCGCGATTGAAATTGCTCCCACATCCCGGCTAGCGCACCAGGCAGGGACGCTTGTTGTCGAAGCCCCAGTTCGGCACCAGGTACTGCATGGCGATGGCGTCGTCCCGCGCGCCCAGGCCCTTGGCCTTGTAGAGCGCGTGGGCCTTGGCCAGTTCGTCCATATCCAGTTCGACACCCAGGCCCGGCTTTTGTGGCACCGCGACCTTGCCGCCCTTGATGCGCAGGGGTTCCTTGGTCAGGCGCTGGCCGTCCTGCCAGATCCAGTGGGTGTCGATGGCGGTGACTTTGCCCGGCGCCGCCGCGGCGACATGGGTGAACATCGCCAGGGAGATGTCGAAATGGTTGTTGGAGTGCGAGCCCCAGGTCAGCCCCCAGTCGTTGCACATCTGCGCCACCCGAACCGATCCCTGCATGGTCCAGAAGTGCGGATCGGCCAGCGGGATATCCACAGACTGCAGGGAGATGGCATGGCCCATCTGGCGCCAGTCGGTGGCGATCATGTTGGTGGCGGTGGGCAGGCCGGTGGCACGGCGGAACTCGGCCATCACCTCGCGGCCGGAGTAGCCGTTCTCGGCGCCGCACGGGTCCTCGGCGTAAGCCAGCACGTGGTGCTGGTCGCGGCACAGGGCGATGGCCTGCTTCAGCGACCAGGCGCCGTTCGGGTCGAGGGTGATGCGCGCTTCGGGGAAGCGCTCGGCCAGCGCGGTTACCGCTTCGATTTCCTCTTCACCGCGCAGCACGCCGCCCTTGAGCTTGAAGTCGTTGAAGCCGTAGCGGGCATGGGCCGCCTCGGCCAGGCGCACCACCGTTTCCGGGGTCAGCGCCTCCTCGTTGCGTAGGCGGAACCAGGCGTCGTCGGCATCGGCTTCGCTGCGATAGTCGAGGTCGGTCTTGTTGCGGTCGCCGACGTAGAACAGGTAGCCGAGCATCTCTACTTCGTCGCGCTGCTGGCCTTCACCGAGCAGGGCCGCCACCGGCACTTCCAGGTGCTGACCGAGCAGGTCGAGTAGTGCGGACTCCAGCGCGGTGACCGCATGGATGGCAATGCGCAGGTCGAAGGTCTGCAGGCCGCGGCCGCCGGAGTCGCGGTCGGCGAAGGCCTGGCGCACCTGGTTGAGCAGGCTCTGGTAGTTGCCGATGGACTGCCCCACCAGCAAGGCGCGGGCATCCTCCAGGGTCTGGCGAATGGCTTCGCCGCCGGGCACTTCGCCTACGCCGACGTGGCCGGCGTTGTCCTTGAGGATCACCACGTTGCGGGTGAAGTACGGGCCATGGGCGCCGCTGAGGTTGAGCAGCATGCTGTCCTGGCCGGCCACGGGCACCACCTGCAGTTCGGTGATGCGCGGCGCGCCCTGGTGAAGATTCTGTTGAGTCATTGCCTTGTCCTTCTACGAATTAACGGGCCGGAGTCGCGGCAGGCGCTTCGGTAGCGGCTGCCGGACCCTCGGCGTCAGTCTTTGCACCCTTGAGCTCTACGCGCTTGATCTCGCCGACGATGAACAGGTAGCTGAACGCCGCCATGAAGGCGTTGACGCCCACGAACACCAGGGCCCACTTGAAGGAGCCGGTGGCGGCGATGATGTAGCCGATGACGATGGGCGTGGTGATCGAAGACAGGTTGCCGCAGGTGTTGAAAATGCCCCCGGACAGGCCGGCGATCTGCTTGGGCGAGGTGTCCGACATCACTGCCCAGCCGAGGGCGCCGATGCCTTTACCGAAGAAGGCCAGGGCCATGAAGCCCACGACCATCCAGTCAGCATCTACGTAGTTGCAGAGGATCATGCTCATCGACAACAGCATCCCGCAGACGATCGGCGTCTTGCGCGCCACGCTGAGGGAATGGCCGCGACGCAGCATCCAGTCGGACAGCACGCCACCCAGCACGCCGCCGATGAAGCCGCAGATGGCCGGCAAGGAGGCGATGATGCCGGCCTTGAGAATGGTCATGCCGCGCTCCTGCACCAGGTACACCGGGAACCAGGTGAGGAAGAAGTAGGTGATGGCGTTGATGCAGAACTGGCCCAGGTAGATACCGGCCATCATGCGGCTTCCCACCAGCTGCTTGATGTGCTCCCACTTCGGCCCGTTGCCCGGCAGCTTGCGGTTCTGATCCATGTCCACCAGAGCGCCGTTGGCGGCGATGTGGTCGATCTCGGCCTTGTTGGCCAGCGGGTGTTCCTTCGGGTTGAAGATGAACTTCAGCCAGACCGCGGAGAACAGGATGCCGATCACCCCCATGACGATGAACACGTGCTCCCAGCCGAAGCTGTGGACGATCCAGCCCATCAGCGGGGCGAAGAGCACCGTGGCGAAGTACTGGGCGGAGTTGAATACGGCCGATGCAGTACCGCGCTCGGCCGTGGGGAACCAGGCCGCGACGATGCGCGCATTACCGGGGAAGGACGGCGCCTCGGCGAAGCCCACCAGGAAGCGCAGCATGAACAGCGTGACGACGGTCCAGGCTACCGGCAGCGTATCCACGAAGCCCTGCATGAGGGTGAACAACGACCAGGTGAAGATGCTCACTGCGTAGACGCGCTTGGAGCCAAAGCGGTCGAGCAGCCAGCCGCCGGGGATCTGGCCGAGCACATAGGCCCAGCCGAAAGCGGAGAAGATGTAGCCGAGCATGACGGCGTCGATGCCGAGCTCTTTCTGCATGGTGGAACCGGCGATGGAAATGGTCGCGCGGTCGGCATAGTTGATCGTGGTCACCAGGAACAGCATGAACAGGACCAGGTAACGCACACGGGTTTGTTTCAGTACTTCGCCCATGGTTCTTCTCTCTGAATTGTTCTTGTCGAAGAGCCCGCGCGGGTTTGCCGCGCGAGTGTCATGTTGCATTCCGCAGGCAGCGGACGGGGTCAGAACCTCGGCTTCCTGATTGTCCAGGCCGGGTCGTATTTGCGCATCTGCCGCGCGTCGTCACGACTTCGGATGTCGATGGAGAGGTATTGCTCGTGGAGCTTGGCCAACTGATCCTGATCCAATTCCACGCCCAGGCCCGGTTTACGGGTGATCCGTACACAACCATCCTGGATCGGCAGCTTGCCGCCCTTGATGACCTCCTCGTCCTCCTCCTGCCACGGGTAATGCGTATCGCAGGCGTAGGTGAGATTGGGCACGGATGCCGCCACGTGGGCCATGGCCATGAGGCTGATGCCGAGGTGCGAGTTGGAGTGCATCGACAGGCCAAGTCCGAAGGTGTCGCACATCCGCGCCAGCGCCTGGGTGTCACGCAGGCCACCCCAGTAGTGGTGGTCAGCAAGGACGATCTGCACGCTGTTCAGAGCCACGCTGCGACGGAACTCGTCGAAGTCCGTGACCACCATGTTGGTGGCCAGCTGCATGCCGGTGCGCTCATGCAGTTCGGCCATGCCGTCGAGGCCGGGGGTCGGGTCTTCGTAATACTGCAAGTCGTCGCCCAGCAGCTCGGCCATGCGCAGCGCGGTTTCCAGCGACCAGTTGCCGTTCGGGTCGATACGCAGCGGGTGATCGGGGAAGGCCTTTTTCAGCGCCTTGATGCAAGCCACTTCATGCTCGGGCGGCAGAGCTCCGGCCTTCAGCTTGATGCTCTTGAAACCGTGGGCTTCGATCATCCGTGCGGCCTGGGCAACGATCTGCTCCTCGCTGAGGGCTTCGCCCCAGGAGTCCGGCGCGTAGGGCGCGTCGATGTGCTTGGCGTACTTGAAGAAGAGGTAGGCGCTGAAGGGTACTTCGGTACGAATGGCACCGCCCAGCAGGTCCACCAAGGGCAGGTTCAGCGAGCGTGCCTGCAGATCGAGGAAGGCGACCTCGAAAGCGGAATAGGCGTTGGCCACCTGCTTGCTGGGATGGGAACCCGGTGCGAGTTCCGCACCGGCTTCGGCCGGTCCGAGGCGGGCCACGGTCTGGATGACGCGGGCACGCAGGCCGTTGAGGTCGAAGGCGTCCAGCCCGACCAGGCTGTCCTGCATGGCCTGCAGTACCGCCAGGACCGGCGCGTCGCCGTAGCTCTCACCCAGGCCGATGTAGCCGTTGTCGCTCTCCACCTCGATGATCGAGCGCAACGCAAAGGGTTCGTGGATACCGCTGGCATTGAGCAGCGGCGCATCGCGGAAGGCGATGGGGGTAACTCTGACTCGTTTGATCTTCACGAGCATTTCCTACCTGTGCTTGTTGTTGTACCGGTAGTCCCTGTTCAAGCGCGGGGCAGCCCCTGCCCCGCGTGCATCTGACGCGTCGATTCAGCTTCCGATGTAGGTGGTCTTCACCGTGGTGTAGAACTCCTGGGCGTAGCGACCCTGTTCGCGCGGGCCGTAGGACGAGCCTTTGCGGCCACCGAATGGCACGTGGTAATCCACCCCGGCAGTGGGGAGATTGACCATGACCATCCCAGCCTGGGCGTGGCGCTTGAAGTGATTGGCGTATTTGAGCGACGTGGTGGCGATACCGGCGGACAGGCCGAACTCGGTGTCGTTGGCCAGCGCCAGCGCCTCTTCGTAGCTGGCCACGCGGATCACGTTGGCCACCGGGCCGAAGATCTCCTCGCGGCTGATGCGCATGTCCGCTTCACTGTCGGCGAACAGCGCCGGCGCCATGAAATAGCCTTCGGTTTCGCAACGGACCCGCTCGCCGCCCGCCACCAGGCGCGCACCTTCGGCACGACCGATGTCGATGTAGCTCAAGTCCTGTTCCAACTGCGCCTGGGACACCACCGGACCGACGTCGATGCCGGTCTGCAGGGCATGGCCGACGCGGATGGCACGCATGCGCTCGGCCATGGCCTCGACGAAGTGGTCGTGAATGCCGGCGGTAACGATCAGGCGGCTGCTGGCAGTGCAGCGCTGGCCGGTGGAGTAGAAAGCGCTCTGCACGGCGAGTTCGACGGCGGTATTCAGGTCCGCGTCGTCGAGGATCACCTGCGGGTTCTTGCCGCCCATCTCCAGCTGCACCTTGGCACCACGGGCGACGCAGGCAGCGGCGATGCTGCGACCGACACCCACCGAGCCGGTGAAGCTGATGCCATCGACACGCTTGTCGTTGACCATGGCCTCGCCGACTACACGGCCGCTGCCCATCACCAGGTTGAACACCCCGGCGGGGAAGCCGGCGCGGGAGATGATCTCGGCCAGGGCCCAGGCGCTGCCCGGAACCAGGTCAGCCGGCTTGAACACCACACAGTTGCCGTAGGCCAGCGCCGGGGCGATCTTCCAGGCCGGGATGGCGATGGGGAAGTTCCAAGGGGTAATCAGACCGATCACGCCCAGGGGCTCGCGGGTGACCTCCACCGAAACGCCGGGGCGCACCGAGGGAACGACTTCCCCGGCCAGGCGCAGGCATTCGCCGGCGAAGAACTTGAAGATATTGCCGGCGCGAGTCACCTCGCCGATGGCCTCGGGCAGGGTCTTGCCCTCTTCCCGCGCCAGCAGGGTCCCCAGCTCCTCGCGGCGGGCGAGGATTTCGCTGGCGACCTTGTCGAGGGCATCGTGGCGAGCCTGGATGCCGGAGACCGACCAGGATGGGAAGGCCACGCGGGCCGCCTCGATGGCCTGGGCCACCTGGGCGGCGTCGGCCTGGGCGAATTCGCCCAGGCAGTCGGAAAGGTCGGAGGGGTTGATGTTGCGCGAGCAGCCGCTGCCAGCCACCCATTCCCCGCCTATGTAGTTGTCGAAGCGTTTCTCAGTCACGAGCCTTCTCCTGGTTGCAGATCACTGCGGGCCCTGGGCGTCGATCAGCGCGGCAAGGCGCTCGTACTCGTCGGGCAGCAGGTCGGTCAGCGGAGCGCGGACCGGACCGGCGTCGTAACCCGCAATACGCGCACCAGCCTTGACGATGCTGACGGCATAGCCAGCGCGGCGATTGCGGATGTCCAGGTAGGGCAGGAAGAAGTCGTCGATCAGCTTGCCCACAGTTTCGTGGTCGTCGGCGGCGACCGCCTTGTAGAAGTCCATCGCAGTCTTCGGGATGAAGTTGAAGACGGCAGAGGAGTACACCGGAACGCCCAGCGCCTTGTAGGCCGCGGCATAAACCTCGGCAGTAGGCAGGCCGCCCAGGTAGCTGAAGCGGTCACCGAGGCGGCGGCGGATGGAAACCATCAGCTCGATGTCGCCCAGGCCGTCCTTGTAGCCGATCAGGTTCGGGCAGCGCTCGGCCAGTTGCTCCAGCAGCGCCGGGGTCAGGCGGCAGACGTTGCGGTTGTAGACCACCACGCCGATGTTCACCGACTTGCAGACCTGCTCGACGTGGGCGGCTACGCCTTCCTGGCTGGCTTCGGTCAGATAGTGCGGCAGCAGCAGCAGGCCCTTGGCGCCGAGGCGTTCGGCTTCCTGGGCGTACTGGATGGCCACGCGGGTCGGGCCACCTACGCCAGCGAGGATCGGCACGCTGCCGGCACAGGTGTCGACGGCGGTCTTGATGATGGAGGAGTACTCATCCGGCGCCAGGGAGAAGAATTCGCCGGTACCGCCCGCGGCGAAGAGCGCCGAGGCACCGTAGGGAGCCAGCCATTCCAGGCGACGGGCATAGCTTGCGGCGTTGAAGTTGCCGGCAGCGTCGAAGTCGGTGACGGGGAAGGACAGCAGCCCGGAGGAGAGGATGGACTTGAGTTCTTGTGGATTCATTATTCGAGCACCCTGCGAAGCGGTTTGAGTAAGACCGGGGTAAACCGGCCTGAGAGATACGTTATCGTACAACTAAAGATACTGCCAATCGCCGTTCATCCTTCTGTGCGCTCATCGCCCGCTATCACGGCATGACACGCCCTACCCGCTTTCCATGCCTGGCAACCGCTCTAATTCAGCGCGACTGCCTTTGAGCCAGACGGATCTGGATGAATCAATGACTGGGCACATCCTGTGGCCAAGCGATTCGGCCCTGCGGCTGTCCGAATCAGTTGTACGACAACATATAACATCAAATCTTGTAGGACAACTCCCCCGAGCGGAAAAATTGTGCCCTTTCCCGAGCACACGACGGACTGTAGGTTGCGCTGTGCGCACCACCGCTGGATCAGCGGCGCGAAACGTCCAGCCACCGGTGCGCGTGGCGGACCCTACCTTCGACGCCCAAATAAAAAGGGCCGCTTGATGCGGCCCTTGCTCTGCGCGAAATGTCCTCAGCCCTGCCGGGCCTTCTCCGCTTCTTCGTGCGCCTGGCGCAGGCGCTCGCGACTGTTGGTCAGGTGCAAGCGCATGGCCGCTCGGGCCGCGTCGCTGTCCTGCCGGGCGATGGCTTCGTAGATGTCCTCGTGCTCGCGACTCAGGCGAGCGAGGTAGTGCTCCCGGTCATCATGGGCGATACGCGCCGAATTGAGCCGCGTCCGCGGAATGATGCTGGTGCCCAGGTGGGTCATGATGTCGGTGAAATAGCGATTCCCCGTGGCCAGGGCGATCTGCAGGTGGAACTGGAAGTCCGAGGCCACCGCATCAGTGCCGTGGGCGGCCTTGAGGAAGGTGTCCAGCGCTTCGCGCATCGCCGCCAGTTGCTCGGGAGTACGGCGCTGGGCGGCCAGCCCGGCGGATTCCACTTCCAGGCTGATGCGCAGTTCGAGGATGGCCATGACATCGCGCAGGGTGACGATGGTCGCCGGGTCGATGCGGAACCCCATGGGGCTCGGCGTATCCAGCACGAAGGTGCCGATGCCGTGACGGGTCTCCACCAGTCCCGACGCCTGCAGCCGCGAAATAGCCTCGCGCACCACGGTGCGGCTGACTCCCTGGGCCTCCATGATGGCGGACTCGGTGGGCAGCTTTTCGCCCCGCTTGATCACGCCATTCTGGATCTGTTGGGAGAGCTCGTTCACCAACTCCTGCGCCAGGCTGCGGTGCTTGCGGCGCGGACGTGGCAAGGTGCTTGGGTTGTCCATTGCGAAGGTTGGTCCGGTGAAAACTGAGGGCCCATCATAGCCCAGCGAGTTGTACGATGACACTCATCTGCCGTAAGCAGGGTCAGAAACGAAAAAGGCGCAGCCCGAGGGCTGCGCCTTTGTCATTCCGCTTACGCGATTCGACTCAGAAGGGGATGTCGTCGTCGAAGCTGTCGTAGTCCGGAGCCGGCTGGGCGGCGGGCTGCGGAGCCGGGCGCTGTTGCGGGGCGGACTGCTGCGGTTCGCGCTGCGGGCGCGGAGCACGCGGGGCGTCGCCTTCGCTGCCAGGACGGCCGCCGAGCAGTTGCATCTGGCCGTTGATGTCGACCACGATCTCGGTGGTGTAGCGCTTCACGCCGTCTTTTTCCCACTCGCGGGTGCGCAGGGAACCTTCGACGTAGACTTGCGAGCCCTTGCGCAGGTATTCGCCGGCGATTTCGGCGAGACGGCCAAAGAACACCACGCGGTGCCATTCGGTACGTTCCTGCTGCTGGCCGGTCTGCTTGTCCTTCCAGGACTCGCTGGTGGCCAGGGTGACGTTGGTCACCGCGTTGCCGTTGGGCAGGTAGCGGGTTTCCGGATCACCACCGACGTTACCAACCAGAATGACTTTGTTAACCCCACGGGCCATGACGTTCTCCTAGGCTTCAGCACGTTCCGGGGCCGACTCGATCAGGCGCTCCAGGGACGTGCGGTCCAGTTTTTCAGAATCCACTTTGATGTAGATGGCCTCCTCTTCGGCCACCACGACGGCATCTGCCACTCCGGGCAGAGCCAGCAAACGCGCAACCAGCCCGGTATCGGCCACGGCCGCTGCACTGAGCGGCAGGCGCAGGCTGGTTACGTACGGAGGTTCACGCATAGTAACAGCAATGGCCAGCCAAATCGCACAGACCACCGCACAACCGACGAACACGGTAGACAGGCCGCCATGCTGGAACAACCAGCCGCCGAGAATGCCGCCTACGGCCGCGCCGAGGAACTGGCTGGTGGAGTAAACCCCCATCGCCGTGCCCTTCCCGCCTGCCGGAGCGACCTTGCTGATCAGCGACGGGAGCGAGGCTTCCAGGAGGTTGAACGCAGTGAAGAAAATGATGGTGCCGAAGACGAGCGCGCGAAGGCTCTGGCCGAACTGCCAGAAGAACAGCTCGCAGGCACACAGCACCGCGACCGCGCCCACCAGCACACGTTTCATCTGGCGCTTTTTCTCGCCGTAGATGATGAAGGGGACCATGCCGAAGAAGCCCACCAGCAGCGCGGTGAGGTAAACCCACCAGTGCTCTTCCTTGGGCAGGCCAGCCTTCTCCACCAGCGCCAGCGGCAACGCGACGAAGCTGGCCATGAGGACGGCGTGCAGGGCGAGGATGCCGAAATCCAGGCGCAGCAGGTCAGGATGTTTCAAGGTCGGCAGCAGCGCCTGGCGCGCCACGCCAGATTCACGATGCTGCAGCGGATGAGCGGCACGCGGCACCATGGTGGCGACGATCACGATCCCGAACAGCGCCATGATGGCGGTCGCCCAGAACAGGCCGGAAAGGCCGAACGCGCGAGTCAGCAGCGGGCCGACCACCATGGCAACGGCGAAGGACACCCCGATGCTCATGCCGATCATGGCCATCGCCTTGGTGCGGTGCTGCTCGCGGGTGAGGTCGGAGAGCAAGGCCATGACAGCTGCAGAGATGGCCCCAGCGCCCTGCAGCACCCGACCGGCAATCACGCCCCAGATGGAATCCGCGTTGGCTGCCAGGACGGCGCCGGCGGCAAAGATCAGCAGGCCGATGTAGATCACCGGAAGGCGGCCGATACGGTCGGAGATGACGCCGAAGGGAATCTGCAGTACGGCCTGGGTCAGGCCGTAGGCACCGATGGCGAGGCCGATCAGGGCCGGTGTGGCGCCGGGGAGGTCCTGGCCGTAGGTGGCCAGCACTGGCAATACCATGAACATGCCGAGCATGCGGAAGGCGAACACCAGGGCCAGGCCGCTGGCCGCGCGCGTTTCGCTGCCGCTCATGCGTTCAGAGTGGGAATCGTGCATAGGTGCCTCAAGGGAGAACGATCGGGGCCTGCGTCATGCGCCCCTTGCCCGGCTGCGGCCGGAGCCCGAAAAATGCCGCGCATTCTAGCAGTCCCGGCCGTTTCCGTGACAGCCGTGACGCTTTGCCGCTCAGCCGTGGCGGGCCGTATAATCGGCGGTTTCCGACCGCCAAGTGAGGCCGTTGTGGACAAGATCCTGATCCGTGGGGCGCGTACCCATAACCTGAAGAACGTCGACCTCACCCTCCCCCGCGACAAGCTGATCGTGATTACCGGTCTGTCCGGCTCCGGCAAGTCGTCGCTGGCTTTCGACACGCTCTACGCTGAGGGCCAGCGCCGTTACGTGGAGTCCCTGTCGGCCTACGCCCGGCAATTCCTGTCGATGATGGAAAAGCCCGATGTGGACACCATCGAGGGCCTATCGCCGGCGATTTCCATCGAGCAGAAGTCCACTTCCCACAACCCGCGCTCCACCGTCGGCACCATCACCGAGATCTACGACTACCTGCGCCTGCTCTACGCCCGTGTAGGCATGCCGCGTTGCCCGGATCACGATGTACCGCTGGAAGCCCAGACCGTCAGCCAGATGGTCGACCAGGTGCTGGCCCTGCCCGAAGGCCGCAAGCTGATGCTCCTGGCGCCGGTGATCCGCGAGCGCAAGGGTGAGCACCTGGCGGTGTTCGAGGAGCTGCGTGCCCAGGGTTTCGTCCGCGCCCGGGTGGACGGCAGGCTCTACGAGCTCGATGAACTACCCAAGCTGGACAAGCAGAAGAAGCACTCCGTCGATGTGGTGGTGGACCGTTTCAAGGTCCGCGGCGACCTGCAGCAACGTCTTGCCGAGTCGTTCGAGACAGCGATCAACCTCGCTGACGGCATCGCCCTGATTGCGCCCATGGATGACGAAGAAGGCGAGGAGATCATCTTCTCCGCTCGTTTCGCCTGTCCCCATTGCGGCCACTCCATCAGCGAGCTGGAACCCAAGCTGTTTTCCTTCAACAATCCGGCCGGGGCCTGCCCGACCTGCGACGGCCTGGGGGTCAAGCAGTTCTTCGACGCCAAGCGTCTGGTGAATGGCGAGCTGACACTGGCCGAAGGCGCGATACGCGGATGGGACCGGCGCAACGTCTATTACTTCCAGATGCTCGGGTCGCTGGCCTCGCACTATGGCTTCAGCCTGGAAAAACCCTTCGACGACCTGTCTGCCGAGCACCAGAAGGCGATCCTGTTTGGCAGCGGTCGCGAGGACGTGGACTTCCGCTACCTCAACGACCGCGGTGACATCGTCAAGCGTTCGCATCCGTTCGAGGGGATCATCCCCAACCTGGAGCGCCGCTACCGCGAAACCGAATCGGCCACCGTGCGCGAGGAGCTGGCGAAGTTTCTCAGCACCCAACCCTGCCCCGACTGTCGCGGCACTCGTCTGCGCCGTGAAGCGCGCCATGTATGGGTCGGCGACAAGACCCTGCCAGCAGTGACCGGCCTACCGGTAGGCGATGCGGCGGATTACTTCGGCGGGCTCAGCCTCACCGGTCGGCGCGGCGAAATCGCCGAGAAGATCCTCAAGGAAATCCGCGAGCGCCTGCAGTTTTTGGTCAACGTCGGCCTCGACTATCTGACCCTCGACCGCAGCGCCGACACGCTGTCCGGTGGCGAAGCTCAGCGCATCCGCCTGGCCAGCCAGATCGGGGCCGGCCTGGTGGGGGTGATGTACATCCTCGACGAGCCCTCCATCGGCCTGCACCAACGCGACAACGAACGCCTGCTGGCGACCCTCACCCACCTGCGTAACCTGGGTAACACGGTGATCGTGGTCGAGCACGACGAGGACGCCATCCGTCTCGCCGACTATGTCGTGGACATCGGCCCCGGCGCTGGCGTGCATGGCGGCCAGATCGTCGCAGAAGGCACTCCGGACGAGGTCATGGCTCATCCGAACTCGCTCACCGGCAAGTACCTGTCCGGCCGCGTGAAGATCGAAGTACCGGTCGAACGCACCCCGCGCGACAAGAAGAAGTCCCTCAAGCTCAAAGGCGCCAGCGGCAACAACCTCCAGCAGGTGAATCTGGAAATTCCGGTGGGCCTCCTGACCTGTGTCACTGGTGTGTCCGGCTCGGGCAAATCGACCCTGATCAACAACACCCTGTTCCCGATCACCGCCACCGCACTCAACGGTGCCACTTCGCTGGAAGCATCCGCGCACGAGAGCTTCGATGGCCTCCAGCACCTGGACAAGGTGGTGGACATCGATCAAAGCCCGATTGGACGCACACCCCGCTCCAATCCGGCGACTTACACCGGCCTGTTCACGCCCATCCGCGAACTGTTTTCCGGCGTGCCGGAATCCCGCTCCCGTGGCTACGGTCCGGGGCGCTTCTCCTTCAACGTGAAAGGTGGCCGCTGCGAGGCCTGCCAGGGCGATGGCGTGATCAAGGTGGAAATGCACTTCCTGCCGGACATCTACGTGCCCTGTGACGTGTGCAAGGGCAAGCGCTACAACCGCGAGACCCTGGAGATCCGCTACAAGGGCAAGAGCATCCACGAAGTGCTGGAGATGACCATCGAAGAGGCTCGAGAGTTCTTCGACGCGGTGCCGGCCATTGCCCGCAAGCTCCAGACCCTGATGGACGTCGGTCTGTCGTACATCCGCCTGGGCCAATCAGCCACCACCCTTTCCGGCGGTGAAGCACAGCGGGTGAAGCTATCGCGCGAACTATCCAAGCGCGACACCGGGAAGACGCTGTACATCCTCGATGAACCCACCACAGGCTTGCACTTTGCCGATATCCAGCAGCTGCTGGACGTCCTGCACCGCCTGCGCGACCACGGCAATACGGTGGTTGTGATCGAGCACAACCTCGACGTGATCAAGACGGCCGACTGGCTGGTGGACCTCGGCCCGGAAGGCGGTTCCAAAGGTGGCCAGATCATCGCGACCGGTACCCCGGAGGAGGTCGCCGACATGACCCAATCCCACACCGGACGATTCCTCAAGCCGTTGCTGGAACGCGATCGAGCCTGATTCTCTGAGTCGCACAACAAAAAGGCCGGGCAGCGATGCCCGGCCTTTTTTGTGTCCGCGAGATGTGATCTACCTGCTGCTATCCAGCGCGACCGCTGGAGCCGTAATCCGAATGCGCCTGGTCAAGAGCGCAGCATCGAAAGAGGCATCAGGATTCGCAGACATAAAAAAACCGGGCACTAGGCCCGGTTTTTCATGCAACGACCGACTTACTCGGCAGCAGCTTCGACTTCACCAGCGACCGGACGGTCAACCAGCTCGACGTAAGCCATGGGAGCGTTGTCGCCAGCGCGGAAACCGCACTTCAGGATACGCAGGTAGCCGCCCTGACGGTTGGCATAGCGCTTACCCAGATCGTTGAACAGTTTGCCTACGGCAGATTTCGAACGGGTACGGTCGAAAGCCAGACGACGGTTGGCAACGCTGTCTTCCTTGGCCAGGGTGATCAGCGGCTCGGCAACGCGGCGCAGTTCCTTGGCTTTCGGCAGGGTGGTTTTGATCAGTTCGTGCTCGAACAGCGACACCGCCATGTTCTGGAACATGGCCTTGCGGTGTGCGCTGGTGCGGCTGAGGTGACGGCCACTTTTACGATGACGCATGGTTCAATTCCTTACCAAACTTCTACGTTCGGTGATTACGGACGATCAGGCAGTCGCCTTGTCGTCCTTCTTGAGACTTGCCGGCGGCCAGTTGTCGAGGCGCATGCCGAGGGACAGACCACGGGAGGCCAGGACGTCCTTGATCTCGGTCAGGGACTTCTTGCCCAGGTTCGGAGTCTTCAACAGCTCTACTTCGGTGCGCTGAATCAGGTCGCCGATGTAGTAGATGTTCTCCGCTTTCAGGCAGTTGGCCGAACGTACGGTCAGCTCGAGGTCATCAACCGGACGAAGGAGGATCGGGTCGATCTCGTCTTCCTGCTCAACCACTACCGGCTCGCTGTCGCCCTTCAGGTCGACGAACGCAGCCAGTTGGTGTTGCAGGATGGTAGCGGCACGACGGATGGCCTCTTCAGGGTCCAGGGTACCGTTGGTTTCCAGATCGATGACCAGCTTGTCCAGGTTGGTGCGCTGCTCCACACGGGCGTTTTCAACCACGTAGGCAACACGGCGGACGGGACTGAACGAGGCGTCGAGCTGCAGACGACCAATGCTGCGGCTCTCGTCTTCGTCGCTCTGGCGCGCGTCGGCGGGCTCGTAGCCACGACCGCGGGACACCTTGAGCTTCATGTTCAGGACGCCGTTTTCCGCCAGGTTGGCGATCACGTGGTCGCCGTTGACGATTTCGACATCATGATCCAGCTGAATATCGGCAGCGGTGACCACGCCCGAACCTTTCTTCGAGAGGTTCAGCGTTACTTCGTCACGACCGTGCAGCTTGATAGCCAGGCCTTTGAGGTTCAGGAGGATCTCGATGACATCTTCCTGAACACCCTCGATGGCGCTGTACTCGTGGAGTACGCCATCGATCTCGGCCTCGACTACTGCACAGCCAGGCATGGAGGACAACAGGATGCGACGCAGCGCGTTGCCCAGGGTATGGCCGAAACCACGCTCGAGAGGCTCGAGCGTAATCTTGGCGCGGGTCGGACTGACCACCTGCACATCAATGTGGCGGGGGGTCAGGAACTCATTTACCGAACTCTGCATGGATGCACCTATTTTCTAGCCCTTACTTGGAGTAGAGCTCGACAATCAGGTTTTCGTTGATGTCGGCGGACAGATCGCTGCGAGCCGGCACGCTCTTGAACACGCCGGACTTCTTCTCTGCGTCAACCTCAACCCACTCCACACGGCCACGCTGACCGCACAGTTCGAGGGCTTGGGCAATACGCAGTTGGTTCTTCGACTTCTCGCGAACAGCAACCACGTCACCAGCTTTGATCTGGTAGGACGGGACGTTCACAGTCTGACCGTTGACGCTGATGGCCTTGTGGGAAACCAGCTGACGGGACTCGGAACGAGTAGCGCCGAAGCCCATGCGGTACACGACGTTGTCCAGGCGGCACTCGAGGAGTTGCAGCAGGTTTTCGCCGGTAGCGCCCTTGCGAGCAGCAGCTTCTTTGTAGTAGTTGCCGAACTGACGCTCCAGAACACCGTAGATACGGCGCACTTTCTGCTTTTCACGCAGCTGGGTGCCGTAGTCGGACAGGCGGCCGCGACGGGCGCCGTGCTGACCAGGGGCCGCTTCGATGTTGCACTTGGATTCAAGCGCGCGAGCACCACTCTTCAGGAAGAGGTCGGTACCTTCACGACGGGACAGTTTGCATTTGGGACCAATGTAACGAGCCATTTCTCACTGTCTCCTATTACACGCGACGCTTCTTCGGCGGACGGCACCCGTTGTGCGGGATGGGCGTCACGTCGGTGATGCTGGCGATCTTGTAGCCGCAGGCGTTCAGAGCACGCACAGCGGATTCGCGACCCGGACCCGGGCCCTTGACGTTCACGTCGAGGTTCTTCAGGCCGTATTCCAGAGCGGCTTGACCAGCACGTTCGGCTGCAACCTGGGCAGCGAACGGGGTGCTCTTACGGGAACCGCGGAAACCCGAACCACCGGAGGTAGCCCAGGAAAGAGCGTTACCTTGACGGTCAGTGATGGTCACGATGGTGTTGTTGAAAGAAGCGTGGATATGGGCGATCCCATCCACAACTGTCTTTTTGACTTTCTTACGAGGACGAGCAGCAGGCTTAGCCATGACTTAATTCCTGTCGATTCGCGGGCGCAATTACTTGCGGATCGGCTTACGCGGGCCCTTACGGGTACGCGCGTTGGTCTTGGTGCGCTGGCCATGAACAGGCAGACCGCGACGATGACGCAGACCGCGGTAGCAGCCCAGGTCCATCAGACGCTTGATGTTCATGTTGATTTCGCGACGCAGGTCACCTTCAGTGGTGAGCTTCGCGACTTCGCCACGCAGCTGTTCGATCTGCTCGTCAGAGAGATCCTTGATCTTTGCCGCCGGGTTAACGCCGGTGACAGCGCAGATGTTCTGCGCAGTGGTGCGACCAACACCGTAGATGTAGGTCAGCGAGATAACAGTGTGCTTGTTATCTGGAATGTTGACGCCTGCAATACGGGCCATTCAGTGAAACTCCAGTTGACAGCTACCTACGCCCCGGAAGCCAAGAAAAGGGCGCGAGATATTAGCGCTGTAGAAACGAATAATCAACCCGGCAGCGCACTAGCTGCCGGGTTCATAACGCGTGAATCACACTCAGCCTTGGCGCTGCTTGTGACGCGGTTCCGCGCTGCAGATCACGCGAACGATACCGTCGCGACGAACGATCTTGCAGTTGCGGCACAGCTTTTTCACCGATGCACGAACTTTCATCAGTAACTCCTAGAACCTTACGGAACTGGGTCAGCGGAGCATGCCGCTGCCGTAGCCCTTCAGGTTGGCTTTCTTCATCAGGGATTCGTACTGGTGCGAAACGAGGTGGGATTGTACTTGGGCCATAAAGTCCATAACAACCACAACCACGATCAGCAACGAGGTCCCGCCAAGGTAGAACGGTACATTCGCTGCAACCACCAGGAACTGGGGCAGCAGGCAAACAGCCGTCATGTACAGAGCACCGAACATGGTCAAGCGGGTCAGTACGCCATCGATATAGCGCGCCGACTGCTCTCCCGGACGGATACCCGGAATAAAGGCACCGGACTTCTTCAGGTTCTCCGCCACGTCTTTCGGATTGAACATCAGAGCTGTGTAGAAGAAGCAGAAGAAGACGATCCCTGCACTAAACAGCAGAATGTTCAACGGCTGACCAGGAGCGATAGCCTGCGAGACATCCTGCAGCCAGCCCATGCTTTCGGACTGACCGAACCAGGCACCCAGAGAGGCCGGGAACAGCAGGATGCTGCTGGCGAAGATAGCCGGAATGACACCGGCCATGTTCACCTTCAACGGCAAGTGGCTGGTCTGCGCAGCGAAGACCTTGCGGCCCTGCTGACGCTTGGCGTAATGCACAGCGATACGACGCTGGCCACGCTCAATGAACACCACGAAACCGATGATCGCTACTGCCAGCAGACCGATGGCGACCAGAGCGAAGATATTGATATCGCCCTGACGTGCAGACTCGAAAGACTGCCCGATCGCTCTCGGCAGACCGGCCACGATGCCAGCAAAAATCAGCATCGAGATACCGTTGCCGACACCGCGCTCTGTGATCTGCTCGCCAAGCCACATCATGAACATCGCACCAGCCACGAAGGTGGTGACAGCCACGAAGTAGAAGCCGAAATCAGACGAGAAAGCGACACCCTGACTGGCCAGACCAACGGACATGCCGATGGCCTGGACCAACGCCAGGGCTACAGTGCCGTAGCGGGTGTACTGGCTGATCTTGCGACGGCCAGCCTCACCTTCCTTCTTCAACTGCTCCAGCTGCGGGCTGATCGCGGTCATGAGCTGCATGATGATCGACGCCGAGATGTACGGCATGATCCCCAGTGCGAAGATGCTCATCCGCTCCAGCGCACCGCCGGAGAACATGTTGAACAGGCTAAGAATGGTCCCCTCGTTCTGCCGGAACAGCTCGGCCAGCCGGTCAGGGTTGATACCCGGCACTGGGATGTGCGCGCCGATCCGGTAGACGATGATCGCCAGGAACAGGAAACGCAGTCGAGCCCAGAGCTCGGACAACCCGCCATTGCTGAGCGCGGAGAGAGCACCTTGCTTAGCCATTTAGTCCTCGAACTTACCGCCAGCTGCTTCGATAGCCGCACGCGCACCCTTGGTGGCGGCGATACCTTTCAGGGTGACCGCGCGAGTAACGTCGCCGGACAGCATGATTTTCACACGCTGTACGTTCTGGTTAATCACGTTGGCATCCTTCAGCGACTGCACAGTTACGACATCGCCTTCCACCTTGGCCAGCTCGGAAGTGCGCACTTCAGCGCGATCCATGGCTTTCAGGGAAACGAAGCCGAACTTCGGCAGACGACGGTGCAGAGGCTGCTGACCGCCCTCGAAGCCCGGAGCAATGGTGCCACCGGAGCGAGAGGTCTGACCTTTGTGACCACGGCCACCGGTCTTACCCAGACCGCTACCGATGCCACGGCCCGGACGGTGCTTTTCGCGACGGGAACCCGGCGCGGAACGCAGATCGTTCAGTTTCATGGATTAACCCTCGACGCGCAGAAGGTAGTAAGCCTTGTTGATCATGCCGCGATTCTCAGGAGTGTCCTGAACTTCTACGGAGTGACCAATGCGACGCAGGCCGAGACCTTTGACGCAAGCCTTGTGGTTAGCCAGACGGCCGCTAACGCTCTTGATCAGCGTTACTTTGACAGTTGCCATGATTAGAGAATCTCCTCGACGCTCTTACCACGCTTGGCCGCAACCGACTCAGGGGACTGCATGTTCTTCAGACCCTTGAAAGTGGCGTAAACCACGTTCACCGGATTGGTGGAGCCGTAGCACTTGGCCAGAACGTTCTGCACACCGGCCACTTCCAGAACGGCACGCATGGCGCCGCCGGCGATGATACCGGTACCTTCGGAAGCCGGCTGCATGAACACCTTGGAGGCGCCATGGGCGGACTTGATCGGGTACTGCAGGGTGGTGCCGTCCAGGTCAACCTGGATCATGTTGCGGCGGGCAGCTTCCATCGCTTTCTGGATGGCAGCAGGCACTTCGCGGGATTTGCCGCGGCCGAAACCAACACGACCTTTGCCGTCGCCAACTACAGTCAGCGCGGTGAAGGTGAAGATACGACCACCTTTTACGGTCTTGGCAACGCGATTAACCTGAACCAGCTTCTCGATGTAGCCTTCGTCGCGCTTTTGCTCGTTATTTGCCATAACTTAGAACTCCAGCCCGCCTTCACGAGCAGCATCAGCCAGCGCCTTGACGCGGCCGTGGTACTTGAAGCCAGAACGATCGAATGCCACCTGAGTGACGCCAGCGGCTTTCGCGCGCTCGGCAACCAGCTGACCAACCTTCTTGGCCGCGTCGACGTTGCCGGTGGCGCCGTCACGCAGTTCTTTGTCCAGGGTCGAGGCGCTGGCCAGGACCGTGGCGCCGTCGGCCGAAATGACCTGGGCGTAGATGTGCTGGGAGGAGCGGTACACGCAGAGGCGTACGGCTTCCAGCTCGCGCATTTTCAGGCGTGCCTTGCGAGCGCGACGCAGACGAGTTTCTTTCTTTACGCTCATTTGCTATGCCCTACTTCTTCTTAGCTTCTTTACGACGGACGACTTCGTCGGCGTAACGTACACCCTTGCCTTTGTAAGGCTCCGGCGGACGGAAGTCGCGAATCTCGGCGGCCACTTGACCGACCAGCTGCTTGTCGATGCCCTTGATCAGGATATCGGTCTGGCTGGGGGTTTCAGCGGTGATACCTTGCGGCAGTTCGTAATCCACCGGATGCGAGAAGCCGAGAGCCAGGGACAGAGTCTGGCCTTTGGCCTGAGCCTTGTAACCAACGCCCACCAGCTGGAGCTTGCGCTCGAAGCCCTGGCTAACGCCGATTACCATGTTGTTGACCAACGCACGGGTGGTGCCGGCCATGGCTTTGTTCTGCTGGTCGCCATTGCGAGCAGCAAAACGCAGCTCACCGGACTCCTGCAGCACTTCCACAGACGAGTGTACTTTCAGTTCCAGAGCGCCCTTGGCACCCTTCACCGAAAGCTGCTGACCGGCGATCTTGACTTCAACGCCAGCGGGCAGCTTGACGGGGTTCTTAGCAACGCGAGACATGCTTCAACCCCCTTAGAACACAGTGCAAAGCACTTCGCCACCAACACCAGCAGCGCGAGCAGCACGATCAGTCATCACACCCTTGTTGGTGGAAACGATCGATACGCCCAGGCCGCCACGTACTTTCGGCAGCTGATCGACGGACTTGTACTGGCGCAGGCCAGGACGACTTACGCGCTTCAGCTCTTCGATGACCGGACGGCCTTCGAAGTACTTCAGCTCGATGGACAGCAGAGGCTTGATGTCGCTGCTGACTTGGTATCCCGTGATGTAACCTTCGTTCTTCAGAACGCTGGCTACTGCCACCTTCAGTTTGGAGGACGGCATGCTTACGACAGACTTTTCAGCCATCTGGGCATTACGGATACGAGTTAGCATGTCCGCTAACGGGTCCTGCATACTCATGGGCTAGATGCTCCTGATACAAAAAGAAATAGCCTTGCGGCTAGAATCGCGCGCAGACACTGGACGGACTAATGCCAGGCCCGGGCGAGCCGGACATTCTAGAGATACTCCAGAAACGAATCAAGCCCCAAAAGGGGCTTGATTCTGATGACCTGGGCTGAGCCGACCAAAGCCGACCCAACCGACGATCATTACCAGCTGGCTTTCACCAGGCCGGGTACGTCACCGCGCATGGCAGCTTCACGCAGCTTGTTACGGCCAAGGCCGAACTTGCGGTAAACGCCGTGCGGACGACCGGTGATGCGGCAGCGGTTACGCAGGCGCGAGGCGCTGGCGTCACGGGGCTGCTTCTGCAGAGCTACCTGCGCTTCCCAACGAGCTTCCGCAGTGGAGTTCGGGTTGGCGATGATAGCTTTCAGCTCAGCACGCTTCTTGGCGAACTTAGCAACCGTCTGCTGACGCTTCAGCTCGCGGTTCTTCATGCTCTGTTTGGCCATGTTCCTACTCCAATCAGTTGCGGAACGGGAATTTGAAGGCGCGCAGCAAAGCACGACCTTCCTCATCCGTACGGGCGGTGGTGGTCAGAGTGATGTCCAGACCGCGCAGCGCATCGATTTTGTCGTAATCGATTTCCGGGAAGATGATCTGCTCTTTGACACCCATGCTGTAGTTGCCACGACCGTCGAAGGACTTGGCATTCAGGCCGCGGAAGTCACGCACGCGCGGCAGGGAGATGGAGAGCAGACGATCCAGGAACTCGTACATGCGATCGCGGCGCAGGGTGACCTTGACGCCGATCGGCCAGCCTTCACGAACCTTGAAGCCTGCAATGGATTTGCGGGCGTAGGTCACGACGGCTTTCTGGCCGGTGATCTTTTCCAGGTCAGCAACAGCGCTTTCGATGACTTTCTTGTCGCCGATAGCTTCGCCCAGACCCATGTTCAGAGTGATCTTGGTGATGCGCGGAGTTTCCATCACGTTGCCGAGCTGAAGTTCTTCCTTCAGCTTCGGCGCGATTTCTTTCCGGTAAATCTCTTTTAGTCGTGCCATGGTTATCTACCTAGCAGTGCTCAAGCATCAACCGGCTTTTGGGTCGACTTGAAGACACGAATTTTCTTACCTTCTTCAACCTTGAAACCAACGCGATCAGCCTTGTTGGTCTCGGCATTGAAGATGGCTACGTTGGAGAGGTGCATGGGCGCCTCTCGCTCGACGATACCGCCCTGGACACCGGCCATGGGGTTCGGCTTGGTGTGGCGCTTGATCAGGTTTACACCGCTGACCAGCACACGGCTGTCAGCGAGAACCTTCAGCACCTTACCGCGCTTGCCCTTGTCCTTGCCGGCGATGACGATGATCTCGTCGTCACGACGAATCTTTTGCATGACGGCTTCTCCTTACAGCACTTCGGGGGCGAGCGAGACGATCTTCATGAACTTCTCGGAACGCAGTTCACGGGTCACGGGCCCGAAGATACGGGTGCCGATCGGCTCCTGCTTGTTGTTCAGCAGGACGGCGGCGTTGCCGTCGAAGCGAATGATCGAGCCGTCAGGGCGACGAACGCCGTGCTTGGTACGAACCACAACAGCGGTCATTACCTGGCCTTTCTTCACCTTGCCGCGCGGGATCGCTTCTTTAACGGTCACTTTGATGATGTCGCCGATACCAGCGTAACGACGGTGCGAACCACCAAGGACCTTGATGCACATAACGCGACGAGCACCGCTGTTGTCAGCGACGTCGAGCATGGATTGAGTCTGAATCATATCTTTCTCCGACCCTTAGTCCTTAGACTTCCACGGCACGTTCGACGACTTCCACCAGGGCCCAGGACTTGGTCTTGGCCAGCGGACGGGTCTCACGAATGGTGACCTTGTCGCCGATACGGCACTGATTGGTTTCGTCGTGGGCGTGCAGCTTGGTCGAGCGCTTCACGTACTTACCGTAGATCGGGTGCTTAACGCGACGCTCGATCAAAACGGTGATGGTCTTGTCCATCTTGTCGCTGACGACGCGGCCGGTCAGCGTGCGGACGGTTTTCTGAGCTTCAGCCATGATTACTTACCTGCTTGCTGGTTGAGCACAGTTTTCACGCGAGCGATGTCGCGCTTCACTTGCGAGAGCAGGTGAGACTGCCCCAACTGGCCAGTTGCTTTCTGCATGCGCAGATTGAACTGGTCGCGCAGCAGGCCGAGCAGTTGCTCGTTCAGCTGCTGTACGGATTTTTCACGAAGTTCATTCGCTTTCATCACATCACCGTCCGCTTAACAAAGGAGGTGGCGAGCGGCAGCTTTGCAGCAGCCAGGGCGAATGCCTCACGCGCCAGCTCTTCGGAAACACCCTCGATCTCGTACAGGACCTTGCCCGGTTGAATCTGGGCTACCCAGTACTCGACGCCACCCTTACCTTTACCCATACGAACTTCGAGGGGCTTTTTGGTAACGGGCTTGTCCGGGAATACACGGATCCAGATCTTGCCGCCACGTTTCACGTGACGAGTGAGGGCACGACGTGCAGCCTCGATCTGGCGGGCAGTGAGACGACCACGGCCAGTAGCCTTCAGCGCGAACTCGCCGAAGCTGACCTTGCTACCGCGCTGAGCCAGACCACGGTTGTGGCCGGTCATCTGCTTGCGGAACTTCGTACGCTTTGGTTGCAGCATTTGGCGTACCCCTTACTTAGCAGCTTTTTTACGAGGAGCGGGCGCTACGGGTTTCAGTTCTTCCTGGCGGCCACCGATGACCTCACCCTTGAAGATCCAAACCTTCACACCGATCACACCGTAGGTGGTGTGCGCTTCGTAGGTTGCGTAGTCGATGTCGGCGCGCAGGGTGTGCAGGGGCACACGACCTTCGCGATACCATTCGGTACGGGCGATTTCAGCGCCACCGAGACGACCGCTCACCTGGATCTTGATGCCCTTGGCACCAATGCGCATGGCGTTCTGTACAGCGCGCTTCATGGCGCGACGGAACATCACACGACGCTCCAGCTGCTGAGCTACGCTCTGCGCAACCAGCATACCGTCGAGCTCCGGCTTGCGGATCTCTTCGATGTTGATGTGCACAGGCACACCCATTTGCTTGGTCAGGTCCTGACGCAGCTTCTCAACATCTTCACCTTTCTTGCCGATCACGATGCCGGGACGAGCGGTGTGGATGGTGATGCGTGCGGTTTGAGCCGGACGATGAATATCGATACGGCTTACGGACGCGCTTTTTAGTTTGTCTTGGAGGTACTCACGCACCTTCAGGTCGGCAAACAGATAGTCGGCATAAGTGCGCTTATCTGCGTACCAAACGGAGGTGTGCTCCTTGACGATTCCCAGGCGAATGCCAGTGGGATGTACTTTCTGACCCATCTGATCGACTCCGTTACTTGTCCGCAACCTTGACAGTGATATGGCAAGACCGCTTGACGATGCGATCAGCACGGCCTTTGGCACGCGGCATGATGCGCTTCAGCGAACGCCCTTCGTTGACGAAAACGGTGGAAACCTTCAGGTCATCCACGTCTGCGCCTTCGTTGTGCTCAGCGTTGGCCACGGCCGATTCGAGCACTTTCTTCATGATTTCAGCGGCTTTCTTGCTGCTGAAAGTCAACAGGTTGAGCGCTTCGCCCACCTTCTTCCCGCGAATCTGGTCGGCGACCAAGCGGGCTTTCTGGGCGGAGATTCGAGCGCCCGACAGCTTAGCGGCTACTTCCATCGTTCCTTACCCCTTAACGCTTGGCTTTCTTGTCCGCAGCATGACCGCGATAGGTGCGGGTGGCAGCGAACTCGCCCAGTTTGTGACCGACCATGTCTTCGTTCACGAGAACCGGGACATGTTGACGACCGTTGTGTACAGCGATGGTCAGACCGACCATTTGCGGCAGAACGATGGAACGGCGCGACCAGGTTTTAACCGGCTTGCGATCGTTCTTTTCCACCGCCACTTCGACCTTCTTCAGTAGGTGAAGATCGATAAAAGGACCTTTTTTCAGAGAACGCGGCACTGTCGTATCCTCAGTTATTTACGGCGACGGACGATCATGTTGTCGGTGCGCTTGTTCGCGCGGGTCTTCGCACCCTTGGTCGGGAAGCCCCACGGAGACACCGGATGACGGCCACCAGAGGTACGACCTTCACCACCACCATGCGGGTGGTCTACCGGGTTCATCGCCACGCCGCGAACGGTCGGGCGAACACCACGCCAGCGCTTGGCACCAGCTTTACCCAGCGAACGCAGGCTGTGCTCGGAGTTCGAGACTTCGCCCAGGGTCGCACGGCACTCAGCCAGGACTTTACGCATCTCGCCGGAGCGCAGACGCAGGGTTACGTAGGCGCCTTCACGGGCTACCAACTGAACGGAGGCACCGGCGGAACGGGCGATTTGCGCACCCTTGCCAGGCTTGAGTTCGATACCGTGAATGGTGCTACCAACCGGGATGTTGCGCAGCGGCAGGGCATTACCGGCCTTGATCGGTGCATTGACGCCCGAGATCAGCTGGTCGCCAGCGCTCACGCCTTTCGGCGCGATGATGTAGCGACGCTCGCCATCGGCGTACTTCAGCAGAGCGATGTGAGCAGTACGGTTCGGATCGTATTCGATGCGCTCAACGGTGGCAGGAATGCCATCCTTGTTGCGACGGAAGTCGACCAGACGATAGTGCTGCTTGTGACCACCGCCGATGTGGCGAGTGGTGATACGGCCGTTGTTGTTACGACCACCGGACTTCGATTTTTTCTCGACCAGCGGTGCGTAGGGAGCGCCTTTGTGCAGCTCCTGGTTGACCACCTTGACCACGAAACGGCGGCCAGCGGAGGTCGGTTTGCATTTAACGATTGCCATGATGCACCCCTTTACTCAGCGCTGCTGGCGAAATCGAGATCTTGGCCCGGCTGGAGAGCGATGTACGCTTTTTTCCAGTCGTTACGCTTGCCCAGACCACGAACGGTACGCTTGGTCTTACCCTTAACAACGAGGGTGGTGACACGAGCGACTTTCACGCTGAACAGGCTTTCTACGGCCTTCTTGATTTCCAGCTTGGTTGCATCAGTGGCAACCTTGAAAACGAACTGGCCCTTGCTGTCAGCCAGCATGGTGGCCTTCTCGGAGACGTGCGGACCAACCAGCACCTTGAATACGCGTTCCTGGTTCATGCCAGCAGCTCCTCGAATTTCTTCACGGCGGACACGGTGATAAGCACCTTGTCGTAGGCGATCAGGCTGACCGGGTCGGAACCCTGAACATCACGAACGTCAACGTGCGGCAGGTTGCGAGCAGCCAGGTACAGGTTCTGATCAACGGCATCGGAAACGATCAGCACGTCAGTCAGACCCAGGCCATTCAGCTTGCCCAGCAGAGCTTTGGTTTTCGGGGCATCGACAGCAAAGTCTTCAACCACAACCAGGCGCTCTTGACGAACGAGCTCAGAGAGGATGGAGCGCATGGCAGCGCGGTACATCTTCTTGTTGAGCTTCTGGGAGTGATCCTGCGGCTTGGCAGCGAAGGTGGTACCACCGGAGCGCCAGATGGGGCTGCGAATGGTGCCAGCACGAGCACGACCAGTGCCCTTCTGACGCCACGGCTTCTTGCCACCGCCGGAAACTTCGGAACGGGTCTTCTGCGCGCGAGTGCCCTGACGGCCACCGGCCATGTAGGCGACGACAGCCTGGTGAACCAGGGTCTCGTTGAACTCACCACCAAAAGTACGCTCGCTGACTTCGATAGCCTGAGCGCCATTTACATTCAATTGCATCTCAGCTTCCCCTCTTAACCACGAGCCTTGGCTGCCGGACGCACAACGACATCACCACCGGTAGCGCCAGGAACGGCACCTTTGACCAGCAGCAGATTACGTTCTGCATCGACACGCACAACTTCCAGGGACTGCACGGTTACACGCTCAGCACCGAGGTGACCGGACATTTTCTTGCCCTTGAAGACACGACCAGGAGTCTGGCACTGGCCAATAGAACCCGGGGCGCGGTGGGAGACGGAGTTACCGTGGGTGTTGTCCTGACCGCGGAAGTTCCAGCGCTTGATGGTACCGGCATAGCCTTTACCCTTGGACTGACCGGTAACATCTACCAGTTGACCAGCTTGGAACAGCTCAGCAGTCAGTTGATCGCCAGCCTGGTACTCGCCTTCTTCAAGACGGAATTCCCAAACACCGCGACCAGCAGCCACGCTTGCCTTGGCGAAGTGACCGGCTTGCGCCTTGGTCACGCGAGAGGCACGACGCTCACCGACAGTTACCTGTACGGCGCGATAGCCATCGCTTTCTTCGTTTTTGAATTGGGTCACGCGATTCGGCTCGATCTCAATGACCGTAACCGGAATGGAGACGCCTTCTTCGGTGAAAATGCGGGTCATGCCGCACTTACGACCGACTACACCAATAGTCATGTTATAAACCTCATGAGTGTACGGGGCTTTCACCCGCTATGGCCGCCCATTTCAGAGCGTTACACGACTAAAACCCGAAGGTTATTAGCCGAGGCTGATCTGCACTTCCACGCCTGCCGCAAGGTCGAGCTTCATCAGCGCATCGACGGTTTTATCCGTCGGCTGGACGATGTCCAGAACACGCTTGTGGGTACGAATTTCGTACTGATCGCGCGCATCTTTGTTGACGTGCGGGGAGATCAGAACGGTGTACCGCTCTTTGCGAGTAGGCAGAGGAATAGGACCACGCACCTGAGCACCAGTACGTTTCGCGGTTTCCACGATTTCCTGGGTGGATTGATCGATCAGGCGATGGTCAAAAGCCTTCAACCGAATACGGATTTGTTGGTTTTGCATTTTGACCTCAGACTCTATCTCTGCTTTCCCTAACGGACGGACTACGCCCGTTAAAAGGAGGCGTGATTGTACGGATGCGCCGAAGGGGTGTCAACTTTTGACCAGACAAAAGAAAAGGGCCCCGAAGGGCCCTCCTCTCTTAGCGAGACCTTCGATTACTCGATGATCTTGGCTACAACGCCGGCACCAACGGTACGGCCGCCTTCGCGGATCGCGAAGCGCAGGCCATCTTCCATGGCGATCGGAGCGATCAGGGTGACAACCATCTTGATGTTGTCGCCCGGCATTACCATCTCAACGCCTTCCGGCAGTTCGCAGTTACCGGTCACGTCAGTGGTACGGAAGTAGAACTGCGGACGGTAGCCCTTGAAGAACGGGGTGTGACGACCACCTTCTTCTTTGGACAGCACGTACACTTCGCACTCGAACTTGGTGTGCGGCTTGATGGTGCCCGGCTTGGCCAGAACCTGACCACGCTCTACGTCGTCACGCTTGGTGCCGCGCAGCAGGACGCCAACGTTCTCACCGGCACGACCTTCGTCGAGCAGCTTGCGGAACATTTCAACGCCGGTGCAGGTGGTCTTGGTGGTCGGACGAATGCCGACGATCTCGACTTCTTCCTGAACCTTGACGATGCCACGCTCAACACGACCGGTTACCACGGTGCCGCGACCGGAAATGGAGAACACGTCTTCGATCGGCAGCAGGAACGGCTGATCGATGGCACGCACCGGCTCCGGAATGTAGGAGTCCAGGGTCTCAACCAGCTTACGAACGGCGGAAACGCCGATTTCGTTGTCGTCCTTGCCTTCCAGGGCCATCAGAGCGGAACCGATGATGATCGGAGTGTCGTCGCCCGGGAAGTCGTAGGTGTTCAGCAGGTCGCGAACTTCCATTTCGACCAGTTCCAGCAGCTCGGCGTCGTCAACCATGTCGGCCTTGTTCAGGAACACGACGATGTAAGGAACGCCTACCTGACGGGACAGCAGGATGTGCTCGCGGGTCTGCGGCATGGGGCCGTCAGCAGCCGAGCAAACCAGGATCGCGCCGTCCATCTGCGCAGCACCGGTGATCATGTTCTTCACGTAGTCAGCGTGACCGGGGCAGTCAACGTGAGCGTAGTGACGAACAGCGGAATCGTACTCAACGTGGGAGGTGTTGATGGTGATACCGCGAGCCTTCTCTTCCGGCGCGTTGTCGATCTGGTCGAACGCACGAGCGGAACCACCCCAGGTCTCGGAGCAGACCTTGGTCAGAGCAGCAGTCAGAGTGGTCTTGCCATGGTCAACGTGACCGATGGTGCCAACGTTGACGTGCGGTTTGTTACGTTC